>CAJUQZ010000068.1:22026-22232 GCA_910588755.1 uncultured Lachnospiraceae bacterium | reverse complement strand
TTCAATTTCATACTGAATATTTGTGCAATTGTTTCATAATAAACACGCCACCTGTCATCTACACAATATTATACCGCTGTGCAAACATCTGTTCACAATTCCTCATCGCTATACATCGTCAGCAGACGCTCAATCTCTGCCCTTACTTCCGTAAAAGCCTTCAGAAGCTTGGGAGAAAATGTACCGCTGTGTCCGTTGATAATCAT
>CAJUQZ010000068.1:21524-22015 GCA_910588755.1 uncultured Lachnospiraceae bacterium | reverse complement strand
GGCTCATACGCATCCTTATACACACGCTTTGATGTGAGCGCATCATACACATCTACAAGAGATACGATCTGCGCCGCTATGCTGATCTCATCACCTTTAAGCCCGTCGGGATATCCCTTTCCGTCATATTTTTCGTGATGATGCCTGGCAATATCGCAGGCATATTCAAAGATGGCCTTGTCATTCAGACAGATTCTGTTCTGTATGATCTCTGCCCCCTTTGTGGTATGGGACTTAATCAGTTCAAACTCGTCGGAAGTCAGCTTTCCAGGCTTTAAGATAATACTATCTGAGATTGCAATTTTCCCGATATCGTGGAGCGAGGAGGCCCAGCCAATCTGTTCCAGCTTCTCCTGTGTGAGCCCGTATTCCGGATAAAGCTCCATCACACTTTTGCCCAGGCACAGCGTGTACTCGCGTATCCTTTTAATGTGCTGCTTGGATTCCATATTCCGAAATTCCACGATGTTGCTTAGAGAATCGATCAGTAT
>CAJUQZ010000068.1:9709-21514 GCA_910588755.1 uncultured Lachnospiraceae bacterium | reverse complement strand
TTGTTGATCTTTTCCGCCTGCTGCTTCAAGACAGTATTTTGCTTCTGTATGCTGTTGTTCTGTTTCCTGACCATCAGCTCAAGCTGCATTCTGTATTGGAACCAGCCGATCGCATTGCGGACAACCTGCTTCACGACATCAGGCTGATATGGTTTTGTAATATAGCTGACAATACCGTACTCATAACCCTTGCGCTCCACATCATGGGAGCTCTCCCCTGTGATCATGATAAAAGGAATCCTGTTCAGGACCTTTTTGTCCTTCAAGTGCTCCAGCACTGCAAATCCGTTCATTACAGGCATCAGATTGTCAAGCAGGACTACTGCGATGGATGCGATGTTGTCTTTGAGGAGCGCAATGCCCTCCTTTCCGTTTTCCGCCTCCAAAATCCTGTATTCCGACTGGAATAACTCCACTAAAATTTCACGGTCAATCGCGTTGTCCTCAAAAATTAAAATCGTATCGCGCTTCATTGTTTCCCCCATACTTTCTATATCAACCTTCATATATTAAATATTTGTCATGACGACCTGTTTTCCCCTAAGCTTAAAGATGACCCGTTTCACTTCCTTGGGAAGCATATAGGAGACATTGTTGATCGTGATTGTACTTCCCCCGTAGGCGGTGCCCCTTACGCGGACAGGTTCTTTCATGCCCAGTTCCGTCATGTTGGCCAGCTTGGAAGCCTCCCCGTCAAGCTCCGCCAGCTTCTGTGTCTTGACCTCGATTGCGGCATAGACCTTGCGCTGCTGCTCTTCCGGAACTTCCCTGCCGCCGGCACACATCATGCGGATTTTGTTCCGCACCCTCTCCAGTTCATCCAGCTCGTCTAACAGCTGTTTCCTGTCTTGCGCATACTGTGCCTGCACATTGGCATAGAGCTGGTTTCTGCCGATATCCAGACTGGTCTTTACGTGCATCCTGTTTCCAAGATTGTAGGTGTCCACACCCCTGATGGCGCAGATCTTGCCGCCCAGCAGCAAGGCCTTGTTTCCGTTTACAACCACTTTCCCCTTTGTGTTAATGTTGCTGTTCATGATATAGTTTGCCTTGACATCGCCGCCGGCATTGATGTTCGCCGCCTCGAAAAAGCTGCCGGTCACTTCGCCGTCCGCCTCAATAAAGCAGTCATTCTTAGAGCAGCTTCCTTTTTTGATCATAATATTCCCGCCGGCAATCAGATGTGCATTTTCAACGTTATGCTCGATAATGATATCACCGGTCGCCTTAATGTAGCCTCCGGAATAAATACTTCCGATCACATGTACGGAACCATCCACCTCCAGCCTGCCAGTGACGGCAGTAACGTCCTCCCGGATGACCAGCATATTCGTGATGAGAATACGCCCACCGACAAACTCGAACTTTCCGTTCATTTTGGAAATGTATGTCACTCCGTCCGGCGCAATTGTAAAACCTACGCCGCGCAGTTGTTTTTTCTCTGTCCCATCCTCGGCATGTATGGACTCGCCATATATGTTCGTCCCTGTAGAACCCTTCTGGGCAGGATGATAAATCACGATCTTCTCGCCCTCGTCAACCATCTCAAACGCCTCAATATTGACATAGTCAACGCTTCCGTCCGGGAGTGGAGCCGGAATACGGGGCATGTCAAGCCGCACCAGAAACTCAAACCATCCGTCCTGTCCCCTGTTTGCAGGAATACCCTCCGCGATCAGCACTTTTTCATTCATCCGTCTCCTATCAATCAAGTCTGTAATACTGTCATGCCGGATGCCATAGACAATTCCCCGCCGCTCAAGGTCGTGGTAGATATCCTCCTTCGTGACTGCGTTTCCCGAGACAAACGGAATATACGCAAATGCCTTATTCCCATTGTCCTCCACCGAAATCACAAATTCTTTTTTGTCCAGATCGTCAAAGATAGACTTTTTGGCGCCGCCCCGCTCCTTCTTCTGTCCGCTGCCGCCATTGACAGTCCCGCTGGACTTTTTCTGCTCGATCAGGGCAAGCCGCTTCCCCTTCATATCTGTAGCGGAATACACCAAACTGCAGTAAGATGAGACATCCAGTCCTGCCTCCATTCCCAGCCGAAGCTCCCGCATCTGGTTATGGCTGAACAAAGGATTAGAATACACAGAAGTATCCAGCTTTTTCTCCAATCCGAGACGAAGCTCCCGCATCTGCATCCAGTTGTACCTGCTGTCAAAATAAGAAACAATATCCAGTTTCTCACACAGCCCGATTCGGATTTCACGAATCTGCGGCGCACACATGCCGTCACGCAGCCATCGATCCAGGGGAAGGTAATCAATCAGCGCCAGGCGGATCTCCTCCAGATCGTCATCCACAAACCCCCTGTTGATATATGGAATCAAGTTGATCCCGGAGTAGAGGGCAAGACGGATCTGCCGCATCGACTCGTAGCTGTAGGCCGGATTGGCGTAGACAGACGCGTCTATTTTATCCCGCAGTCCCAGGCGAATCTGCTCCATCTGCAGCCAGTTAAATTCCGGGTTTGAGTAAAGCGCCACGTCCAGTCCCTGCTCAATGCCAAGCTTGATCTCCTGATTTTGCGCCTTCTGGTATTCGTCATTCTCCATCATGGGAAAACGCAGCTCCAGCTGATTGTTTGCATCGAAATGATCCATATTAAATATTTTCACTCCTTAGAGATAATTGGTTGCTGTTTACACTAAAACATATCGTATTTGTTATGTGCTTTCTATTCCTAGTAATAATCTACTACTGTCCATAATAAAACACACCGTATCTGTTACATGTGTTTTCTATTCCTAGAAGTAATCTACTACTGTCCATAATAAAGCACACCGTATCTGTTACATATATTTATTCCTAGAAATAATCTATTATCGTCCACAATAAAACACACGGTATTTGTTATGTGTTTTCTCTCACATATATAGTACAATCATAGAAACGGAAATCATGGAATTTGAAAATGAATAAATACAAAATTCATTGTATCATGACACAGACGAAAAGTCTACTCATTCTATTCATCAAAAACAGATTTTGAAAAAACAGATTTGATACCAAACCATGTTAAAAATGCCTTAGTCCCAAAACGCAAAAAAGCTGCTGTATGATTCATCAAGTCCACAAAATACCCTGACTGGCTGCGCCAGTTTTAGCAGCTATCATGCACTTAATTTTTTCTAATACAGCAGCCCTTTATTTACACCCTACCAGACGGATTGTCGTACGTATCAGTTCTTAGCCTCCTCTGGAATCGTAAAATCTGCGGCATTATTAAAGTTCGAGCAAACCATTACCACCTTAAACTGTGATACATTAAAGGTGATTCCCTTCATCTGTTCTCCTAAAGATGCGAGGATGTTCGTCATCAGCTGATCCATAACCTCTGTCATATCCATCTCATACTTGACAGGATACAGGGAGGTCGCATCAACCCACACATATTCTGTAATCCCGCTAAGTCCATCCAACATACTACTCAGCTGTCCTGGCGCCGCATTAAGGCCAGCAGACTCAAAAGCGTCTGATGCCAGCAGGGCTTCCTTCATTTCCTCGCCTGTCATGACATAGGAATACTTATAAGCATTTGCACCGTTCACCAGCTCTTCCCCTTCAAAGTTGTACACAGAGACATCGCCAATGTAGTTCACCATGCTGTTCTGCGCGTCATACTTTGCCAGAATCGATGCATCCTCTGTATCTACAAGCCATTCCTCACCATTATACATGTACACCTGATAGGTTGTTCCGTCCTGCGCAGGTTCTCCGTACATATACATCACAGTACTGCCCTCGTCACCCATGTCCATAATCATATCCACTTTAAATTTCAGCGGATCGGCAAAACAAACCATATTCATCGCCGTGGTTGTTTCCAGTTTCTCTTCTTGGCCATTATAAGCCAATGAAATGTCCATGTCCATTACCATCTGTGCTTCCATGCTGTTGACGGACTGCATCTTCTTCAGGGCTTCTTCAATCGGATTAATTTCCGCTTGAACAGTAGTTTCGTCTCCAGTCAGAACCGAAGCATCATTCTGTGAAGCAGCCTTCACCACAAAACGATCGCCAGGACCACCACACACCACAGCTGACAATGTCAGCATTGCTGTCAGGACAAATGTCAGACACCTTCTCTTCATAAAAACGTACCTCCTTTTTACCTTCATTTTATTGAAACATTCCCGAAACAGCAGCAAAACTACTTTACAGCTGTCCCTGCCAGAATGCACTTCACTATTTTAACACTTTTATTTCCGGATAATACTCAAACTCTGCCTTACCTATAATATTCTCCAGATCCACAAATTTGTTTGTCCAATACCTCGAGTCCCACGAGTTGCTACGATTGTCACCCATCATAAAATAGCTGCCCTCCGGTATCCAATACGGCCCAAAATCCTCCCAAAACCTATTCTGCGTGAAATCTGGTATTTGTTTCCCGTCAATATACACCCGACCATCTATGCCCTCAATCACTTCCCCTGGAAGTCCCATGACGCGTTTCAGATACAAAGTCTCTCCGTCATCGGGATAATAAAATGAGACGATATCCCCCCGCTGCGGTGTGTCACACAAATACGCAAGGCGATTAATGACAATTCGGCTTCCCGTCATAACTGTCTGTTCCATAGAACCTGACGGCACAAGCGCACTTGCGACAACGTTATTTTTCAGCCAAAATGCCGCAATCACTGCAAACAAGATTAGCTTCGACCATTCATAAATACCCTTGAAAATCTTCTTCATACCATATCCTTTATAGAACGCTTCCCAAACAGCCTATCCATATGCAGTCACTCGTTATCCGTTGATAGAAACCGCCCAAGTTCATACTCCTCACCTGTCATATTGCTTTTTAACTGAGACAACACATACAAGATCGTCTCCAAAGGCCTGCAGCTGTTAGAATTATTTTTCCTTTCACCTCATATGTCATAGCATACATACCAGTTTCAGTTTCAGTTTCAGTTTCCGCTGTACACTGCCCTATACCGAACCCCGTTCCCATCATCATACAAGTCAGTCAAAACCAAAGCGGCATCATTATATAATATCTGATTGTTCTCACAATAAATGGAATAGATTCCCTCCCGTGCAGGCTCCGCCAGCTTCTCCGGCGCGAAATAATCCCTGATATATACCGGCATCACCTGAAGCAGAATCTCCGCACAGCCACTCTCTTGCGAATAAGCCACAAGATTATTGACCGCACTCCTGCAGTACCCGTCCGCCACGTCAATATAGGCCGTCCGAATCTCACCATTTCGAAACTCATAATAATGCTGCCAGTCCAGACTGCCATTTGCGGGATAATTGCGCAGATACACAATACTCATCGCCTGCCTGTAGCGCATGACGGCCGCCTGATATACAGAACCACCTACCCTGTCAAAAAGATTGAACCCATACTCCATATCACTAGTACTATCAATATTCCTGACAAATCCGTCATAACTCGAAACCGATCCCATCACAAAACCGTTCGCCTTCATAGTATCCGCAATATAATCCACAATAAACGCATTTTTCATCCAGTAAAAATCAATATAATCGGAAAAACCATTCTCCGCGGCATAACGCAAATACGCATCAGACACATACAATCTAACCGTATTGTTTCCCAGCAGCTGGACATCGACCGCGCCCTTATCCTCGGCAAACGATGTGACCTCGGCAAAATACTGCGTAATCTCCTCATTTTGGTACGGATCAAACGCGGCCGTCTCCACATCGTCATGACATCCGAACAAATTATCATACTGGACATAGACAGGCGCCAGATACACAGCCCTGTTCCCATATTTTTCCAGCATGGAAAACGCCTCGTAGAGCATGTCGTCCACCTCGATCTCCTCGTTCGGGTGCCGATTGATATAATACAGATTATGAACGCCGCCAAAGCCCTGGCTTGTGTGAAAGAGCTGGTACGCTGACCTTGCCAGCTCTGTGTACAGCGCACTTACCGCCTTTTTCTCCGCCGTTGCCGACAGTTCCCCCGCTCCTAGGTAATACTGGAAAACCAGCTCGTCCGAGCAGCTTGCCTCCGATGAATCCGCCTCGATTGTAGTCCAGCCGGAATCCGCTGTCATAAAGGATACTAGTGAATACCCCAAAGCGCACACGCCGACCAAAATCAGCACAATGGTCAGCGCCAGTCTCGCTTTGGGGTATTTCTCCAATAATTCAATTCGTTTTACAGGCTTTGGGTGCCTGTCGTCCCTGTCTCTGGCCGCGCGGTTCAAGTCAGATCACCACCAGTATTAGCAACAGGGCAAATAAGACTACGATCGCCGCAAGCAAAATCAGTCCGCCAATCGCACCCTTTTTGCACGCGGTATAGTTGCGGTAATAATGAAAATGCTTAAATACGAATGCCGCAATCAGTCCGAGAACCGGCAGCAGGAACGATATAATCTTGTACCACACACTCCCTGTATCATGCAGCGGCGCCTGCAAAAATTCTTCCTCTGACGCAGTGTGTATGCTTGTCTCATTTTCTGACCCACTCTTCTGCTGCGCTGTACCCGGGGCAACAATATTAATCGACTTCAAAGGCACACCCTTCTCGCGAATCGCCTTGTACTCCTCGATTTCCTTCTTATTTCCATAGACATAGTGCTCATGTCCGATGTTGACAAGCTCCGGCTGATCGGTACTGTAATCATGCATTGACGGGTCGTAGGTGTAGAGCACCTTGTTCTTCTCAAGCTTCGGATCCGGTATCGGAATCGCAGAAATCAGGGAATGGGTATATGGATGCAGCGGGAAGTCAAACAACTCGTCCGCCTCAGCGACCTCCACAATATTTCCCTTGTAAATGACACCGATACGATCGGATATAAACCGCACAATAGACAGGTCATGTGCGATAAACAAATAGGTCACATTCTTCTCCACCTGGAATTTTTTGAGAAGGTTGAGCACCTGTGCACGGATCGATACATCCAACGCTGAAATCGGCTCATCTGCAACCACCAGTTCCGGTTCCATGACCATCGCACGGGCAAGGCCGATTCTCTGACGCTGGCCGCCCGAAAACTCATGCGGGTAGCGCGTGAGATGCTCCGGCAGCAGTCCAACCTCGTTGATCATCTCCTCTACCTTCCGTACACGGTCCGCCTCGTTTTGATACAGGTGGAAATTGTACAATCCCTCCGACACAATATAGTCTACCGTGGCACGCTCGTTGAGGGATGCCGCAGGGTCCTGAAACACCATCTGGATATTGCGGATAACCTCCCTGTCCAGAGAGTGCGGAATCTTCCCGGAAATGCGGACACCCTTGTACAGAATCTCTCCCTTGGCACAGGGATTGACACGGATTACGGCCCTTCCGACCGTGGTCTTGCCAGAACCCGACTCCCCTACAAGTGAGAACGTCTCTCCTTTGTATATGTCAAAGCTGGCATTTTTGACCGCCCTCACCGCGCTGTCACCCTTGCCAAATGTGATATCGACATTCTTGACCGATAATAAGATCTCTTTGCCATTTTTTTCATCAATCGGACCATGCTCCGGCAAATGAGCTACACGTCCTGATTTTTCCTGATTTAGGTTTGACACGTTCTAAATCTCCTATCTAAAGTCTTTGATTTAAGGAACTGTAAAGAATTAACTTAAACATATCCTGTGAAATATTGTCATGTTATTTCTTTATAGTTCCTAAGGCCTTTGATTTATTTATATGTTAAAAGCTTTTAACAGTTTCTCATGAATATTCTGAATGGCTTCCGGCTTCTCAATCTTAGGAGAGCGCGGGTCCAGCAGCCATGTCTTTGCGTAGTGCGTATCCGTGACCTTGAACATCGGAGGCTCCTTGAGCGTGTCGATCTTCATGCAGTACGGGTTGCGCGGCGCGAACGCATCTCCAACCACCTTATTGTACAGCGAAGGCGGCGTGCCCGTGATGGAATACAGCTTCGTATTCTTCTCCGCAAGTTGCGGCATGGAGGAGAGCAATGCCCATGTGTACGGGTGCCTTGGATCATAGAAAATCTCGTCAACAGAGGCAAGCTCTATGATCTGGCCGGCATACACCACCGCGACACGGTCCGCAATGTTTGCCACAACACCAAGATCGTGCGTGATAAAGACAATCGTATAATTAAATTCCTTTTGCAGATCTTTCAGCAGCTTTAAAATCTGTGCCTGGATCGTAACGTCAAGCGCCGTCGTTGGCTCGTCGCAAATCAGGATCTTTGGCCGGCAGGACAATGCGATCGCAATGACTATTCTCTGCCGCATACCGCCGGAATACTGGAACGGATAATCGTCAAAACGCGCTTCTGCGTTGGGAATCCCCACTTTTTTCATCAGATCCAGCGCCTGTGCCCTCGCCTCAACCTCCGTCACGTCCTGATGCTTCATAATGATTGACGTGATCTGCTTTCCGATTGTAATGATCGGGTTTAAAGAGGTCATCGGGTCCTGGAAAACTGTCGCAATCTTCTTGCCGCGGATCTGATACCAGTCCTTTGCATACTTTACATTTGCAAGGTTTAAAACACATATTCCATGAAGCCTGTCCGCTGTCTCGTCAAGATATTTTACACGGAATGCCACCTTGTCAAAAACTGCGTTCCGCTGTGTGTCATCCGACAAGTCAACCCCTGTGACCATCGCCTGTTTCAATGCCGCCAGGAGCATATGCAAAAGCTGTGCCCGCTTAAAAAAACTATACCTGCCAATCGAGAGATAAACTTCCCTAGCCAAAACCTCATTGCGCTTTCTCGTCTCCTCCGAAATGCTTCCCTTGACTGCCGCGTCATACTTGGCCTTGAGCTCCGACATTTTGGAGTCATACTTGCCTATATATGCCGTATCATTTTTGACAGCCTTTGATGCCTCGAGCTCCATTGTCATTCTGTCCTTCAGCAGCTTCTTGATCTCCCGTTCCATGTCCTTGATGGACTGGGACAATTCCCTGATCTTCGCCTTGTCAGTCTTGGGATCAAGCGTCTGCTTTAGATTAAAAGCCTCCGTCTTTTTGATGCCAAGCTCCGCAATCGCATGATCGCTCGCCTCGCTCTGCTCCCTGCTGATCTTTTCTTTGTCAGCCCGCTCCGCCTTTAGCGCCTCCATCTCTTTATGGATATCAGCCCCAAGCTCATACTGCGCATACACGTTCAGCTTGTTCAGCGCATGGCTGATCATTTTGTCAGATATCGTATTTTTTCTGACAACCGTGTCTGCCAGTTCCTCATCATGGAACAAAATGCTGCCGTTATCAATATATCCGTTGCTGTCAAGCATGCCGGCAAAGGTCTTTGTAAACACCGACTTGCCAGAACCTGACTCTCCCACGATCGCTATCGACTCATTCTCATATATATCCAGTGAAACCCCGCGGATCGCCGTCAGCTTTTTCCCGCGCACGCGAAACTTCACCACCAAATCCTTGATTGATAATAATATCTTTTTATCTTCCATTCTGTCCCCCGCCTACATGTGTGTTCTCGGATCGGACGCATCACCAAGGTTTTGTCCGACCACATACAATACAATCGTGATGATCGAAGCAACCGCGACCGGACTCCAGAATTCAAAGCCCCAGCCCGGCGTCAGCATCGCGCTCTCCGCCTCGTAGATCAACCTACCAAGTGACATTTCCTTAAGTCCCATTCCGATATAAGCCAGAAATACTTCATAAGAAATATATGACGGAATCTCTGTCGCCGCAAGCGTCACCACGACAGAAGTCATAAACGGCAGGATATTCTTCATCGCAATGCGAATCGTAGATGTTCCCAGACATCTCGAGGCCAGGTTGTACTCCCTGTCGCGGATAATGACCACCTGCGTGCGGATAAAGTACGCGATAAATAGCCAGCCCGTGACCGTCATCGCCAAAACCATCGTCCAGAACCCCGCCGTAAAAATCATGACCATAACGGAAATCACCAGAATATACGGCAAGTTTGCGATAATGTTATAGACAATCATCATCACATTGTCCACCTTCTTGGAAAACCCCCACACGGCTCCGACAATCACACCGACCGTCATATTGATCAGCGCAACCACCAGCGCCAGTGAAATGGAAATCTGCGAACCATACCAGATCGCGTCAAAAGTGGACTGTCCAGCCGCGCCGGCTCCCAGAATCCAGTGGATATTATAGCCAAACTGTTTGAACGCCGCGGACGGCAGCAGATGTTTCGCCTCCGGATTTAACAGATTACCATAACGGTCGTACTCTACGAAAATCGGATAGAGATAGGCCATCAGGATAACGACTGCCAATAACCCCAGCATCACAATATTGATCTTCTTCCTGAAAAACACCCGGAAAACAGAATGCCAGTAGGAATATCTGGGCGCCGTGATCTTTTCCGACTCCAGATCACTGTGATTGACCACCTGGAAAAGCTCTGCGTCCGACATCCCCTCCGTCAGGTCTGTCTCCTCCAGATTGTCCACCGTCACTGTCACATGTTTCCCCATCTTAAAATCTACATTCATACTCTATTCCTTTCCTTTTGCCGGATCTACTACCTCGCCTTACTTGAGAAGGAAATCCGGGGATCTACCATAGACATCAGCACATCGCCCAATATAATCGCTATTACACTTAGAACTGCATAAAATAAGGAAACTCCGACAATAACACCGTTATCGTACTTATTGATCGCCTCTGTTAGCAGATTACCGGCACCAGGCACAACATACACGCGCTCCGTGATAATCGCACCCGTCAGACACCCCAGCACGCTTCCCGGGATTCCATGAATAATCGGAATCGCGGCATTCTTTAAAATATGCTTTGTAAAGATCTCATTTTCAGAAAGTCCGCCGGCCCTTGCAAATTTTACATAATCCGAATTCATCTGGTCGATCATATAGCGTCGCAGCCACTTCATCAGGTTGGCAATCTGCGGCAGCGCAAGCGAGATAATCGGCAGCACATACACCAGTTTGTTCGTCGTATCCATATCGAACGTCGTCGGAAATCCCAGCTTGCTTCCGATTGCCTTGAACAGGAAAATATAAGCCAGCGATGGAACCGCGATGATAAACACAATATAAAACGTGCCCAGCTTATCGAGCAGCTTGTCCTTCCTGCGCGCCATCACAATGCCAAGCGGCACGCCGAGCAGATAGGCCATAACCGTAGCAATAATACCGATCAGGAAAGAATACCCCATCTTGGATAACCCGCCCTTCACCGTGTCCGTCATGGTATAATCATCAACATAGCGCGACTCGTACACCAGACTCGAGTGCAGCGAATTTGCCAGGTACGTAGCCGAGTGCAGATCGTCCGCACTCTCCTCCACCAAACCAGAAGGATAGGTAACTGTCGAGGCCTCATAAGAGCCTTGCGTCTTTGTCATGGTCGTAAATACATCAACCCCCATGTTGACAGAATAGGAGGTTCCAAGCTGAATTGTCAGCATATTCTGATGAATAAATGGAAATTTGGAATCACAGTAAACCAGATATTTGTGCCTCGTTCCATTTCCGATAATTGCCGGTGAAAATTTCTCCCCGCCATAGACAGGATCATATAAAGTAAAGGAAATACCACGATTTCCCACATCATTTTCTATCTTATTAATATTATCAATCTCTAATATTCCTGTAAAATAGTCCCACACACGGTTGAACAACGGAATATTCCTGTATGCATAAAGCTGCTGCTGTCCGCCGCTTGCAATCTTTTTTCTGCCCATAAGTACTGCGTCCAGCCGCTCCACAAAATAGCCCTGGGATTTGTAATAGTCTGTAAACTTCTTCACATATTCTTTTACCAACTCCGAATCCTGGTCCGGAGTCCTGCCAAACCCAACCGCTGCGGCCCTGGTTTCCTCATCAATCTCCCCACTTGCCACAAGGGTATTC
>CAJUQZ010000068.1:6599-9699 GCA_910588755.1 uncultured Lachnospiraceae bacterium | reverse complement strand
CCCTTGTGGCAAGTGGGGAGATTGATGAGGAAACCAGGCCACAAGGGTATTCAGATAGTCGGCGTATGTCACATAATCCAGATAACCATAATCTTCCCATTTCTGGTATTTGTACGTCACCTTCTGGTTGTTCTGCTGCTTTGTATACACCGGATCTGACGCAAAGATCAGATTACGATCCAGCATGGAATAGATCATAATCATAATCAAAATAACGACTGCAATGACAGATAACAGTCCATGAAATAAACGTTTCAATAAATATTTAGCCATATAAATCTCCCATTCCTGCTTCTTATGCCAGTTTGGGCGCAAACACAAACCTGCTGCGTGAAAGTCGCTTCACTTCATTTATTTTATCTGCCGCCAGGAAACGGTCCAAACCATTTCCTGGCAGCATTGTATAAATAGAATTAGAAAATACCAAGACTCTTTGTTACATAACCTGAGTAGTCAGGTAAGAATGTGTCGAGATATGTGGCAGGATCGCCATAGTCAGGACCCCACCCAGATACGTCCGTGATGTGGTAGTTTGCCTCGTATCCGTAGTCTGTGTAGTATCCTGTGTAATACCACTCATTGCTGACTGCACCATCTGCGAGGACAATCTCAACCTTGCCGCCAAGAGCACTCTCAACAGACTGCTTTACAGCATTTGCCTGGTTGGTTACCCACTCGATACTTGATGTGTACGGGAACTCCAGACGAACCGGATGCTCCGCGTCGATCACAACACCCTGTGCTGCCAGCTCCTCGATCGCCTTGTCAAGATATTCTGCTGCATTCTTCGCGTTGTACCATCCGTCATACCCGTCACTGCTTCCTGCTCCGCCATCTGCGTTTATGTCAAAAGCCTTAATGGGAATCCCGTCCGCGTCAAGCTGCGCCTGCACGATCTCGCCGTAGAGTGTTCCTGCAGGGAATGTCGTTGCTGTGCCATTGATATCGATTGTCACTTCGTTCTCAATTGTCACAAAGTTACCCGGAACATAGGAATTTCTAAGTCTTCCCAGCTTCAGGTCCTCGCCCACACGCTGGGCCTGTCTTGCCGCCTTATCCACAGAGAAGGACAGCGCAAGACGGAAATTCGCATTTCCAAGGGCTGCATTTGCCAGGTCTTTTTCCTCGTCTGTCAGGATAGAAACCACCTTTGTATTGTCATTGCTGTTCGCATATGCCGTGCGGAACAAATTGTAATACATGGAGAATGTCGTACCTGTTGTGGAACTGATATACACATAGTCATCAAACAGCCCCTCAGCCCTTGCCGTCTCAACCTCTGAAGTAGACAGACCTGTAGCTGTCAATACACCGCTCTTGACATCATTATACATCTTCGTGGGATCGGACTGATCCTCATACGGCCATGTCATGGACTTGATCGTGACATTGTCCTTGTTCCAGTAGGACTCGTTCTGCTTAAACACAATGACACTCTTTGATGTAAAGTTCGTGATCAGGAACGGACCATTGTACGCGATGTTATCCGGCGACTTACCATACGTATAATCCGCCGCGGAAGCATCGAACTCCTCACCAAACTTTCCGCCCTGTGATGTATAGTAATCCCTGCTGAGCGGGGCAAACACATTGTATCCCAACATGGAAGGGAAGTAAGGAATCGGCTTCTCGAGTGTGTACTCCAGCGTATAATCATCCAGCGCCTTGACACCAACCTGCGTGAAATCGGTGATCTCGCCTGAGATATATCCTGTGACATTCTTGACAACACCGTCCACCAGATCGCCCAAACCGCCGTTTGTATCAATCATATGCTGGAATCCTGCAACCCAGTCGTCAGCCTTGACATCCGCCACTTTTCTTCCCTGGGAATCAACCCAGTCAACACCCTCACGGATATGGAATGTGTAAACCAGTCCATCGTCAGAGACGTCGTAACTCGTCGCAAGTGCAGGCTGCTGGACATTTTCATAATCATACTCGAGCAGACCATCATAGGTATTGACCGGTGCATAGCTATCCACGGTCTGGCTCGTGGAAAGGATATCCCATGTCACCGGGTCAGAGCCAAAATTCTGATAGTTGTAGTTATCTGCCAGCTCATATCCTTTTTCTTCAAGGTATGTCTTCACCCAGTCAAGATATGTCCCTGTTCCCTGAAGCTCTGCCCACTGCTTCTTCATCTCCGCAATGTCTTCACTCTTGATCAGCTCTGTTGTCACAAGTGCATTGTGGAATCTGTACTCATCATTTCCCCACAATACGGTAGTTCTTGTATGGGGAACCTCCCTTGCCATAGCATAAGCTCCGCCCTGTGAAGTCTGTGGATTAACCAAACCTGTCTCCAGCAGTTTAGCCTCCGCAACAGCCATCATAGCATGGCGCTTTGAAAGATCTTCGATCTCATCTTTCGCTTCCATATAGAGCTCGTAAAATTCGCCAAGATTCTGCTCATACAGGTATGTAGAGCGGTCATCGTACTCCATGCCTGCCAGTTCTTCCATTGTCTTAGCAGAAGCATCCACTGCTGCTGTCTCTCCCTCCGCGGCCGTTTCGCCTGTTCCCGCCGCCTCTGTCTCTGCCGGCTGCGCCTGACTGTTGTTCTCTGTCACCGGCGTGTCTGTTGCTGGGGCATTGCCGCCGCCACAACCTGCCAGCGAACCCGCAACCATCGTTCCTGCAAGCAGTACAGCAAGAACCTGTTTTCTGTTTCTCATAATACTTTGACCTCCTTAAATATAGTTCCGTTTTAACCTGATTTTAAGGTAAAAAACGATCTGATTTTATCATTTAAATGAGAAAAAAGTAAAAAAGTGCCCGTGAACGCCATTGCCCACTGCACTTACTTACTATTCCCGACATAAGCTTTCGCTTTAGTGTGCTAAAGTAAGTTTATGTCAAATGACTATTTAATTATACTTATAATGAAAAAGTTTGTCAATAGTCTACCTCGTTTTGGTTGAAAAAGGGCATTTGAATTTATGCTACAGTTTTTATCCGGTATCGCCGTACTGCTCTATATATTCTCGATCTGCCAGTCAACTGGCTCCACGCCGTTTGACTTCAAAAAATCATTGGCCTGGCTGAAGTGCTTGCATCCAAAAAAACCATTGTTCGCAGACAGAGGACTCGGATGCGC
>CAJUQZ010000068.1:5549-6589 GCA_910588755.1 uncultured Lachnospiraceae bacterium | reverse complement strand
ATGCTTTGGATTGGTAAGCATTGAAATCTTGCGCTGTGCTGGTTTTCCCCACAGCATGTACACAATCGGCCTGTCCTGTGCATTGACCGCCTGGATAATGGCGTCCGTAAATTTCTCCCATCCTTTTCCCTGATGAGAATTGGCCTGGTGGGCACGCACTGTAAGCACTGTATTGAGCAGCAGCACACCCTGGTCCGCCCATTTTTTGAGATAGCCGTTATTTGGAATATAGCAGCCTAAGTCATCACGCAGCTCCTTGTAGATATTCTGCAGGGAGGGCGGCAGCTTCGTCTGGCTTGGCAGCACCGAAAAGCTCAGCCCATGTGCCTGATTCACATTGTGGTAGGGATCCTGTCCCAGCAACAGCACCTTCACCTTTTCAAGCGGCGTAAAGTGCATCGCGTTAAAGATGTCGTCGGCTGGCGGAAACACCTGTGTGCTGCTGTACTCATCCTTGACAAACTGGTACAGCTCCTTGTAATACGGCTGATGAAATTCATCCTGCATCGCATCTAACCATTCTCCTGTCAACATTGCCATAATCATTTCTCCTTTGTATCACTATTATACAATACACAAACTACCATATTTTCTCAATTTACTTTAGTATATAATGAAAATATTATATCCGTCTCTCTGCCTTCTCTATGTGTTTCACGACACAGTGGCTTTGTATTCTCTATACTATCCTTCCCACAAACGACACATTCCGGCAGCCACATGGGCAGCACTCCTCCTCAGGCGCCTGCTGTCACAGTCTTACGGAAATCCCCCTGCTTCTCAAATACGTTTTGACTTCCCGAATTTCCATCTCCTTAAAGTGAAAGAGCGAAGCCGCAAGCACCGCGTCCGCTTTACCAGCTGTAAAGGCATCATAAAAATGCTCCAGTTTGCCGGCGCCGCCCGACGCGATCACCGGTATGGACACATTTTCGGACACCGTCCTGGTGAGCTCAACATCATAACCGTTTTTGGTGCCGTCGCAATCCATGCTCGTGAGCAGGATTTCCCCAGCGCCAAGCTCGTTTGCCCTCATGGCC
>CAJUQZ010000068.1:5150-5539 GCA_910588755.1 uncultured Lachnospiraceae bacterium | reverse complement strand
CGAAGGAAGGAATCCTCTGGCAGGTGGCGCTCCACCGCGTCAATCCCCATATCAACACGACCGCCATTTTTGTAGATATTCCAGCCGCTTTCGTCAGCCCGCTTCTTCGCGTCGATCGCCACGACAACACACTGACTGCCAAATTTATCCGCTGCCTCACTGATGAGCTGCGGGTTCATGATCGCGGCACTGTTCACCGCTACCTTGTCCGCGCCCTCGCGCAGGATCGCCTTGAAATCCTCCACCGTCCTGATGCCGCCGCCGACAGTAAACGGGATAAACACCTTCTCTGCCACCCTGCGCACCATATCCACCTTTGTGGCACGATTGTCTGACGATGCCGTGATATCCAGAAAAACCACTTCATCGGCGCCTGCCCTGTCATAGGC
>CAJUQZ010000068.1:0-5140 GCA_910588755.1 uncultured Lachnospiraceae bacterium | reverse complement strand
ATTAACGCCCTTGACTACCCTTCCATTATTGACATCCAGACATGGAATAATTCTTTTTGTAATCATTTTTTCTCCCATCCTGCCTGTTTTTACCACAACAGATCACAGCGCAATAAAATTCCGCAGTATCTGTAGCCCCACATCAGAACTCTTCTCCGGGTGGAACTGACAGGCAAACACATTCTCCTTTTCAACCGAGGCATGAATCGGTACGACATACGTTGTCGTCGCTGTCACGATCTCTGGTTCCGCGGCCTGCAGGTAATACGAATGTACGAAATAAACATAGGACTCCTCCTGGATTCCCTGAAACAATCTTCCACTGTTTGGAAATTTTAGTGCATTCCACCCGATCTGTGGCACCTTTAGTTCCGTATGATCTGGTATCTTAACAATCTTTCCCTTTAAAATCCCAAGCCCTCTTACTCCAGGCGCCTCCTCGCTGGACTCAAACAAAAGCTGCAGTCCCAGACAGATTCCAAGAAAAGGCGTTCCCCGCAAAACCACTTCCTGAATGATTTCCTCCAGATGATACCCCCTAAGCTTCTGCATCGCATCACCAAAAGCACCGACACCTGGTAGAATCACCTTTCCGGCATTTAAAATCGTCTCCCTGTCCCTTGTGATTACTGCCGTCTCTCCTAGTGCCATCAAGGCCTTTTCAACACTCTTGATATTACCAGCATCATAATCAATGACCGCTATCATACCTACCTGCCTTTCCATACTGTATATCTTACTGCAAAAGTACTGTACTATCTGCTGTAAAAACTTAATTGCCCGCGATAACCTCATTGAGCGCAATCGTGTATGCCAAGGCATCTTCACTGTTGATAATTGCCCGCGCCTTTGACTCATCGAGCCCATATTTGGATTCAAGCGTGTCTAAGATAGTCGCCTTGACTGCATCAACCTCCGCCATCACGCCATATTTTTCTGCATCTGCATTGACAGCGTCATAAGCCGATATTCCGCACAACAGCGCATCGAGCGCCTCCACTTCACGCCCCATTTTAATGTTCGTCTGATACGAGTCATAGCGTCGCTGAACCTTAAAGATCACTTCGCTTCTCGCCTTGATCAGTCCATCAGACTCACTGTCATCAAGCTCCATGCCGTAAGTTGCCTCATATACCGTCTTATAATCCCCGTCATAGTATGCATTCCGTGCCGTCTGCAAAAATCCCTGCGCGGAGAGCACATTGGTCGCTAAAACGACTGCACCGCCCACAGAAGCACCAAATGCAACTGCAACCGCAATCTTTTTGGGTGGGATGCGTTTCTTTGGTCCCTCCGCCGCAAGTTTCGCTTTCTTTGCTTCCTTCTTCGCCAGCTTTTCCTTCTTTTTCTGCGCAGCCGCTTCCTGCTTGACCCTGTTTGCAGCAGCCTTCTCCTCGGCCTTTGCTTTCTTCTCTTCTGCCTTGGCCAGTTTTTCTTCTTCCTTCTTGGTCAAATTCTCCTGCTTCTTTGCTGCCTTGGCTTCCTTCTCCGCCGCAAGCTCCTCCTCCGTTGGCTCCGGAACAATCTCCTCGGTCAGCATATTAAAGAATTTACTTAATTTTCCAGGCTCTTTTGTGTGTTCTACATCCGCATCTGCCGCGTCAGCGCTGTCACCTTTCTTCTTCTTTGAGGCTGACTTCTTCTCTTTTTTCTTCGTGTTCTCCACTGATGTCTCAACTACAGGCTGTGGAATTTCTGGAAGCGGTACACCGTCATCGTCGTCATCCATATGCTTGATCCCCGCATTGACAGAAGCCGCCTCATCGTCTGCCATCTGATGTAGCAAATCCATCACATCATCCTGTATCGGCTCATTGTTATCCGATTTCTTGAGCATATCATTGATCTCAGCTAACTCAGCATCATCGTCAAGCATGTTTAATACATCCTCAAGGTTATCATCCATACTAACCGATGCGTCCTTCTCACCCTCTATGTCATCTGACAGCATCGAATCAGACATCCCCATATCTAAATTATCAAACCCAAACTCGTCTATATTCAGTTCCCCAGCCATCTGAAGTTCTGTCTCTGACTGGATGGCCTGATCCAACCCGTCAATACTAAGCTCACTTCCCAAAAAAGGCTCCTCGTCCGGCAGCTCAATATCTTCTAATTTAAGTTCGTCATCTGACGCTGGCATACCCATATCCTCCAAACTTAATTCTTCTCCTGTATCTGCTGTTTTTGCCAGATCCATGTTGTCTGTGCCAAAATTTTCTAAATTGGTTTCACTGATATCCAGTCCTTGACTTCCTGGTTGTTCTGCCTCAAACGGCTCCAGATTGCCAAACTTTAGTTCCATAACTGTTGGCTCTGACTCCACTGGTTCCAAATCATCAACCTGTAAGTTAGCACCTGGCAATCCTGAATCTGACAGTCCCGGCTCTGACAGTTCCAGATCCTCTATCTGTAAGCCGTCACCTGACGGCTCTGCCGCTGCTAGCTCCAGATCAGCCATCTGCAAATCATCATTTAACAGTCCTGATTGCGCGAACCCAAGATCCCCAATCTGCAAATCATCATCTAACAATCCTGGATCTGGCAGTTCCAGATCTCCTATCTGTAAATCATCATCTGACAGCCCTGGCTCTGACAGTTCCAAATCTCCTATCTGCAAATCATCATCTGACAGCCCTGGCTCCGCTAATCCAAGATCCTCTATCCGCAAGTCGTCATCTAACAGCCCCGGCTCTGTTGGTTCCAGATCCCCTATCTGCAAATCATCATCTGACAGCCCCGATCCTTCCTGTTCCAAATCATCGATCTGTAAGTCATCACCTGACAGATCCCCTATCTGCAAGTCATCTAACAGCCCCCCTGGCCCCGCTGGCAAAATCCCGTCAGCTTCCGCAGCTATTATTTCAGGCGCTTCCTCTGACAGCCCAATATCTGACAATTCTAAATCAGAGAGTTCTAAATCCGGCATCTCCAAGTCAGGTATTTCCAGGTCAGGCACTTCCGGTATCCCAAACGAGTCAATATTGATATCATCCATTAAAGCCGGCTCATTTTCTGGAGACACTGGCATCGCCGCCCCTGTCGATCCTCCTGCTATAACTGGTTCTTCCATGATTGGTTCCTCCTCTGAAAATCATGTTTTGCTTACGAACGCCCATACTCCCGCAAAAAATCAACTGCATTCATACCGATACTGATTCCCTTATCGCTCAATTCGTCAGTCATCTGATATAGCGAGGCGTTAATTCTGAAAAAACTGGCTTTCTGATTATAAAATGCAACCTTCTCAAACGGCCATCTGATTATGCCTGGCAGATTCAGCTCCACTCCCAGTTCAAGGATGCAAAGCTTCCTATTAAGAGTCATCTGAAGCCATTTTGTATACTGCTCCCACTGCTTCTGGTAGCCCTCCTCCACATAATTCTGCTCACACAATATATTATTGTAAGCAAGCGGTGCGCCACAGACGGGACATTTGGGTATTTCAAGTGAATCCAAACCTACGCCGTCTATAATTGCCTGTCTCACCAAATCCGAAAATTCCTCCGCGGAATACAGCGCATTACAGCATTTACTGCTACATTGGAGCATCTCATGATTTCCGCAGGGCTCCACAATTCTCTCCCTGTCAAACGCAGCTTTCCTGACATTTCCATCAATGCAGGTCGTTATCACAAAATAGTTCTTACCCTGAACCATCCCGCAAAGCTGCTGATACGCCTCCACAAGCCTCCCATCTGTATGCTCAACCAAAAATCGATGTTCGAGAAACGGCACTGTCCATTCGAGCATCTGATTGATGTCAACCTCCTCGAGTGCAGACATCAAATGCGAGAATTTACCGATATCGCTAAAATCCTCATTAAACTCCTCACCGATCCCTACAAGCACCATATCTGCATCTTCTATTTTCTCTAACAACTGTTTATGCTTTTCCACGATCTGCTTCTTGTCCATTCTATCTCCTAACCTGCTAAGGAGCTGTACCTTCTATCAGACAACTATCATAGAGACAACTCCTAAAGCCGGGCATTCTATCCCGGCTTTATCATTTTTGCACAAGGCGTATAATCTCACGAATCTTATCTGGCGAGCAGTTTATCGATAACCTTGACAAGATTTCCGATTTCAGGTTTAGACAACTGTGCGTCGGCGCCCAAATCTTCACCCTTCCTTTTCATCTCCTCATTGACAAGGGAGGAGAAAATAATTACCGGTATATGCTTGGTCGCATCATCTGACTTTACAAGCTTTGTCAGGCGGTGTCCGTCCATGAGGGGCATCTCGATATCTGTAATCAGAAGATGTACCTCCTTCTCCAATGTCCCTGCATCCCTGCACTTCACTATGTACTCCCAGGCTTCTTCACCATTTTCAGCCTTTATAATATTATCATATCCTGCCTTCCTGAGTGAATCAATGATCAGCTTTCTAAGGAGAGAAGAATCCTCCGCAATCAGAATCGGAACCTCTGTATTTTCCCTTGCCCCCAATGCATCGATCTCTGTCACCTTCAGACCCGTTTCCGGATTGATGTCTGTAATAATCTTCTCAAAATCCAGAATAATAATAATCTTTCCGTCAATCTTAATGATACCTGTAGAAATACCATCCTCTGCCGACGTTACTGTAGCACCTGGTTTAATAATATCAACCCATGAAACTCTGTGAATACCAATTACTGCATCCACATGAAAAGCAATGTCCAATTTATTGAAACTTGTGATAATAAATAAGCCTCCCGGCTGGGACTGCCCACGCTGTAGACAATTGCGCAGATCGATCGCTGTAATCATCGCATCACGCGGCATAAAGATGCCTTCCACACTAGGATGCGCATTCGGTACAGGTGTCACAGGTGAATAGGTAATAATCTCCCTGATCTTTGCCACGTTGATGCCGTAAGAATTTCCATCCACCACAAATTCCAATACTTCCAACTCATTTGTTCCGTTCTCCAAGAGAATCTTAGTCTCCATATTAAACCTCCATTCTACCAGACAATCTGTCTTTATCCCACTGCTGTGCAGAGTATCTGTCTTTTTCTAATTATAACATAGATATAGGAAAAATTACAAATATTTTCAAGATTTTTTTCATTTTTTTATTCACATCTACTATTTCGGTAGTGTCAAGTTAACTACCATATTTTTTTAAACAAACCTTATTATTTCAAGGG
>CAJUQZ010000067.1:14801-22286 GCA_910588755.1 uncultured Lachnospiraceae bacterium | reverse complement strand
TTACTTCGTGGGCTTTTGACCCCAGCATCATGTTATAAAATTATGATATATAATTTCACATTATAAAAACACATAAAAGTGAGTTGTATACCAGTTATGATGTGCTTGCAAAATTATTTGTACATGTAAAACTATGAAAAATAGTACACTGTAATACTTTTATATATTTTAAATATAGGAATATTTAAAAGTATATGCAAATATTGACAGTCAGGTTCTGTACTTGTTTGCTTTAATTTTATAAAAAACAATTCAATTTAAACTTTTGATTATAAAAAATACAAAATAGAGTATTTATTATTGGTAGCTAATGTGATATGATAATACTATCTGTGATTGGTTATGACTGGGATATTATGACAAAAAATCATGATAAGAGAATTATGGCTAATAAAATCATGATAACAAAACTATGATAATGAAATTGCCAGTTGCTTAATTTTTGTGTATAAATGCTCGTATATTGACAGGCGGAGGTATTGAGATGAGCAGGGGAAGCAGAAGATTCCTGGCGTGTATGATGACATTCACCATATTGACCGGTGTGTGGGTGCTGGTATATCTGCTGCCATATGAAAAATTCGTATATCAAAACAGCAAGCCGTGCAGCTATGGTGGGGTTGGGCGGGATTTGTATAATCTGGAGGGATACAGGGGCGGGGAGGGTTTCAAGGTCGTTAACGCATCTGTTTTGTCGCAGCCAGTGCCCAAAACGTCTGACGGTTTCTTTGTGCTGAAAATCAGGGCAGAGGCGTTACAGCCGATGGGAGTCTACCGCCCTGCCGCATATGATACTACATATACAGCTTACGAGACAAATGTGTTTAAGGTGGCGCTCCTTCGCACAAGGGAAGGATATGCCCAATATTATATGGCGTCGTTTGCGGGCGGGGAACAGATCCCGGTACTGCTCAATGACCGTCTGGTCAGCATTCCGCGCAGCGGCGAGGTTATACTTCCGGTTGGACAGCTGCATATGGACAGTAATCTGGCAAAAGTATATCAGGGAAGCCTGGCAGATGACTGGTATATTGATACTGCGTCCGGATTTGAAAATAGTCAGGCAATGAAACAGTTTTATACGACCAGGGACATTGCTGCAGCGGTTCTGTTTATCATTGTCGGAATAGGAACAATAGTTTGCATCATGGTCTGGCAAAAACACAAGAGACAGGGGTAGGCGCTGCCAGTGTGTACGTGGAGAGGAGACAGGATTTATGAAAATAAAAAAGTTAAAGGGCGGATTCACACCATATATGACACCAGATGAGAAACTGTTGGTTACAATTAGTAGAAACACAGCATATGTTTATAATATGGAAGACGGAAAGTTGCTGTGGTCGATAAAGTCCCTAAGCAATCTGTCGGAAACCGCCGTATCGGGAAACAAAAAGCTTTTGGCGGCAAAAAACACATCGGGAATGATCGCGTTGATTGACATGGAGAGTGGCCAGGAGATTGGAAGGTGTGTGATGGAGAGAAGGGAAGGGGAAAATCCCATATTTACACATGATGACAGCGGGGTGCTGGATTTTGACTGGGATGGCAGAACCATGCTTCTGGATTGTGCGAGCGTGCAACACCGTGTCCTGGATGGACCGACCAATGTCGTCATGGGCAGAGTGCCGCGGACGGTATTTACGCAGTATGATGTCTACAGTGACCAGATTTACAGGATTATGGCTGATGAATATATCAAAGGGGATACCCGCGGCAGGATGCTGGTGTCTGCTGCGGACACAGAAAAGATTGCCTACCATACGGTGCGGGAATTTGATAATATACCAAAACACAGAGAAGGGCTTTCATTCTGCAAAACACACAATTACTATGTGGACTGGAAGAAAAACCTGCTGATCAAAACAGACAAGGATTTTGTGGAAACATCAAGGGCCGAACTGCCACCCGAATGGAAAACCGCATCTGGCGTGCGCTATGACAGGATCTGGATATCAGAGGGAGAACAATATATGTTCGCTGATTTTGGCAAACAGTGTGATGTAAGTGACTTTAAGGCGTATGCGGAGGCTGCGTCCCTGTCCTGCCTGTATAAGCTTGACACGATGGAAAAGGTGGCGGAGTTTGACTATGAATATGTGTCGGACTTTCTGATGTTTGACGACGATAGGCGGTTTGTGCTGGCAACGTGGAAGGGATCTTATCTGGGGACGATATAAGCCCTGGGATTTTTAATCTTTATATTAATATGCAATGATTTTGCGCTGTAATACGAAATAGAAAGGAAAATGACATGGACAAATTAGCGTATTTAAACAGATTCCGCAGGGAAGTAAGTATAGTTGATGAGATCAGTGCGCAGGTCAGAGCTGCAATTCCAGATGGCTGGACAGAAATTTTTAGCACACAGGACATGCAGGGGCGCATTCAGAAAATGTTAATGATCTGGAAAGAGAACGCAGGCGCAGAGCTGCCGGAGACATATTCATTTCTGGAGCAGAATGTAAAAACGCTGGATCTGATCACATATCAGGGCAGGTTCTTTGTCCTGTATGGAATACAGATGGGGACAGGGGAGACTGACTATTATGAGGGAGGGAATCCTCTTGACTGCGGGGAAAGTGAGCTGTTTGCGGGTATGCCGGAAAAGCTAAAGTGTTTTTATGAATCGGTTCACAATGGCTTCTACTACTTTCCTGGCAAATCAGGAATTGTATCGATGGAGAGCGTGACACGTTTTGGGGAAAGCGACTGGGGAATCCTTGATGAGCTGGAAGAACCGCTGCAGATTCATTTAGACTCGACGTATGGTTTCTACAATAATGGAGGAGGGGTATACATTGCTGTCGATTATCAGGACTGTGAAAATGACAGGGCCGT
Organism: uncultured Lachnospiraceae bacterium; assembly: GCA_910588755.1. Lineage (GTDB taxonomy): Bacteria > Bacillota > Clostridia > Lachnospirales > Lachnospiraceae > COE1. The sequence continues at coordinate 19,448 of CAJUQZ010000067.1, read as the reverse complement.
GCTCTGGTACGCTGACGATGACCCGGTGTATGACGTCCGTTTCTGGAACGAAGTAGATGAGTGGCTCAGGGCATCGTTTGACTGAAATGTAGAACCAATAATATAATAGTACAATAATATAAACAAAGCTTAAATAAAGAAAGGATTAAGTCCCAACGGGTTGTTGGGTACTGAAACCTTACACTTAATCGTCTCTCGGAATTTCATACAGAAAATAGCGTTTTTTGATTTGTATTACCCGTAAAAACTGGGGGAATTATGAAACTGGGATTATGGAAGCCGCATAAATATAGCCTGGTGATTTCGAGAGTCTATCTTAATATTAGGAGGGTATGATCATATGGGATTTACACAGTACATGGACGAACTTTTGGAGGATTATGACAAGGAGGAACACGAGGACATTCTCGAGACAGCACGTGCTATTTCCGCGGATGACAGGGAAGTCATGGGACAGTTGGGGCTGGCTGTCAGTCAGCCAAGGACATATTTCAAGGATAATATGGAGCGCTTTGACGAGCGCGGGATTGACCTTGAGGCGGGTGAGGATCCAGATGAGTACGATGCGGATGAACTGTTGTTCATTGCGATGGTGGATGAGCTTGAAGCGCATGGATACTCGGTTGAGCTGGACTGGAAGTGTGAGCTTGCCGACTTTCTGTGGAGTCTGGAACAGCTGAAAAATTATCATCTGATTGCCGATGTGATTCCGACAGTGACACTTGATGAGAACAAGGACATTGAGGTGTGGGGGGAGGCGCTGAACGCGGCGCTTGGCGGTAAGGTCCATGTCTGCTATATCGACATTGAAAGTGACAGTTATCCGATAACAATTGTCACCGATGAAGCCTTTGCGGCAATTCCGATCCCGATGGTTATGTCTATGTAAAGAAAGATAAAATGATGAAATGAATGAAATTTCATTGACTTGGATGAGATGAAATTGAATGGGAAGAAATTAACCTGAATAAGGTGAGTTTGATGGAATTAAATGAAATCGCATTGAATGAGATGGAATTGAATGAGAAGAAATCGACAAACCTGAATAAGGTGAGTCTGATGGAACTAAATGAAATCACATTAAATGAGATGAGAATGAATGGAATGTGCGGAAAGATAAGGAGATAGGATTATGAGGCGGATTGTGTTGGATACGCCAGAGGACACAGAGGAGATCACATCAGAGGATCTTGCGCGGCTTCGATCAGAAATGATTGATGATTTTGCACAGTACTGGAAGGAAGGAAGCGGGGAAGGCAGTATCCAGATTTTTGAAAATAACCAGATTCAGTCAACACTGATGATCGAGCCAGGTATTGAGCTGGGTAGGATATATTTACACATAATCGACAAGGTCAACGGCGAAGACTGGCTGTCTGTATACGACAGGGAAAATCTGGAGGAAACGATAGAAACTGTGGAGGAAGTTTATGCCTCGGTTGGCCTGTTTCTGCCGTTGGAGCTGGCCTGGAAGGGAATTGAGGAATATGTGAGGACAGGCCGGCGGACAGGGGAGGTTGACTGGATTACTCCCAAGGACGTACCGCCAAATGGAAACTGGTAGAGGTTTGTGGTGCGATATGAAATATTTTTTGAACGAAACGGAGCGCAGAGCATCAAATAGCACCTGTTATCATGAATTTTCAAAGGGAAAATGGGACGAAAAGAAAATGGTGTTCTGGGACAGCGAATCGCTAAATATCCACGATGATCTCATGGTGGCATTGGGGCTGGACAGACTGATTCTGGGCGTTGTGGAAACATATGATCCCTATGGTGAGACAGAGATTCATGCCTGCCAGTGGGAACAAATCTGTGCAGAGGCAGAGAGGACTGGCGGCAGCCTGCTTGAGGCAGTCCGTGAGCTTTCCCCGTGGGCAGAAGAAAATTTCAGGCAAAACAGCGTTTTTACAATATTGGGGATTTAAGGCCCGTATTGATTATACGCAGCGAAAGCTCAAAGGTTCGGATGGTGTTTCAATAAATTCAATCAGAAAAGGAGAAAAATGAGACGATGGCAATGAATATTCAAAAAATGAAAGAGGATTTTCAGGAATTTTTTGACAAGTATAAGAACTGTGACTTTGAGGGGCCGACAGACGAGAAGGACTATGTTGCAGACGCAGACGAGATACTTGCCAGATATGAGGGCATGGCTGTGTCCAATGAAGAAAAACAGGCGTTATCCGAGCAGTGTGTTCATCTTGGCTGTAAGATTATGATGTACACTGACAACATAAACGGTCCGAAATACTATCACAGGGCAATTGCGCTGCAGCCAGATGAATGCAGTGTCCGCTGGAGCTATTATACGACGCTTGAGGAAATCGTTGAGAATGAGGAGTATGCTACGCCTGAGCTGATCCAGGACGCGGTCAGCTGTCTGACGTTCATCATTGAGCACTGTGAAACGCCCGAACTTCAGGAGGAATACTGTGTCCGCAACAGATACACTGACCTGGGCAGGGTGTACATGGCAGCGGGAGACTATGCAAAGGCAAAAGAGTGCGCCCAAAAGTCGCTTGAAATCGGTTACACAGAGTCCGCTTACCAGCTTTTGGACAGGGTGTTGGCAAAGGGTGTATGATATGAAATATATTCTTTTTTGACATTAGAGATATAAAATACCGAAATAATCACAAAAAGATTGACTACATATTCAAAAATCGTATATTATAAAGATATAGGAGGGTGAGAATATGTTAGTGCAATTTACCTTAAAAAATGTTCTCTCATTTAAAGAGGAAACAACCCTGGATATGACTGCAATTAATGCATATAGGGAGCACGAAAGCAATCTAATAGATTATGGAAATAAGGAGAAGGTTCTAAGGGTAGCGGCAATCTATGGAGCAAATGCAAGCGGAAAGTCAAATTTGTATTTTGCAATGAATTATTTTCAACAAATTATTACAAAGTCCTTCAATAATGTAGAGAGCGGGGACTTGACGGCAATTGAAAAATACTATGTACCATTTTCCTTTGACGAGGACTGTGGAAATTCAGAGTTTGAAATTGTTTTGATTTTAGAAGAATATGAATACAAATATGGATTTGAGTATAATGATGCATGTATTGTGGAAGAATGGCTTTACCGAAAAAATCTTCAGACAAACAGAACATCAATTATATTTGAACGGACAAAGAAAGCAGTAAAATTAGGTCCAAGTGTAAGGAAGGAATGCGATGCCTACAAAGAACAAATTCCGATGGAAACATTAGTTCTGTCTTTTTTTAATAAATTAAAATTGAAGACCACTATTTTCAGAAATGTTTATTCTGGAGTGATGGATACATTGGTTGTTCCCACAGATTTTTGCGAGGATACAGAAATATTAGAAGGTTTTTTGCCCAAAATCATTGATGATGAAAAAGATGGTTTAATCAGTTTTCTGTCCGCAATTGATACAGGCATTCAGGATATAGAATATATTCAAAGGGAAAAAGAAATTGATTTTATAACATTTCATAATGGAAAAGACAAAAAAAAGTACCCATTGAATTTGTATTCTGAATCCGAAGGGACGATTAAAAGTATTATACTTTATATTTATGCACGTGCTGCTATCTATAATGATAAATCAATGTTTGTTGATGAATTAAATATCAAACTGCACCCGTTGTTATTAAAATTTATTATTGATTTATTTTATGATAACAATTCTAAAGCCCAGTTAATTTACACGACACATGACACGACACTTCTGGACAAAAAGTTTTTCAGAAGGGATCAGATCTGGTTTGTGCAAAAGGACGAATTTGGATATTCGCAAATTTCAGCACTATCGGATTTTAAAGTCAGGTCTGATGCCTCGTTTGAAAAAGACTATCTGGCAGGTGTATATGGGGGGATTCCATACCTGAAGGAATTTAACATGAAAGAGGGTTATTAAATGGGTTCGGATGATTTGTTTAAAAAACGGCGGGCGGCGAGAAAGCAAAGACAGCATGAATACAAAGTGCCCAGGGCAAATTCATTTCTGATCGTGACAGAGGGAGAGCGCACAGAGCCACTGTATTTTAGGGGGTTACAAAAGCTTATCAGGGAGAAGGTGGGCGGCGCAGTCGATGTTGTAGAGCGGCCGGTTATTGATATTTGTGGGGAGGGCTGTTCTACCAATAAACTGATTGAAATGACGGAGCGAATTGTAAAAGATGCAAAAATTTTGTACCAGAATGTCTGGATTGTATTTGATAAGGATGACTTTGAGGACTTTAACCAGGCCGTGAAAGAAGGAACGGATAAGGGTTACAACATTGCATGGAGTAATCAGTCCTTTGAGTACTGGCTGTATCTGCATTTCAATTACAGTGATTCTGCGTTGCACAGGCATCAATGGAATGAAAAATTAGATGAACTTTTCAGGCAGAATCATCTAGGCAGCGGGAACTATCAAAAAAATTATGAGAACATATATGAGATGGTAGATTTGTATGATGGCGTGAATACTGCGGTAAAAAATGCAAAACGCAGGATGGCTGGATTTGACAGAGGCGCGTGTAAACCGTCAGAATATGATCCGGGGACAACAGTATATCAATTGGTTGAGGTATTAAAAGGGTATCTGGAGTGAGGTTATGATTGTTTGCCGGCATTGTATTTGCGTATTTTCAATATAAAGGCAAATGGATAAGGAGAATTTAACC
>CAJUQZ010000067.1:3825-14791 GCA_910588755.1 uncultured Lachnospiraceae bacterium | reverse complement strand
TCATAAACGAGGCGAGTGAGAAATTCAGGGAGAAACAGGACGAAATCTGCGGGGTTTTGCTGGATTTATTAGGGAAGATCAACGCACTGGAGCGGGAGGTCTTCGGACGCAGTGAGGAGCTGGTCCGGCAGAAACTGGCAGCGGGTATTCCAAAGCATCAGGTAGGGCCGGGCGAGGAGGAGCTCTGGGATGAGTACAAGGAGCGTCTTTCAGGGATCGTAGAGCCTGCCTGTACCGCGAAGCTGCTGAAACGCGGCTATGGCGGTTCGTACGGCAATCCGGCAAAATACGGCTATATCGACGGCGAAGTCAGGAACGCTTCAGGGTCAGAGGACGCTTGCGTTCCCGATAAACCCTCGGCGGCGGAGATTCATTTTATTATGAAGACAGCAAAAAAGGCTGTGGTGGAAGCCCATTACGAACGTGGGATAAAACAGATACATAAATTTGTGCTCAGGGATATGGACGGCAAATGGCTTGTGGACGAGGTGTATTACGGCTTTGAGAGCAATCCTGACAAATGGTATGTGGACAGTGTCCGTTGAGGACTGCGGGGTATCGCCAAGGAGGATTTGATAGGTGGAGATTATAAATGAGGCGGCCGAGAGGTTTCAGGACAGGCGGGGGGAGCTGTGCGAAATGTTGTTTGGGATGTTGCGTGAGATCAATGCCCTTGAACGGGAGTTTGTCGCATATGGCAATGCCGAAATTCGAAAGATTCCGGCTCTTGCAAAGGAACTTCTTGCCGGGGAATCCTCAGACGGGGATGGAATTTTAGAAGTGCAGGAACCTGACGAAAAGCATAGCTTTCGCGATCTGCGGGAGCGCTATGGCGAGATTGTAAAGGACAGGTGTACAGAGAGACTCCTTGCAAAGCCCTACGGCCAGTCCTTTTATTCGAAGATAACATATGCGTTTGCCGATGCGGATTTTGAGGGTGGCACGCTGATTTTTAAGATGAATAAGCCAAAAAGGGCGGATATCGAGGTGCGTTACAAACGCGGAACGCAGGACTGCGGCGACAGGTTTGTGCTGGTAAACCAGAACGGCCGATGGCTTGTTGACGCGCACAATTGGATGACGGATTACGATTATATATGGCACAGGGGGCATATATGAGCTTGCAGCTACATCAAATGGTAACAGGAGCAATCCTTGAAAAGGGCGAAAACAGGTATACCTATCTCAAAAAGCTCTTTGTTTCAATGGGGCATTTTCAGAAGAATTATAACTGGCTTATCACAGACTGCGAGGCATGTCCCGAAAAACAGGGGCATAGAGACCGCATTGTTCAGTCAAAAGATGGCCGTTACGCATGGATTGGCGGGGAAGAACTTACAAACATTGTCAGGAAGGATAATTTTCAATGGATCTGGGCAGTATTGTCTGGATTTGACAGACAGATTTCAAAGGAAGCTGTGCTCAAATATAAGCTGCCTTATGCGGATGGTTATAAAGGCTTCTGGGATACAAAACTTGCTTTGCAGCACCCGCTGGCCGAGATAGAGCTTGTGGCGTGGGATGGCTGCTGTACATTACTGCTTAGCCGCAATGCGTATCTTACAGGGAAGTTCAGGGAGGCATTTCCGAATAGTGAGGATTTGGAGGAGTATAACAGGAGAGACCGGTCATAGAGTAGTATGAGGAGAATGTAATATGTCATTTCAGGAGGATAAGAACCAATTAATTGAATATATGGCACAGGGTGTAAAATACTCAGAAAATGAGCAGGAATTGGAAGAATTTTTTATATTTCTTGAAAGACTGGAGGAGAAGGCCAGCACGGAGACACAGTATTATGCACTGGTTGCAGATGCTTACGCATCGATCGTTGGCAATCCGAAGAAAGCAAAGGAGGCTTTTTTGAAGGTATATGATCCCAAAAACAAAAAGGATGTCAAGAAGCTTCTGGATTACGACACGTGGAAGGGGAGGCCGATTGTAAGGCCGGACAAGCGGGCTAAAACGCTTCCAAAGTTCAAATATGTGGACAAAAGTGTCCTGAAAAATAAGTTTATCACGCAGAAGGGCAGCGCGTGCAGTATATGCAATAAGGAGTTTGTTGCTTTATATGCAGGTAACGCGTATATATCATCAGATGAAATGATAGAGTATGCCAGCCGGCAGGACAAGTTCTGTGTAAACTGCATCAAGGATGGAACAGCGGCGCGGACGCTTGGCATTTGCTTTAATTCGCCCATTCTGGAAGAACTTACGGCATATGACACCGACAAGATTGACGAACTGGTGTACAGAACGCCGGAGTGCAGCAGCGCGTTTGAACTCTGCGATGAAGATGTTTGGCCTGGCTGTTGTGGGGATTTCTGCCGTTATATAAAGTATGACCGCAGGGAGGAGCTGTTTTATTTCCAGTGCCTCCACTGTGGCGGGGAGATTGTGTGGGCGATGGAGGCATGAGATGAGAGGGGAAACGGAATCTGTTAATCATATAAATCGGAGGAAATATGCCGCTAAGGCAGTGATTTTTCTTGCTATCTCTCCAAACTAAGTGTATGATAGAAAAGGAGTCATAATGTCAGAAAGGGCTTACTTTACTAGGAGATATCATTTATGGGAAAAAATGTATTGGAATACAACCTGATGCGCAAAAAGGTTTCCAGAAACCCGTTTCAGGTGGAGGTCGAGGAGAAGCTGGGGAGAAACGATGACTGTTGGTGTGGCAGCGGCAAAAAGTATAAAAAGTGCCACTGCTCTTTTGACGACAAGCTAGATGACTACAGGCGCAAGGGAATTTTGGTGCCGCCAAGGCGCATTATCAAAAATCCGGATCAGATTCAGGGAATCCGGGAGAGCGCCAAGGTAAATATCGCGATACTGGACTACCTGGACGAACATATTGAGGAGGGGATCTCCACACAGGAGATCGACAACTGGGTGAGCAGTATCACCAAAAAGCATAACGCGGTCGCGGCGCCGCTCAACTATGAGGGATTTCCAAAGAGCGTGTGCACCTCGATCAACGATGTGGTCTGCCACGGGATTCCGTCTAAGGACGAAATCTTAAAGGACGGCGATATTGTCAACGTGGACGTGTCCACGATCTATAAGGGGTATTTCTCGGACTCCTCTAGGATGTACTGTATCGGAAATGTTTCCGCGGAGAAGAAGCGGCTGGTGGACATTGCAAAGCAAAGCCTCGATATTGGCCTTCAGCATATACAGCCCTGGAGGAAGATCGGTGATATGGGGGCGGCCATCCATGAGTTTGTCATGGACAACGGCTACAGTGTTGTCAGGGAGATTGGCGGACACGGCGTCGGGCTCGAGTTTCATGAGGATCCGTGGGTGAGTTATGTCTGCCCGAAGGACACCGGAATGCTGATGGTTCCAGGCATGGTGTTTACGATAGAGCCGATGATCAATATGGGAAAAGAGGATATTTATATCTCAGACGATGACGGCTGGACGGTTCACACAGAGGATGGGCTCTCCTCGGCGCAGTGGGAGATTCAGGTGCTTGTCACTGAGGATGGGTATGAGATTCTTTCCTATTAAAATATGATAATAAATGTAGTTCAGGCAGAAAATGGCATGGCAGGTAATTCATGTCATTTTTTCATACCCGTGATGAACTGGGTATGGTATCGTTACAACAGATACGTATATGAGGTATATTATGCACATTTTACACTCAGGGAAAAACAAGAATACAGACAAACGCAAAAAGGCGCTTGAAGCCATTGAGATTGTGGCAGTAGCAGCATTATGCATAAGCATGTATGTGCACGAGCGGGAAGTGTCTATACAGGACAGAGTGGGCGAGCAGCCAGCGCTGGGGGACAGGGTTTGGTTTGGGACGTATCTTGGGGAACCGGTCGAGTGGAGGGTGATCAGGGCAGAGAAAAACGGAGAGGTGGTTCTGATCGCCGAGGATATTCTGACCATGAAGGCGTTCAACGCGGCGGACAGCGGAAACTTTAATTATGACAATGATGGGAATAGCTATTGGAGCGTTGATAAGACAGAGGCGGATAGCAATATGGAGCTGCAGGCTTTTGTGCGCGGAAACAGTCGCTGGGCAGACTCGGATCTTCGGGCATGGTTAAATTCGGACAAGGAAAATGTGTTCTACGATGGTATAGGGCCTGTTGCGAGCGCGATGTCCTCCCACAAGAATGGGTATGCAGCCGAGCCGGGATTTCTAAACGGTTTTACCCAGCAGGAGAAGGATGCGGTCGTGCCGACAGAGCATATTACAAACGGAAATGCACTTGATGGCGGGGAGATTGTCAGTACAGATCTGGTGTACCTGCTCTCAAAAGAGGAGCTGTCGTGGCTTGTCGAAGCGGATGTCGGTATCCGCGCAAAGCCGACAAAACAGGCGGTCTTGCAGGACCAGACGACGTGGTACAATATGTATTCGCTGGATCTTGGCATTGAGGCGTACTATTGGTGGCTTCGTGAGCCTGTACCTGATACGGCAAGCTATTGCTATGTCGTTGATACTGGTTATACATCGCGGCTGTTGTGCGATGACAAGGAGGTGGGGCTGGAGGGGTTTGGTGTGCGTCCTGTCGTGAAGGTTGATACCAGAAGGATAGACCTTTCATATGAGGAGCCTCTTCACATGGAGGCTGCCAAGACAGAGGAGTCAACAGAGCTAGAGGAGCGCGCTTCTGAACAATGATCGAAAGGCATGGTCAATATGTATAATATAGGTATTTGTGACGACGAGCGGGATACATGTGCCCAGATTGCGGATATGGTGTATGAGTATGACAAAAGGAATAAGGTTGGGATAGAAGTGTCCATATGGAATACAGGGGAGGCGCTGTACCGGGATTTGATGAAAAACAAATCAGTCGATCTTTTATTCCTGGATATCGAACTGGTGTCCACAGACGGTATACAGATCGGGAAGCTGATCCGGCATGAGCTGGAAAACCAGGATATCGGCATTGTCTATATTTCCGCTAAGAGTAGCTATGCGCTGGAACTTTTCAAGATTCATCCGCTTGATTTTCTCATAAAGCCGGTCAAGATGCAGGATATCAGCGATACGATTGACGAGGCGCTGCGCCTGTACAATCGGTACAATACCGTGTTCGAGTACAGGACAAACGGTTACAATTGTAAGATTCCATATAAGGACATTATTTACTTTTACAGTGAGAACAAAAAGATCAATATGGTGACAGCGGCGCAAACGATACAGTTTACTGGAAAGATCAAGGATCTGGCGGGCATCATGCCGGGGAATTTCATACAGATCCACCAGTCCTATATCATTAACATGAACCATATGAGCGAGTGCAGCTATGAGCTTGTGAAGATGAACGGGGGCGCCAGCCTCAATATCAGCCAGCTATACAGGAAACAGGTCAGGAAACATATTATGGATTACGCATGGGGACAGGATTCTTGAGATGATTGTATTTCATTTTGCAGTATTATATATTATTTACCGGTATATGCACTGCTTTTTTGACACGGTACGCGTCAGCAGGGGCAGGGATCTGGAGGCTTATGCGCTGTATCTAGCGGCAGTCTGCCTAGTTGATGCGCTGCCTGCTGCGCCGCCGGTAAAATTTATCACAGATTCACTTTTTCTCTATCTGCTCGCACAAATTTATCATGGGACACAGGGAAAAAAGCTGCTGGCGGCGGCGTTAATCCAGGGCATGAATCTGTTTGGCGAGGCGCTTTCGGTGTATATGCTCTATGACTGTAAGGTAGATGGAAACTACGGACGGGGAATGTATTATATAATTTTCTTACTCATGTACCTGTGCGAGCGTGTGATGGAGAAATTTTGCATCAGAAATATTAAGGAGGATGCCTCACTAAAGCACTGGGATTTGCTGGTCTTTCTTCCGGTTATCAGTGTAAGCGTCCTGTTTGTACTGATTACATTCGAGACTAAGAGCCGGTATATTGGCTCGGCAGTCAGTGCTGGCATGATTTGCCTAAACCTCATTGTGTTTTATATCTGTGACGAGCTGGTCGGGGCCTATATCAAGCTGAAGGAGCGTGCCATTATGGCGCGCCAGCTCGAGAGCTATTCCAACCAGCTTAGCGTGGTCATGCGGTCGGAGGAGAAGGTGCGGGGGCTCCGGCATGACTTAAAGCACCATCTGGGTGAGATTTCGGTGCTGGCGGAGAGGGGCCAGGTGCATGAGATAGCGGCGTATGTCCGTGATATGCAGGAGAACCTGCTGAATGAGGGAGAGTATGCAAGCAGCGGTAATGCGGATATCGACAGTCTGGTCAATTTGATGATCGAGCGGGCAAGGAGGGAACTTGGCAGTGTCAGATGCCGTGTCTGTGTGCCGCAGGAGCTGGACATATCGGCGTTTGACTGGAACATTATCCTTGGAAACCTGATGGACAATGCGATCGATGCCGCCAAAAAATCAGAGGACAGGCTTTTGCAGCTCAAGGTCCATTACCGAAAGGGAATGCTGTTTATCGAACTGAAAAACAGCTACAGCGGTGAATTGCTGCGGACGCAGGAGCGCTATCTGTCCACAAAGGATTATGACAGGAGTGATGAATCGCAGGTTCACGGACTGGGGCTTAGGAATGTAGGGCAGATCGTGGAGAAGTACAACGGAAGCATGGAAATTGACGATGCGGGCGGCATTTTTGAGGTCAGGATTCTCATGTATGTCTCCGTCAGGGATAAGGAACAATGATATCAAACGACGGATTTCGCCATTTTAGATACGGATTTCGCCGTTTTTGACACAAGCAATTTTGAGTGTGATATATTTTATCTGATTTGTAAAAGTTTTTGAAAAAGCAAGAGGTAAGATATATGGTACGTACAGAAGAAAAATTTGTAAAAAAGGCATTTGAGACACTGATCAGCAGGGGGGCGGCGAGCGAGTCCATGCTGGCGCCAAGCACGGTGACGGACGGGGAGCTCGACGCGTTTGAAAAGTGTTTTGACATCCGGCTTCCGGCGCTTTTTAGGGCGTATTTAAAGGCATACTGCTATGACTTCTCGGTGATGTGCGCACCGGTGCCGCTAGATGGCATGGAGCACACCGAGCCGGAGAGCGAGAAGGGCCTATGCTGGATGGAGTTTTTGTCACTGCCGCAGGAGGAGCCGCTTAAAAACCTGTATGCTGGCATGGAGAGCTTTCGCAAAATCTGTACGAATAAAAATCTCGTGAACTTGAAGCTAGAGCGGGTTAAGAATTTTGTGCCGATTGGTGAGTGGGACGGGCCGCTGTGCATCGATTTAAACCAGACGGATATTCAGGAGGACGATCCGGCGACATGGCAGATCTGCCGCTTTGACGAGACTGTGTTTGACTGGGAGCACGCAGGGTATATCGACGACAGTGGCCGGGTGGTCGGTGAGCGGAAGTTCCCGGATTTTAAGACGCTGCTTGAGATCTATTTCTGCGGCAAGTATGACAGGGTGTATGAGCAGCAGCTAAGGGCGAGCGGCGAGGAGATGCCGGATTACAGTTTTTATATACAGAAAAGATGATTTCATCATATTTTTATGATTGAAAAAAAGAGATAAAAGTCATATAATACAATTACTCTGTAATACTTTTGTTAAAAGCAGTGAACTTTTAATATCAAGGCATAATTGATTCAAAATTGTTACAGATTAATTCTAAAGCAGCAGAAAGGAGGAACGTTTATGAAAACAAACCGTGTATGGAGGGTTCACGTTTCCTAACCCTTCAAATCAAATTTTGGAGGAAATAAAATGGAGAATCAAATCAGCTTTATCCAAATTCAAAAGGATAATGAAGAACACTTTGAGATCGCATCAAAGTTATGGGTTCCATTCATTTGCGAAGTGCATGAACATGACGGAACATACGAAGATGAAGAACAAATTATTAATGGATTGAAAAAAAGAATTGCAATCCAGGGATGCCGTAAGGATATGCACTTTGAGATCGCTTTTGTAAATGGGGAGCCTTTTGGCATTGCAATGTTTGCTATTGACCTTGGAACCGTATATGGTTTATTGGAAAAAGGCTATGGAACAGTGATGGGGTTTTATATTTGTCCAGGTTTTCGCCGCAAAGGATTGGGGACTATATTGAACAAGCACATCGAGACGGTACTATATGATGACGGTGCAGCAAATATGTACATCTGTCCAGATGCTGTCACTGGTGAACCGTTCTGGAAGGCCAATGGATACCATAACAGCGGAAAAGTTGATCCAGATGATAAAAAGCCTATTTATATAAAGAAGCTTTCTGCTTCTGCTGATTAATCGGCGGGTTATAATATTTTGCACTTAAATGGAAGTGGGTTTGTTGTGGTTTGTAGAATTGTAACCAGCTGAAAATTTAATAGCAGCTGCACGCCCTAGAACAGGAAATCAAGAAAGGTTTCCTGTTTTTTTGTGTCCATTTTTGCATTTCTTTTCGTTTTTTATCTCATATGAACAAATCAAGTGCGAAGAAGCAGCTCTTTACATGATTTTGTTTGCGGTGCAAAAATTTTACTTGTGGTATTGGGTGTAAAGAAATATAATAGAAATAGTAGGGGAGTACATATGACAATGAGGTGGGGATATGAATAGAGGTGAAGAACTGGCCAGAAAGCTGATTGTGCCGATGTATGTGCTGGGACTTCTGGGGATGTTTGCCATCGTGGTCGCGGTGCATATCACGCGAAAGCCTGGCGAGGGCATGGAGAACGCGATGGACTATACGGACTTTAGTGACGGCTGGACGCTCGACCGGGAGGGGACGGTGCGGGCAGAGCTGGGAAAGCTTGGCACGTACATGGACGAGGAGACAGGGGTGCTGTCCATCTACCACAGACTTCCTTCGATGGAGGGGGATGAGAGTCTGGTATTCCGGACCAAGGATGTGTACACGAAGCTTTTGATTGACGGGGAGGTCTTCTATGCGACCAATGTGTATGAGTCAGGGTTTTATAACCGCTCTCCCGGCAATCTGTGGAATATTGCGAAGTTTCATGACAATTGTTCCGGGGCGATTGTTGAGATGCAAGTCTACATGGTCTATGATACGAGTGCCATCACTGTGGACCATACGATATGGGGAGACAAGACCGATATCATTATGGCCTTTTTCAGGGACAAGTTTTTTGGTATCACGGTCAGTCTGCTCATGGTCATCATTGGCCTGGTGCTGATTGCAATTGACGTGATGCCGGCATACAGCCATGCTAGGAAGAATCACGGCATGGTTTGGCTCGGGCTGTATTCGACGCTGATTGGCATATGGAGTGTGACCGAGACAAATGTCATGCAGTTTTTTATACAGGATATGCGGATACTGCAGCTTGTGGGCAATATGATTATGATATTGGACAGTATGCCGCTGCTGCTGTATCTCGACTGCGAGTATGGGATCTTTAAAAACTGGTTTATGCGGGTGTTCTGCTATTGTGACACAGTGTATATTCTGGTCGCCACCGCGCTGCAACTGACAGGGATCAGCGACCTGCATATCGTGCTGCCAGGGGCGATGATCACGATGATGGTCAGTTGCTGCGTGCTGCTAGTCTGGGTTGCCGTGGAGCTGACTGTCAGGATACGCAGGCACCAGTCGGTTCTGCATTATGCGTTGCAGCTGACGGGACTGGGGGCACTGTGGATCTCCGCGCTGGGCGAGGCGCTGCGTTCCGCCCAGGCTGACCATATGGACAGGGCGGAGTACATACGTGTTGGCATGCTGGTCTTTATCATATGTCTTGCAATCAGCAGTCAGCTTGAGACTTACAGGCTGTTTGAGAATGGCCTGAAATATGACATTATCAGTTCTCTTGCGTACTCGGACGGCCTGACGGGGCTTGGCAACAGGACCGCTTATTTAGAGCAGATTGAGGCGCATGCGAGTGGGGAGACAGGCATCACACAGCTAGGAATTGTCTTTCTGGATGTCAATAATCTAAAGAAGGTGAATGACAGCCAGGGGCACGAAAAGGGTGATGAGCTGATTGTGGCAGCATCGAAGATTATCGCGGACAGCTTTGGTAAGTCTGGGCAGTCGTACAGGATTGGCGGCGATGAGTTCTGCGTGCTGATGACTGGGGGTTCCCTGCAGGAAAAGTATGAGGCCGGGTTTGCACGGTTTCAGCAGCTGATCGATGATGCGAACCGGGTTAAGGGGCGCACATATGAGATTCAGATTGCGAACGGATTTAGTATCTGTGACATGATCAGCAGGGAGAAGATTGACGAGGCGGTCGCGGCGGCAGACAGCGCCATGTATGCAAATAAGAGTTTTTTGAAAAGCAGGGTTGTTTAGTCTGAAAATATAGTGTTGTAGGTATTTAAAATATTGAAAGATAGAAAGGAAACAGAAATGGGCGGCTTTTTTGGAGTAACATCACAGCAGGATTGTGTATTTGATTTGTTTTTTGGCATTGACTACCACTCCCATCTAGGAACCCGGCGCGGCGGTATGGCTGTTTACGGGGCAGACGGGTTTAACAGGGCGATCCACAACATCGAGAATGCACCGTTTCGAACCAAATTTGACAAGGACGTAAATGAGATGCACGGAAACTACGGCATCGGCTGTATATCGGACTATGAGCCGCAGCCGCTGATCATACGTTCGCATCACGGTACGTATGCGCTGACGACTGTGGGAAAGATCAACAATACAGACGAGCTGATCCAGCGCCTCTTCGACGTGGGACATGCGCACTTTCAGGAGATGAGCGGCGGGGAGGTCAATGCGACAGAGCTTGTCGCGGCGCTCATCAACCGCAGGGAGAATCTGATCGAGGGGCTCAATTTTGCGCTTGATGTGATTGACGGCTCGCTGTCAGTCCTTCTGATGAACAAGGCAGGCATCTATGCCGCGCGGGACAGGTACGGCAGGACGCCGGTTGTGATTGGGAAAAAGGAGGACGGTTTCTGCGCGTCCTTTGAGAATTTTGCCTACAAGAATCTCGGTTATGTGGACTACAAGGAGCTGGGGCCGGGCGAGATCGTGGTGATGACAGAGAAAAACTGCGTGACGCTTGTCAATCCGCAGGAGGA
>CAJUQZ010000067.1:0-3815 GCA_910588755.1 uncultured Lachnospiraceae bacterium | reverse complement strand
CTCCTATGAGGGGGTTAACGTGGAGCAGATGCGCTACCACTGTGGGGAAAAGATGGCGCAGCGCGATAACGTGAAGCCGGATACGGTGGCTGGTGTGCCGGATTCCGGCATCGCGCACGCGGTCGGGTATGCCAACGAGTCGGGGATTCCTTTCTCCAGGCCGTTTATCAAATATACACCGACGTGGCCGCGCTCTTTTATGCCCACGATCCAGAGCAAGCGAAACCTCATTGCCAAGATGAAGCTTTTGGCGGTGGACGAGCTGATCAAGGATAAGAGCCTGCTGCTGATTGACGACTCGATCGTGCGTGGCACGCAGCTGCGGGAGACGACGGAGTTTCTGTATCAGAGCGGCGCGAAGGAGGTCCATATCAGGCCCGCGTGCCCGCCGCTGTTATACGGTTGCAAATATCTGAATTTCTCGCGCTCCTCATCGGAGATGGACTTGATTACCAGGCGCATCATAGAGCGGCTGGAAAATGGCAATGTGACGAAGGAGACGCTGGCAGAGTACGCTGACCCGGAGTCTGAAAAATATGAACAGATGGTCGAGGAAATCAGAAAAGAGCTGAACTTCACTTCGCTGCGCTTTAACAGGCTGGACGATATGCTTGACGCGACAGGGCTCGACCACTGTAAGCTCTGTACGTACTGCTGGAACGGAAAGGAATAGATAACATATGTTATTGCCATAGGAAAGGCGGCAAAAGATGACAGGAGAAAAGAATTTATACCAGAACCAGAAAAAAATCGTTTCGATCAAAGTAAAGCTTTTGGGAATCATACTGCCGGTGGTTATTATTATTATGACCCTGCTGGTGGGTGTCCTGTATTACATATCGAAAAATATTATTAAAGAATACTCGGAAAACCTGCTGGATTCGTCGATTGTGAACCAGACCAACCAGATTGAGGCCTGGCTTGATGAAAACCTGTCGGCGTTTCGGGCGGTGAAACAGTCAATCGAGCAGACCGGTGCCAGCGGGAAGCAGCTGCAGGCGATTCTTGACAGCTATTACGGATATGACGACAACTACCCGGACGGGCTGTATATCGCGGATGAGAACGGCAGCCTGATCAAGGCGTCTGCGTCGCAGAAGGCAGAGGCGGACCCGACGCAGTCTGTGTGGTACAGAGAGGGCCTGACCAGGTGGAACATGGGGCTGACGCATGCGTACACGAACGCGGCGGGGGCGAAGGTTATCAGCGCTTCCGGCATCCTTGACGACCAGTCCGGCACGATCAAGGTAATCTCGGCGGATCTGACGCTGGAGCGCATCAGTATCATTGTAAACAGTTATATAGAGATGGACCAGGCGCGGGCGTTTCTGGTGAGCAGCACAGACGGGACAGTGCTGGCGCACCATGACAGCAGCCTGATTTCGACGAAGCTTAGTGAGTCGAAGGACGCTTTTTTGCAGGATATCTGGCAGAAGGTGGCGCAGTATGATTTTGATATGGTGGAAATTGACAGGAATATGACGGCGTTCTCGCAGATACAGAGGACGGACTGGGTGCTGGTATCCTACATACCAACGAAGGTCATTTACTCGGACATCGACAGCGTGCGCAATATGATGCTGGCAATCGGGCTGCTGTCTATTATTCTTCTGGCGGTGCTGGTGGAGCGCGTTGTCCACATGGTAATCCGCCCTGTCAAGGAGCTGATCAAGGTCATCACGGCCATGACGAACGGGGATTTTACAATGGAGATCAAGGCAGGCAGCAATGACGAGATCGGTGTGATGAGCGGATATGTGCAGCAGTTTATTCAGACCATGCGCCAGATGATTGCATCGATGCACGTGGTGTCTGACAGGCTGACCACACAGGCGGGCGACAGCGACAGGATTTCCAGGGAAATGTACGATGCAACCAAGTTACAGGGGCAGTCCATGCGGGAGCTGAACACGACAGTGGAGCAGCTGTCCATGTCTGTCGGTGAGATTGCCGATCACGCGACGACGCTCGCGATGGTGGTGTCGGACACCAAGGACGACGGCGAGCAGGTAGACAATAAGATGCAGGAGACCGTCAAGGTATCGCGCAGCGGCCAGGAGGATCTGCAGCGCGTCAACAGTGCGATGGAATCGATCAATGTGTCTGTGCAGAAATTGCAGCAGTCGATCGACGAGGTCGGGAAGGCCTCGGCGGAGATTACAAATATCACAGAAATCATAGGAAACATCGCAGATCAGACCTCGCTGCTCTCGCTCAACGCATCGATAGAGGCGGCGCGGGCCGGGGACGCGGGCCGAGGCTTTGCGGTGGTGGCGACGGAGATCGGGCAGCTTGCCAACACCAGCGCCGACGCGGTGCATAATATTGAGGGACTGATCGGCCAGATCAACCATCTGGTGGGCGATACAGTCAAACAGACCAGGGAGAGTGTGGAGAATATTAACCACAGCAACCGCCTGGTGGGCGATACCCTGCGGACATTTGACTCAATCTTTGGAAATATCGACCAGGTGGGAACGCTGGTGCGCGAGATGATCAAGAAGGTGGAGAAGGTTGACGAGGTGGCGACGAACGTCGCGGCAATTTCTGAGGAGCAGGCAGCAAGCTCTGAGGAGATTCTCGCAACGTCTGAGTCGATGGTGCGCCAGGTCGATAATATTACGAGCAGCAGCGAGGGCGTCTCGCGGGGGGCAAAGGAGCTGGCCGCCTCGGCGGAGGAGCTCAACGAGCATGTTGCCAGATTCAAAATCGGAGAGGAGGCAGGACTGTGATGGGAAGAAAGGGCTGTTTGAATAGATATGTTTCCATGTGGCTTGTGGCCGTCCTGCTGATCTGCGTACTGCCTGGCTGCGGTCAGGCCACGCAGGGAGGAAAGGGCGGGGTGAAAATCTTCTTTTCGCTAAATGAGATGGACACCTTCCGCCAGACATTGGTGGACAGCGCAGCGGAGCAGGCGGCTGCGGTCGGCGCGCAGTTTGTCATGGAGGACGCGCAGGGGTCGATCGAGCGGCAGGTAGAGCAGCTGAAAAATGCGGCGGCAGGTGGCTATGATGTCATCATATGCAGTCCGGTCTCGGTGGACACCGCGGTGCAGCTCAAGATGAGCGTAGGGGATATTCCGATCGTATTTGTCAACAGCTGCCCGGACGAAAAGTACTTACAGGCGGGCAAATACGTCTATGTGGGGTCCAGCGAGCAGGTCGCGGGCGCATTTCAGGCGGAGTATGTGTTAAATAAACTGTCCGGCAGACAGGAGCTCAACGTGGTGCTGATCAAGGGGCCGGCAACCCATTCGGCCACAGAGGGCAGGACGACTGGCGCAAAGAGGGCGCTCGAGGAGAGCGGCCGACAGATCAATTATGTGTTCGAGGACAGTGCAAACTGGGACACAGGACAGGCGCAGAAGTTGTTTGAGCTGTTTTTGAAAACAGGTGTTACGGCGGACTGCGTGATCTGCAACAATGATTCTATGGCGCTTGGCGTCATGGAGGCGTGCAAAAATAACGGTATTAACTGCGCTGAACTCCCGATTCTGGGGGTAGATGCTACGGCGGACGGCTGTGCGGCGATCCGCAGCGGCGACATGGCCTTTACCGTATACCAGTCCGGAAGTGGACAGGGACACGCGGCGGTTGACGCGGCGATTCAGCTTGTCGAGCGCGGAAGCGTGAAGGACATCGAGGGTAGCACGGAGGATGGCAGGTATGTGTGGGTGGACTTCGAGCGCGTGGACAGCAGCAATGTCTCCCAGTACAGTAAGTAAGGAACCGCAAACAAATTAACAAGTTATTTATTTACAGTTCCTAAGGGACAAGCACATCAAGGTAGTGTCAAGTAATCTATGAAAAACTGAG
>CAJUQZ010000066.1 GCA_910588755.1 uncultured Lachnospiraceae bacterium | reverse complement strand
GGCCTGACGGCATTGGAGGGGATTGAGGGCGTGTATCTGTCTGAGTCGATGATATCCTCAACACCGTACAGTGCCATATATATCAGGACCTCTGATGACGCGGACGCAGAGGGTATCCGCAAACAGCTCATGGACAATATCAATCCGGCCAAATGGGTGTGCGTCAGTGCAGAGCAGCAGTATGCGGTGCTTGTTGGCAAGGATATCTTTTTCGTGATGGGATTTTCGGATACGGCGTCGGAGGTGCTTGCAAAGGCGGTTGCTGCGGCGGAGTCAAGGGACATGAAGGTATCTGACACGCTCGAGAAGACGAATCCGGTATAACACATATCATAGGAGAGGCGAATATGCTTTTTTCCAGTATTACATTTTTATATTTTTTTCTGCCAGCCACTGTTTTTCTGTATTTCGCGTCACCGCAAAAAGGTAGGAATCTCGTGCTTTTTGTGATGTCGCTACTGTTTTACGCATGGGGAGAGCCGGTGTATGTGTTCCTGATGCTATCGCAGATTCTGGTCTCCTATGTGCTTTTGTGGCTGATGGACAGATTTAAGGGGACAAGAGCAGGCGGAATATTTTATATTCTGTCTGTTCTTTTGCCGTTTGCGGCACTGTTTTATTTTAAGTACTTTAATTTTTTTATGAATACAGTATTTGGCATCCAGACAAAGACAGTCGCGCTTCCGGTCGGGATATCTTTTTATACATTTCAGATTGCCAGCTATTGTGTTGATGTGTACCACGAGCGGGTGGAGCGGCAGAAGAACATAATTACGTACGCGGCGTATGTGACGCTCTTTCCCCAGCTAGTGGCGGGACCAATTGTGCGCTATAGTGAGATTGGGCAGACGCTGGCGCAAGGGGCAGATTTCACAAATATACGTTCGAGATTTGGCGGCGGTATGGTGCGCTTTGCGGTGGGCCTTGGAAAAAAGGTGTTAATCGCCAATGTGGCGGGTGAGTTTGTGTCCGATATTGCTTTGCTTGGTCAGCGCAATACTTTGCTGTCATGGGCATATGCGGTGGCGGTGGCACTCCAGATTTATTTTGATTTCTCAGGTTATTCGGATATGGCAATCGGGCTTGGAGGAATGCTTGGCTTTCGTTTTCCCGAAAATTTCAAGTATCCGTTTATCTCGAGGAGTGTGAGTGAGTTCTGGCGGCGATGGCACATTACGCTCGGCGCGTGGTTTCGCGATTATGTCTATATCCCGATGGGTGGCAACCGGGTGGGCATGGTGCGGTGGATCTGGAATATCCTGGTGGTATGGCTGTTTACAGGACTGTGGCACGGGGCTGGCTGGAACTTTATCGTGTGGGGCCTGATGTTTGCGGTGCTGCTGGTCTTTGAGAAGGGGCTGGGCAAGCTGTATGACCGTAGGAGATTTTTGCCGGAGAGTGTGCTGTCTGTGGTGCGGCATGTGTATGTATGTATTATCATACTAGTCAGTTTTCTGGTATTTCACAATGACAGTCTGTCCGGAGCGTGGGCAGACATACAGGCGCTTTTGGGCGTTGGCAGCCGTATTTCCCACAGTGTGGACAACACACAGCTGGCAGTGTATTCGTATGTCTTGCGTAATCGGGCAGTGCTGCTTGGCATCGGGCTGGTCGGTTCGACACCAATACCAGTCTGGCTCTGGGAAAAGTTGCAGAAGCGGCTGGATACAGGGCGTACTGGCAGTGTAGCGGTTTGTGTGGCAAAGGCCGTTGCGACAGTGGGACTTCTGGTGCTGTGCACGGCATATTTAATTGACGGTTCGTTTAATCCGTTTTTGTATTTCCGTTTTTGATTCGGTTTTGAAAAGGGTCGGTTTTTCATAGGTGGTTGCGTTCATATGTGTGTCTGCAAAGGGGGATTACGGTGAAGCATGGTAAATGGGAGCTGGGCATAGCAGCATGCAGTTTTATGGTTTGTCTGATTGGCTTGATGGTAATATGGAGTGTTGATCCGGAGGAGACAGTGTCTAGGTCGGAGCGGCGGCGGTTGGCAAAAAGGCCGGAGCTGACATGGGGGAGCATTGTGGACAAGTCCTTTATGGACGACACGGAGGAATATCTGTTAGATCATTTTCCATTTCGGGATGGACTGCGGCGGATCAAGGCGTATTTTGCCTATGACGTGCTGCGGCAGAAGGAAAACAATGATATTTATGTGGTAGATAATCATGCCTCAAAGTTGGAATATCCGTTGAATGAAGCGTCAGTAAAGCGCCTTTCGGCGAAGATGGTGGGACTCTGGCAGCAGTATTTTCCAGAACAGAAGGTGTGGTATGCCATCGTACCGGACAAGAATTACTTTCTGGCGGAAAAAAACGGGTATCCTTCAATGGATTATGACAGAATGATCCGTCTGCTGTCGCAGGAGCTTGCAAAGAGTACAGATTTTGGCTATATTGATATTATTTCAGACCTCGTGATTGACGACTATTACCACACAGACACGCACTGGCGGCAAGAGCGGATTTTGGATGTGGCGCATCACCTTGCGGACGCGATGGGGGTGGGCGGCTCCTTAAATTTCTCAAAAGGTTATGAGACAGGCTTTACAGAGCATGAGATTTTGGATTTCTATGGTGTGTACTATGGACAGGCAGCACTCCCGATGGAGCCAGACACGATCGTGTACCTGGCGGATGAGGTGACAGAGACGGCGTCGGTATGGAGTCTTGAGGAGAATATGCTGGGTGGGGAGGCTGCTGGAAAAGTGTATCTGCCTGGCGATGCAGGGGCGGTAGTAAAGCCTGTGTACCAGCTCGACCGTCTTGACGATGGGAAGAGTCTTGACAAGTATGATGTGTTTGCGGGTGGGGCGTCATCGCTGCAGGTCATCGTAAGCCCGGACGCGGTCACGGACAGGAGGCTGATTATTTTCAGGGATTCCTACACAAGCAGTCTTGCACCGCTGTTGCTGGGGGCTTATAGGGAGATCACGCTGATTGATCTGCGCTATATTGATTCTGCGCGGATTGGGGAGTACGTGGATTTTGCAGACGCGGATATCCTATTTTTGTACAATACATCGATCGTCAATCATGCGGAGATGCTCAAGTGAGGAATTGTGTCGTCTGACATATATAGAAAGATCTTGGAAAGAAGCGGGTATCGCGTGGCACAGGACTGTTATATGACAGGATAACTTCAGTAGTTTGCAGTAGATAGATGAATAATGACTGCGGATAAAAGGTCTGCGCACCAATAGCAAAGGAGAGCAGTTTTTGGAGATATATGTATAATAACCTGGATAAAAGGTCTGTGCACCAATAGTAAAGGAGAGCAGTTTTTGGAGATATATGTATGGGAACTGCGGATAAAGAGGTATGGAAAAATGTCAGAGCAGGATTTTATCAGTCAGCAGATTGCGATGGCTGGAAGGATGACACGAATAAACACGGTGGATTTGCTGCAGGTCAATACGGTGGCAGGGGTGGACCTGGCATACTGGAAGGAAGAGGCGACAGAGTATGCAGTTTGCTGTATTGTGGTGATTGATTACCATACGCAGGAGGTTCTAGAGCGTGTCAGCCATGTGGACCAGGTCTTTGTTCCATATATACCGGGCTGTCTTGCGTTTCGCGAGGTCCCAGTATTTCTGGAAGCATACGAAAAATTAAAGATTGTGCCTGATGTCGTGTTTTTTGATGGCAATGGATACCTCCACCCACGGCATATGGGATTGGCGACACACGCTGGTATATTAATCAATAAGGCAACTGTCGGGATAGCAAAGAGGTATTATCAAATAGCGGGTGCGGACTATGATATGCCTGCCAATACTGCAGGGACATTTACAGATATCAGAGTCGGCGGGGAAGTGTATGGACGGGCATTGCGCACGCATGTGAATGTGCGGCCGATATTTCTGTCTGTCGGAAACGCGGTTGACATAGAGACAGC
The DNA here is from genome assembly GCA_910588755.1 of uncultured Lachnospiraceae bacterium. Classification (GTDB taxonomy): domain Bacteria; phylum Bacillota; class Clostridia; order Lachnospirales; family Lachnospiraceae; genus COE1. The sequence continues at coordinate 18,467 of CAJUQZ010000066.1, read as the reverse complement.
GACTCAGATGGCAGACAGGCTAACTACAAAGGAGAGCCATGTGCCGCTGCCGACCAGGTTGGCTGACCTTATGACACATCAGATGCGCAAGGAGTACCAGGACATTCGTGCAAAAAAGCGCATTTCATCATTTTAAAATGAGAGGCCGCAAAACAAGTGAATATACGTTCGAGTAAAAAGTGCATTTCACAAACTGGAACAGAGAGCCCGCCGAAGTAAACGAATAAGAGTTTGAGGAGCTGATATAATCGAGTACCTGGAAATTATTTTAAAGAATGTCAAGAAAATGTATCTTGATCAGATTGTGGGAGGATATATAAGATTTGATGTGTCAGATGTGGTTTCGTCACATTTTTACGATCAGACAAAGGAAAGGGATCTTACATATTCAGAGCTGGAAAGCCTAGAGAACCATTTCACGGACAGTGGCACAGGAAGTTTGTACTTGAAAAGGATTTGGCTCGGGGAAGAATTACAGAATGTGATCATATTGATTGGTTATGATGATGCGATTGCCGATATCACACTGAATTTTCCAGCAGAGCAGTTTGGGGATTTGGAGCAAAATGAACCGAGGGAGGCACTTGGCAAACTGGCAATGTATGTTGCCAGGCTTTGTAGTCGTTGTGGGATTGACGAAGCGGTCATAGGATACGAGCCGGCAGTGGATGATGACATGAAAATTTTGGAGATCAAATCATCATGGAAAAAGGGGTAAAATCCTCTCCACAATAAACACAGCCACGCATGCAATAAGAGCGACTGTGAGCAGGCTTTTTCCCTTATAGGCCGCGATGACAGCCGCGACGAGCCCGGCAATCGCAGAGTACATGCTTGCAGTGGAGTGCAGGATTGCCGGAAAGGTCATGGCGGCAAGGCAGGCGTAAGGGACATAATATAAAAAGGATTTGATGTAAATGTTTGTGATTTCTTTCTTGGACAGTGCCAATGGGAGCATGCGGATTAAGTATGTCACGCCTGCCATTACAATGATATAAAGATAGATGTTGTGTTCCATAGTGTGGTTCTCCTTTGATTTTTCGAAGTTTTTCCGGAGTATGCTTAGCGGTTTTTGTAGTCTTTTTCGAAGTTTTTTTGGTTTTTTTGAAGTTATATCGTTTTTTGAAATACTTTCGTTTCTTGAAGTTATACCGTTTCTTTTTTCAGTTGTTTTAACATTTCCTTATTCAGTCTCCCTCGTTTTTAACGTTTTCGTCTTCGATCGGCCTCAGCCATGCCGCGACGCCCGCGACGGCCACGGTCGTGATGATAATGACAAAGCCGGACGTAACTTTTTGAAGCAATGGAAGGACGGAGAACAGGAAGCTTAGCCCCATCGCGGACAGGACGACGAGCAGCACTGTCCGGTTTTTCCGCGCGGGCGGTATGATGATAGCGAGGAACATTCCGTAGATGGCAACGCCGAGGGCGCTGATCACAAAGGTGGGCAGAATGTTACCGGACACTGCGCCCGCGAGCGTCCCAAGCACCCAGCCTGGCACGGCAACGCTCGTGATGCCGTAGTGGTAGGCGGGCGACAGGGGGCTGTCAAGGCTTGCGTCCAGCGCAAAGATCTCGTCTGTCACACTGTATGCCATAAGATATCTGTGCCAGTGCGGTGCATTGCGGTTGAGCTTCTGCGCGAGGGAGAAGGACATCAGGCAGTAGCGCAGGTTTATGACCAATTGAGTCAATGCAATCTCAATATAAGTGCCGCCTGCGGCGATGATCGCAAGGCCGGAGAACTGGCCGGCGGAGGTCACGTTCGTGAGTGAGACCAGCACCGCCTGGAATATGCTCAGCCCGTCTGCCGCGGACGCCATTCCAAATGTAAAAGATACGGCAAAATAGCCCAGCGCGACGGCGATCCCGTCGCGCAGTCCGTTTTGATAGTTTTTTGTTTTCAAGAGCGTACCCTCATTTCTGTATCTGTGGTGGTGTAGTAAGGAACTGTAAAGAAATAACGTAACAATCTTGCTTGTCTATGCCTGCGTTTTTTGACCTGTGCCCTCGAAGACATATCCTGCGCAATATTGTCATGTTATCTCTTTACAGTTCCTAACAGTTCAGCCAGGACTTTGTACTGTGCTGCATATGGATTATACAAGCCGCATAAGAATGCAAAGTGGTTGAGATTGATCAAGTTAAGGTATATTGCTTTGACATCGCAGCGTGGCATTGCATGGTCTGACGCGTGACAGTCCTGCATAGCTGAACGGTTATAGTGCGTACTGTAATATACTACCACTTTGTCCGCAAAATAGCAAAGAAAATATAGAAATGAAAATATAGAAATGAAAAGCGTTTCAGCCGAGACCAAAACGCTTTTCTCCTACTTGATTCATTTATATTTTGCCACGATCGCCGCCATTTGATCCCATTTCGCTTCCATGTCCGCGACCAGCTTGAATTGTGTCCTTGCCCGGTCGAGGTTGTGTTGTGCCCGGTGAACCTTGAAATAGGTGTCCCCGGTCAGGAAATCAGCCAGAAACCGGATGCCGCACTCATAGGTCATCAGCTTTGCGCCCATAGGAAGCAACTCGATCTCCTTTGCCGTGAGGCTTCCGGCACAGCCCTCGAGATAGCCTTTGGTGAAGGCTTCAAACAGGGATAAGTCTAGTTCGATCTTGTCTAAGTCGGTCTCGTCCTCGGCACCCGTGCTCGCACCGAAACGGATGGAGTCGCCGAAGTCGTAGAGGGAGAGTCCAGGCATGACGGTGTCGAGGTCGATGATGCACAGCGCTTTGCCCGTGTCCTGGTCAAACAGGATATTGTTGAGCTTAGTGTCGTTGTGCGTCACCTTAAGCGGCAGCGCGCCTATACTGAGCAGGGAGGTCAGGACGGAGGTCTCCGAGGCCCTGTCGAGTGCGAAGGCAATCTCTTTTTCGGCAAGTGCCGCGCGTTTTCTGTCGCCGTTTTGCACCGCTGTCCTGAAATCCTGAAAGCGGGAGGGCGTATTGTGGAAATTGGGGATGGTCTCGTGCAGCGTCTCCGCCGGATAGTCCGACAGCATTTTCTGAAAGCTGCCAAACGCGACGGCGCTGTCATAAAAGTCTTTTGCGCTCCCTGCCTTTTCCAGACAGAGAGAGCGCTCTATAAAAGGATAGACCCTCCAGTAGTTGTTGCCGCTGTCCTGAAAAAAGCTTGCCCCATCGCCAGTCTTTAGGACATTTAACGTCTCGCGCTCCGGGTCCCCGCCGCGGGAACGGATGATAGCGCGCAGATAGTCCGTGACATGGACGATATTTTCCATGAGCAGCGGCGGATTTTTAAAAATATCGTGGTTCATGCGCTGCAGGATATATTTTTTTTCGCCTTGGTCCGGTAGCTCATAGCGAAGGAGGAACGTGTCATTGATGTGACCGTTTCCATAGGGGGTTTTTGATAAAAGCCTGCCGTTTATTCTGCTGTCGATATTGTACGCCGCGACAGCCTCGTCTATTCTGGCGCAGGCCTGGCTTGTGCCGCTCATGATAGACCCCCGTTTCCGCAGGAAACGTTGTTTTCATAATCAATCCACTGCATTTCCATCGGGTCGAGGTCAAGCTCCCGGAAGAGGACACCGTTCACATACAGATCAGTTTTCTGTGGCTTTTTGGAGTTGTTGATGACAGCGATCTTTCCGGTCTGTTCGAAGACGGCAAGCTCCGTGTCCACGTTGGTGACGTAATATTTTTTCAGCTCGTCTTCCCTGTGTGCGGCGTAGTAGATGGCGCGCAGCAATATGCGGCAGTTCTGGGGCGAGTACGGAAGCCCTGCGAAGTAGACGCTCCTACCTTTTCCGTATTCGTTGACTACCAGGCGGCTGTATTTGCCGTCCATATCGAGTATCTGGTAGTGCCCGCCCTGCGCGTAGATGCGGCTCTTTCCCTCGCCGAAATCGATCTCGTCGGGAATGTCTTCCAGGATAAAATGTTCGCGGTTTAGCTCGTTGTATTTATCAGTGCTCATGGAGAAGCCAAGCTCCCTGTCAACGCCCAGCACGTCGCTGAGCTGGAAGAAGCGCCCCTGATACTGGCAGGCGCTCGGCTCTCCGACGCCGATGAATCCGCCGCCCTCGTCCACAAAACGGCGGATTGCGCACACAACTTTTTCGTCCTTCCAGTTCTCGGCGCCGCTCCAGGAGGTGTAGGCGTCCCCGGCATTGATGATCACCCGGATAGCAGGATCGATGCCGTTTCGGATCTGGTCAAAGTCGATGAATGCGACATCGATCGGCATGCCGCTCAGGCATTCGATTACGCCCACATAGGAGTAGATCTCGCGATACCACAGTGCGTGGTGCACCTGGTTTGACATCCAGCGGCGGATGCTGCCCCAGCAGTTTAAGATGGCGACCTTGAAGGGCGCGGTGTACGCTTTTGTGCCCTGCATGTGCCGGTGGATCTGCCGGAACTCATCGACGACCTTGTGAATCTGGTCTATGAAACCCGGCCACTCGGCTGCCAGTTTGAGATAGCCGCCGTAGCCAATCCTGTCAAGCGGGGAGCGCAGAATCGCCCTTCTGGCTTTGAGCCAGTTGTCCTGCGCCTCCCCGATCGGGTCGCCGCCCTCCGTGAAGACATCGGGGAAAAAGTAGGGGAGCAGACGGCCTTCGGTGTAGTTTACACCCTTGATGTCGGAGATCATGCGCAGCGTGACGCCGTCCCCCACCGAGCCGACGACGGCGTCCAGGCCGATGTCTGCAAAGTATTTTCCGAAAGGCTCCGTGCCGATCCAGTGATCGCCGAGAAACATCATGGCTTCCTTGCCGTAGCTGTGCACGATGTCAACGAGCTCTTTAGCGAGTTTGGAGACCTCGATCTGCTGGAATTCGATGAAATCCCGGAATTCTTTGGAGGGCACGCGGAAGGTCGAGTTGTGGTAGCCCTGGTCAACGATGTATTCCGGGCGGAACGGATAGCCCGCCCATTTCTCAAACTGTTCTAAAATATAGGGACTCACGCTGGCGCTGTAGCCGAACCACTCCACGTATTTTTCCCGCTTCTGGTCGTCGAAGGTCAGGGTAAACTGGTGGAAAAAGGTGGTGAAGCGCACGACATCGACTTCAGGATTGTCCTCGCACCATTTTTTCAGCTTTTCTTTTACATAAGCCTGTGTTTTGGGCTGCCGCACGTCGTAGGTAAGCTGGTGGGGCGCGTCTTTCCAGTCGTTGGTGATGAAGTTATACATGTGTACCGGGTCCCAGATCAGAAACGCGAGGAAACTGACGGTGTACTGGTGGTAGGGAATGGTCTCGATCACGACTTCGCCAGTCGTGGCATCGTACTCCCAGCGCTCCGGCGGGATTACGACGCCGCAAGTCCGGTCCATGACTTCCCACCAGCGCTTCGGGGAGTCAAGCGTGTTGACCTTGAGCTGTTCCGTGTGGAACCCCTTCATGAGCTCGATGCGCAGCGTGTCTCCTCTTGCGGTCACGCGGTCGCTGATCAGATATTCCTGCTGGATTTCCTCCGGGTGCTGCATCGCCCAGTTGTTGTCCTTGCGTGTGGTGTAGTAGGTTGCGTATATCTTGGCATTTTGGTTCAGGAGTTCCCCGGGCATGGTGGTTCCGTCACAGTCGCGCAGGGCGTCCGCGCCCAGCAGGTTTTTGAGTCGTATGGTTTCGTCAACCATGTCCACATCTGTCGGAAGTGTCAGTCTGCCTGTGTTTTCCATATTCATTTTGTACGGCCTCCTTTTCATGTTTTCAGCGTGTGTTTACTGGTATTTTTTGTTGTACAGATAGAGGAGAACTAATATTCCGGCGAGACCGACAAGCATTGTCAGAAGCCCGGCAGGTCCGATATTGCGCTGGCCTGTGATGATCAGTGCCATGCTGGCGATGAATACCAGCAGGTACAATACTCTGATAAGATGTTTCATATATCCATACCTCCCTTGTTAGCCTTTTAAACCGCCGAGGCTCATGCCCTGCGTCAGCTTTTTCTGAACCAGAATGTACAGGATCAGCGTCGGCAGCATGACGATGACAAGTCCTGCGTAGAGCTGCCCGTAATTTGCGGCTGCTTTCTGCGCCTGCATCAACTGCATCAGTCCTACCGGAAGCGTCTTGGAATTCTTGGTGAGCAGCGTCATGGAGATGATATACTCGTTCCAGAAGGACAGGAAGTTGAACAGGATCACGGTGATGATGCTAGGCAGCGCCATTGGCATCATGATCTGTACCATCGTCCGAAAGTAGCTGCTGCCGTCCATGTACGCCGCCTCCTCGTAGTCCCTCGGTATCGTGACGAAGAAGCCGGAGAGCAGGTAGATTGTGAAGGGCAGGGCGGTGGAGGCGTACACGAGCGCCACGACAAAGAGGTTGTTGAGGAAAAAGCCGTCCCCCGTCAGGTTCCTGATAAACTTGTCAGCATCGACAAACATCAGGAATATTGGCACGACGATGTAGTTGACGTTGATGAACAGCCCGCCCATGAACAGCACGTTGATCACCTTGCTCCCAAAGAAGCGGTAGCGGGCAAGCACGTAGGCTGCCGGAAGCGCCACGACAAGCAGCATGGCGAGCGCAAGCACGGTCACGAGCACGGAGTTCATGAAGTATTCGCCCATCTTTGCCTTCTCGAAGGCGTCGATAAAGTTCTGAAAATAGATGCCCTTGGGCAGCGTCCACGGATTTCCGTAAAATTCGGAATTTTCCTTGATGGATGCCAGAAACACCCAGCCGACCGGCACCACGATGCTGACGGCGAGCGAAAGCAGGGCAACATAGATAAAAATTTTGTACAGCTTGCTGAAATTCAGCGTTTTTTTTTCCTGCATAGGTATCATCCTCCCTTAAAATTCCAAAGGCTCCCTCTTGGTTGCAAAGTTGATCAGCGCCGACAGTCCAAAGGAGAACAGGAACACGACAACACCGATCGCCATGCCGTAGCCGTAGGACGAGTTGGTGTAGGCCTGTTTGTACATATAGCTTAAGAAAACCTCCGTCGCGCCGTCGGGGCCGCCGTTTGTCAGGGCTTTGACGATCAGGAAGCTTAAGTTTATGGAGCTGATGACAAAGAAGGTCAGCGTCGTCCGCACATTGGTCCAGATCAGCGGCAGCGTGATGGAAAAGAACTGCTGTACTTTTCCCGCGCCTTCCAGATTGGCGGATTCATACAGGCTTTCCGGCACGCTTGCCATGCTTGCCATGTACATGACCATGTAGTAGCCAATCGCCTGCCAGATCATGGCGATCACCAGGCTGTAGATTACCAGCTTCTGGTCGCCAAGCCAGAGGATCGGTGTCTTTTCGCTGCCCCTGAAAATGCCGATGATGCTGTTTAACAGTCCGCTGTTCGGGTCATAGATGGCCGAGAAGATCGCCGAGATGACAACGACGGACAGGATATTTGGGATATAAAAGATGACCCGGAAGAAGTTCTGTCCTTTGATCTTCTCGCGGGAGAGGATCGCCGCAAATATCAGGGAAAGCGCCATCGTCACGATCGTCACACAGACGATGAGGAGGATGGTATTCTGGAAGGAACGGAAGAAATTGGTGTCCTCCATCAGAATCTTGAAATTGTTCAGACCGACAAACTGTTTGTTGTTGGAGTAGCCGCCCCATTTGTACAGCGACATTTTAAAGACGTTGAAGGTGGGGATCAGCATGAAGATGACAAACAGTATGACTGCCGGCGCTACGCATATGGTGATGAAAATGGATCGATCTCTGCTTTTTTTCACATTCATACCTCCTTGTAAAAAAAGCGCCCCAAAGGCAGAAACCTTTGGAGCGCTCCTAAAACCTATTCCATTGCTGCTCTCAATTTGTCGCTTGCTTCCTCGACAGCCGCCTGCCACTCCGCAACGGTCTTGTCGCCGCTCACGATGCTGTTGACTGTTCCGCACAGCGTATCTAGCATGTTGACGCCTTCTACCGGTGCTGTTGTCGCAAATCCGCCCATGACTGCGGTAGCGCCGTTGTCATAGATGCTGTAGAACATCTTGTTGTCGCCCTCGAGGGAGTCGCTCACGCCTGTGATCGGCTGGATCGCGGTGGACTTTGCAAAGATTGCTGCCGCCTCGTCCGAGTACATGTATGCCACAAATTCTTTTGCCATATCCTGATTCTGTGCTGCCGCAGGAATCCACATCTGCTCAAACCAGCAGAAGGAGCAGCCTGCACCGCCTGCATTCACTGCAGGGATGGCCATGAATCCCCACTCAAATCCGTCAGCTCTCGGCGCATCTGCCATCTCGCCGGGAAGCCAGGTGCCGTTCGGGCAGAAGATTGCCTTGTTGTCAAGGATGAGTTGCTGATTTTTGGTAAAGTTATCATTGTTTGCGTTGGCCACGGTTGTGCCCTCGGTGTATTTTGCGAGCTGTCCGATCAGTTCAAATACCTTGGTCGCATTGTCGCTCTCCCAGATTCCGTCCTCGTATGTCATGCAGCTGTTAAAGAAGTCGGAACCGCCGGCTGATGCCAGTGTCGCGTATGTAAAAGCGTCGAAATATCCGGTTGTGGGATAGGTAAACAGCGCGATATTTTCTTCAGCGGACTTGTCGCCAAGCGCCCACATCTCCTCCCATGTTGTCGGAACTTCCCAGCCTTTTTCCTTGAAGAGTCCTGCATTGTAGAACAGTCCGCAGGGGCTGTAGAACATCGGTGCATAGTAGGTTACGCCGTCGCCGTAGGGATTGGTTGCAAGGGTGTCAAGGAAACCCGGAATAATCTTGTCTTTCACCTTTACACTCTCGCCGGGAACGGTCATCTCAAGCACGTCTGTCAGCGGGAGAAGCGCCTTTTCCTTTGTCAGTGTCTCTGTCAGCGCGGCTTCACGTCCGGTTGCCAGATGTACGACATCAGGATAGTCTCCAGCCTTCATTCCTGGGCTGATGACATCTTCTAGTTTCTTGTCGATCGTCAGTTCGACGGTCACGCCGGGGTGTGAAGCCTCAAAAGCCTTCACAACCTCAGTCCACATCTCTGCGCCGTAGCCGCCCTCAAAAGCGGCAACCTTCAGGGTCTGCTCCTCATATGTTGGTGCGCTGTCTGTCTTTTCTGCGTCCGCTGAAGGGGTATCCGCAGGCGCCGGATCAGCGGTGTTATTTGCCGCGGGTGTATCTGTTGCGGGTTTGGATTCCGGCTGGGGCGTGTCTTTTCCGCCGCACCCGGTGAAAAGCGATGTCATCATGACAGCTGCGAGTAACGATGAAACAACTTTTTTCGATTTCATAAATAGCCCTCCCTTATTAAGGTATGTGACCCGGAAGATTTCTGTGCACTGGGTAAGGGCTCCTGTACATGGAAGCTTTGGGGACACATTGGTGTCTGGCTTTGACCAGGCGCTGCCTTGCCGTCTGCCAGAAGTAAATGTTAAATAAGTAATTGTTAAGTATAGTTTCAGTATACTGAAATTAACGCGCCGATTCAATCTGATTGTTGCTTGATATTTTAGAAATCTTGCTTTTAGACAATTTTATTTAAAAAGAAAGAGGAGTTGTTTTGCGTATTGTGCAAAATATATATGAAATAGATTTGACTATTCTGGCTTTTGTGCACGTTGCCAATGGTTTGACGGGCGAAATAATATTTTGGTTTTTGAAAAATATACGGGATACATAAATTGTAGAAAACGAAAATTTTAGAAATTTTTGGGAAGTTGGGTGGGTGGACAAAATATCTAAATTCTGGTATGCTGGTTTTAGCTGACATTTCAGATGATTTGAAACACACCCTAAGGAGGATATGTCATGGGAAACATAAGGCACTGTATTGAGGATAACAAACCCTCTGGTTTTGACGGGGTAAAGCTTTTGTATGTCTCAACCTCGAAGTATGAGGGGGACTGGCAGAGTATTCTGCACTCCCACCCGTTCAGTGAGCTGTTTTACGTCGTGCATGGCAGTGGCACATTTCTCACGGAGGGCATGGAGTTTTCGGTGTGCAAGAACGATATGGTCATCATCAACCCCTATGTGCAGCACACGGAGAAATCCCTGTACACGTCGCCGCTCGAGTACATCGTGCTGGGAATCGACGGGCTTGCGTTTTCCTTTGAAAAGATCGCCTCTGTGCAGGACAGCGTCATGGTGCAGACCGCATCGGGCGATGTGTACAAATACAACACGCAGAATTCCTATGTGTATGCCTATCTGAATATCATGTTGGAGGAGATCACCAAAAGGGAGGAGAACTACGAGGCTGTCTGCCAGAATCTGCTGGAGGTCATTTTGCTGTGCATGCTCCGCAATGACAATCTGTCCATCGTGCACAGCAGCAACGTCCTGTTGAGCAGAGAGTGTGCCCAGATCAAGAATTATCTGGACGCAAACTATGCGGAGAACATCACGCTCGACACGCTGGCATCCTTCTCACATATGAACAAATATTATATGGCGCACGCTTTTACGAGATATGTGGGGGTCTCGCCCATCACCTATCTTCTGCAGAAGCGCATTGAGGAGGGAAAGTCGCTACTTGGCTCCACGTCGCATTCCATTTCCCAGATTTCGACGATTCTGGGCTTTTCCTCGCAGTCGTATTTCTCACAGGCATTCAAGAAAGCGACAGGAAGAACCCCTGTTCAGTACAGGAATGAGTGCAAGCGTGGCGGGAAAAGGAAGGGAGTGGAGGGTAAGAAAGAGGAGGAAACACTTTGGTGAAAACGGTAAGGATGAATCAGGTGATCGCAACGTTTTGCGAACAGAACAGGCGGCTTCGCATGCAGCTGAACGAACTTGCGCCGTCGGGGGTGGTAAATGCGGCAGCATTTGACGCGTTGGATCGTTTTGACAGGGAACTGTCGGGAGACGGAGGGGTTCGGAACGGACAGCACGGTGTATTTATTCAGTGTGGAGCGGTGATTTCCGGCTCTTTGTTGTGATGGATTCTGGAAGGTAAAAAGCAGTAGCCGGATATCGCGCAGAGAAACAGGAAACAATGTCTGTATAGGGAGGCTTGAAATGCACTTCGTTGATGCGAAAGGAATTTTGTCCGCAAAAAATGGCATGAATCTGTACAGGGGGTGCACGCACGGCTGCATCTACTGTGACAGCAGAAGCACATGCTACGGTTTTACGCATGACTTTGAGGATATCGAGGTCAAGCAGAATGCGCCTGCGCTGTTGGAGAAAGCGCTCCGCACCAGGCGCAGAAAATGCATGATCGGGACAGGGGCGATGTGCGATCCGTACATGCACTGTGAGGAGTCACTTGGCCTGACAAGAACGTGTCTGGAAATCATTGACCGCTATGAGTATGGTGTGGCGGTCCAGACGAAATCAGACCGGATTCTGCGGGATCTGGATTTGCTGGAAAGCATTCACAGAAAGGCAAAGTGTGTCGTTCAGATGACATTGACTACATATGACGAGGCGCTTTGCAGGATGCTGGAACCGAATGTATGTACGACAAAGGAGCGTGCGCGGGCGCTGCGGATTTTCCGCGATCATCAGATACCAACCGTGGTCTGGCTGTCGCCGATTCTTCCTTATATCAATGATACACGCGAAAATATCGAGGGAATCCTGGACTACTGCATTGAGGCGAAAGTGTACGGCATTATCTGCTTTGGTATGGGGGTGACGCTGCGCGACGGCGACCGGGAGTATTTCTATGCCGCGCTAGACAGGCATTTTCCCGGAATGAAGGAGCGGTATCGCAGGAAATACGGGCATTCTTATGAGGTGACAAGTGACCGGAATCAGGAGTTGATGGCGTTGTTTCGGGAAAAATGCGCAAAGAACAACATCGTGCATGACGTGGGCGCCTGTTTTGCCTATCTGCAGGAGTTTCCGCAGAAGTATGAGCAGTTGAGCCTGATTTAGGGGTGCAGGCGGATTTTCTGTAGACCGGTATTTTTGCCGGAAATCAGGATGAGAGACAGGGAATTGCGAGAAAGGCTTTCAGTGCGGGTTGATGTGTGATAAAATGAAAATAATACAGCAAAGGGTGTACTAGGGGATTTTATAGGTATCTCAATACCGAGCGATGAAAATTCAATGGGTTGCGCGATCAAGGAGATGATGATATGAAAATCAGGGAAATGCTCGAGACACTTCAATTAAATAAAATCCTGGACAAAGGAGAGGAAAAGCATCACCAGCTGTTTACGCAGTGGGGGGAGGTAATCGCCAGAAACCAGCCGGAGGCGGTGCTGACAGAGTATCCAAGACCACAGATGGCAAGGAAAAACTATGTGGTCTTAAACGGCATCTGGAAATATGCGATCACAGGCGACGACACAAGGCCGGTGCTGTGGGACGGCGATATCCGCGTGCCATTCTCGCCGGAGACCTACCTGTCTGGCGTACAGCGTCAGCTGAAGCCGGACGAGTACCTGTGGTACGAGCGAAAAATTGAGATTGACAGAATCCCCGCCGGAAGGCGTCTGCTCTTAAATTTCGGCGCCTGCGACGAGCGCTGCCGCGTCTATGTGAATGACGGGCTGGCCGGGACGCACTCGGGCGGCTATCAGGCGTTTACACTCGACATCACGCCTTATATTCAGACGGGGAAAAATACCCTGCGCCTGTGTGTACAGGATAAGAGCGACACATCGTACCACGGGAGAGGTAAACAAATGCTTAAAAATGGCGGCATGTTCTATACCGCACAGAGCGGCCTGTGGCAGACAGTGTGGTGCGAGTGGGTTCCAGAGACATATATCCAGACGGTTCGCATCACTCCTGATTACGACCATGACAGCGTTGTCATCGAGGTGGTTTCCAACAAAATGATCGCTGAAAAAAAAGCGCCCGATTCCGATAAAGCGGCCCTGTTTGGGACAGTCTCTTCCGGTCAAAATGCAGATCTTACACAGGTGCCCTGCAAAATCCTCCTGTTTGACAATAATCAGGTGGCATGGGAGGAAAAGCGGCTGGTTTTCCCGGCAGAAAAGGCGGTTTTTGAGATAAAAATTGCAGACAAGAAGAGCTGGACACCGGAAAATCCATTTCTGTATGAGTTAAGAATCGTCTATGGCGAGGACATGGTGGAGAGCTATTTTGGTATGCGCTGTTTTTCCGCGGAGCCGGACAGGGACGGGATTCCCAGACTCTGCCTCAACCACAGGCCCTATTTTCAGAAAGGGATTCTTGACCAGGGCTATTATCCCGAGAGCCTGCTGACGCCGGTGAGCGACGAGGCGATGATCTTTGATATCGAGACGGCAAAGTCAAAAGGCTTTAACATGATACGGAAGCACTGCAAGATCGAGCCCATGCGCTGGTACTATCACTGCGACCGGCTTGGAATGCTTGTCTGGCAGGATATGATTAACGGCGGAACGACTTACAACCTGGTCAAGACCTGCTATATCCCGACCGTGCTGTTCCCGCTCCGCCATAAGCGCGACAATGATTACAGCTATACTTCAAGGGCGGACAAAAGCGGCAGGGAGGAGTGGAAAAAGGAGTGTCTCGAGACGGTCAGCCAACTCTACAACTGCACTTCAATCTGCATGTGGGTACTCTTTAACGAAGGCTGGGGGCAGTTTGACGCGAAGGAAAACACGGATATGGTGCGCGCGGCTGACAACACGCGCATCATCGATGCCCACAGCGGCTGGTTTGACCAGGACGCAGGCGATGTGAAGAGCGAACACATTTATTTCTTTGAGCTGATTGCCAAAAAGAGCAAAAAGCCATATGTCATATCGGAGTTTGGGGGCGTCTCCCTTGCGGTGGAGGGACATATTTATTCTGACAACTATTTTGGCTATGGCAGCCACAGCAGCCAGGACGCGCTGCGAAATGCGTACAATGCGCTGGACAGAAGGATAGAGGAGCTGAAAAAGGAAGGACTGTGCGCGTCCGTGTACACGCAGCTTACGGACATCGAGGAGGAGACCAACGGGCTCATGACATATGACCGGAGGGTTTTGAAATTATGAAACGTATGGAGGACAGGGCGGTTTCCGGCAAAAAACAAACCGGGAAGGACACGGCGGTTCATGCGGGAGCCCAGGAGCTGATAGCGATTATAGAGGACGATGTGCACATCGGGGATATCATCGAGGAGAGCCTTCGCAGGGAAGGGTATCAGACCTGCCGCGCGTATTCGGGCACGGAGGCGCTGTATCTGCTGGCGGATGAAAGCGCCGGAAAAAAGCTGGATTTGATTTTGTTGGATTTGATGCTGCCCGGCATGACAGGGGAGGCGCTTCTGCCGCGGATTCAGGATATCCGGGATATCCCTGTCATCGTAATCAGCGCGAAGGTTGGGGTGGACGACAAGGTGGAGGCGCTTCTTGGGGGCGCGGCGGACTATATCACAAAACCGTTTGAGATAAAGGAGCTGCTTGCGCGCATCACGGTGCAGCTGCGCAGGACACAAGTGTGTGCCAAATCCGGACAGCCGGAACTTCTTTATAAGGATCAGGACGGGAAGAAACTGGCTGTGGGAGACCTTGCGCTCGATCTTGAGCTGCGCGAAGTCTCCTCAAAAAAGCTTGCGGATACGGCGTCTGTGCGCTCAAAGCCCGCATTGGATGAAGATATGGATGGAAAAGACAGGACTGTTCGCCTCACACGGACAGAATTTGCCATTCTGCGCCTTTTGATGCAGAATGCCGGACAGGTATTTTCCAAAGCCTCGATCCTCGACTGTATCAGCGCGGACACGCCGGACTGCACGGACAGTTCATTGAAGCAGCATATCAGCAATCTGAGAAAAAAGCTTCAGGAGATTGGCGCAGGGGATTGCATTGAGGCAGTATGGGGGATTGGGTTTCGTCTCAATCCCTGATTTTGGGAGTCGGATCTTTACAAAATCTTTACTGTTTTCTTTACCGGTTTCTTGAAACCTGTGTTTTAAAATATTCCTGTAACAAAAATTTGAAAAATAATTGCGGTTCAGTGCAATTTGTGACAGGTTATGTCGTAAAGCACTGGATCAATACAGGAGGTAGGGAAAAAATGGATTACTGTCTGACAACAAGTGCGCTCTGCAAGTACTACAAGGATTTCAAAGCGCTCAATAACCTGTCCATGCATGTGCCAAAGGGCGCAATTTATGGTTTTGTGGGGAAAAACGGCGCGGGCAAGACGACGCTGATACGCCTGATCTGCGGCTTACAGCTGCCTACATCGGGCGCGTTCACCCTGTACGGGGTGGGCCATACCGACAGGCGGATTGGCAGGTGCCGCCGCAGAATGGGCGCGGTGGTAGAGACGCCGTCGGTGTATCTGGACGCGACGGCAAGGGAAAACATCCGGGAACAGTACCGCGTGCTCGGAATGCCTTCCTTCGACGGGGTTGACGAGCTGCTATCGTTTGTGGGACTTGAAAACACAGGGAAGAAGCGTGTGCGGAATTTTTCGCTCGGCATGCGCCAGCGGCTCGGAATCGCGGTTGCGCTGTGCGGTGAGCCTGATTTTCTGATGCTTGACGAGCCGATCAACGGTCTCGATCCGCAGGGAATCATCGAGATGCGGGAGCTGATCCTGCGTCTAAACCGGGAGCGGCAGATCACGGTGCTGATTTCAAGCCATATACTTGATGAATTGTCACGGCTTGCCACACACTATGGTTTTATCGACAAGGGCAGCATGGTGAAGGAGATTAGCGCGGCAGAGTTGGAGGCGGAGTGCAGGAAATGCGTGCGGCTTGTGGTGGACAATACAAGTGCGCTGTGCCTGGCGTTCGACAGGATTGGGCTGGAATACTGCGTGGTGTCTGCGACAGAGGCGGACGTCTACGGGGAGATCAAAGCGACGGAGCTGATCCATGTGCTCGATGCGGCAGGGTGCGAGCTGATCTCTATGCACGAGAAGAATGAGAGCCTGGAAACCTATTACATGAATCTGGTAGGAGGTGGACAACATGCGTAATCTATTGTCGGCAAACTTTGCAAGGCTGTGGCGCAGCAGGCTTTTCTGGATCGCGGAGACAGGCATGTTTGTGTGGGGCGTTTTTGCCTATTTTCTATTGAGGATTAACAATGTAAACGGCTATCCCTTTGAGAACGGAAACACGTATTTTTTTAACCAGATGACCTTTGTGGGAATCACAGTGGCGTGCTTTAGCGGGCTGTTTCTCGGCACAGAGTACAGTGACGGGACAATCCGCAACAAAGTCAATGTGGGACACAGCAGAGTGACAATCTATCTGGCCAATCTGGTCACAGTCGCCTGTGCGGGCTTTGCGCAGTTTGCAGCCTACACGCTGGCGGCACTGACGGCGGGGACATTGCTGGTGGGGGATTTGGTGTGGAGTCGGCTGCACAGTCTGCCGGAGACTTTTGCGCTCTCCTTTCTGTCTATCTGCACGAGCGCGGCGGTGGCTGTGCTGATCTCTATGGTGGTACTGGACAAGGCAAAGGCCGTCCTGCTCAATGTATTGCTCTCCATACTGCTTCTGGGGGCGGGCGCGTCTGCGCTTAAGGGATTGTTGCAGCCGCCGGTTACAGAGCGGGTGTACAATACGGAAACCGGGGCGTACGTGTACGCAGCGGAGGAGAATCTCGGCAAACTGGCCGATCTGGGAGTTGAGATCGTCCCAAATCCCAAATATCTGAGCGGGACAGAGCGGAAGGTATACGAATGCATTTCGGCGGTACTGCCCACTTCACTTGCGCTCTCCTGTGCGCTGGAGGAGGACGAAAACGGTTATGACCGGTTTTCGGCGCTGCATGTCGCGGGCACATTGGCGGCGGTTGTGGTGCTCTCGGGCAGCGGGATACTGGTGTTTCGGAAAAGGGATTTGAAATAAAGACATAAAATAAAGATATGAAAAGGGGATCAGGACATGGTTTCAGTTCCAGTAATTGTACCCTGTATCGTGGGGGCGGCTGTCATTGTGCTGCTTGTGGCAAAGGTGTTTTTTCTGTACCGGGATCTGAAAGCGATCAGCGCACAGTTTGTGGATTGCCTGGAAAAGGATACGAATAACCGGATTTACGTCCCGGGAAATGACAGGCACATAAAAGCATTTGCGGAGCGCATGAACAGGGAGCTGGGCGTATTGTATGAGAGCCGCCGCAGATACCGGAGTGGCGACAGGGAGCTCAAGGAAGCTGTCACCAACATTTCACACGATTTGCGCACGCCGCTCACGGCACTTTACGGTTATCTGGAACTGGCAGAAGCAGAGCTGGAACGGGAATGTAAAAGTCAGGATGCGGAGCGCGTGGGGCATTACCTTGCGCAGATTCGCAACCGGACGGACGCGATGCGCGCACTCACGGAGGAATTGTTCCGGTATTCTATCATTCTGTCCAAACCGTATGAAAACACCCAAGGCCTGGAAACGTCCCCTACTGCCAGAATGGACGCCCAAACCGATCAGCAGAAGGTGGTCTTGAACCGTATCCTTGCGGACTGCCTGTTATCGTATTATGACATATTCGTACAAAAACATATTGAGCCACAGGTCAGGATTGTGGACGAGGAGGTGGTGCGCTTTCTGGATATGGGCGCGCTAAAGCGGGTATTCTGCAACATACTGGACAATGCCGTTAAATACAGCACGCCTGCTTCTGACACGCGCAGCGGTGCAGGCCAGGCGCAGGCTGTTCTGACTGTCGAGCTGCTTTCCGACGGCACGATTCTATTTTGCAACAGCGCAAAAGATTTGGACTGGGTGTCTGTTGCGCGTCTTTTCGACCGCTATTACACCGTGGAGACCGGGCGGAACTCGACCGGGCTTGGACTCTCCATCGCAAAGCTTTTAACAGAACGCATGGGCGGGAGCATCTCGGCGGCGTACATGGACGGAATGCTTAAGATCGTGTTGCGGCTGTAATGGGATATGAGCCTCTGTAAACCATAAACGGGAGCAGAATCGAGGCATATTGTAAGAAAATCATCTGCGGGTTGAAAATATAGAACAGTCATAGCCATAATACGGAATATTGACAGAGACTTATAAAGACGATAAAATGAAAATATACAATGCGTTGACAGGAGAACAAAGATATGTATGTTTGACCCGTTTGAGAAGAACCTGCCGATTTATACTTTTTCCAACCGTTGCAAGGAACTGCCCAATCTGGAACTTGATGATGGGACAACAAAAGTGTTTATCAACCCGTATGGGGATACACAAGGATTATCAGAAGGCGTTAAAGCAGTCAATGTCATTTAAAAATGAGATTTAAAGAACCCGTTTTTTGTTCTATTGAATCTCATTTTCGATTATCTGGCATCTGGATGATCTTGAAAAGTTATAGACCAGCAGAGGTCAGGAATCATCTGAATGGTACAAAGCATTTTCAAACACGCCCTGGCCAGTAATTAGACTCGTTTGACAGTGATGGCAGGTTTTCGCGGCTGTCAGATGCCGTGGATTTTTACGGAAAATACTGCAGGGTGGTTTCGTGTCGTCTGGTGAGTCTCTCCACCACGCCGGAATATTTCGTCTTATGGCCAGGGAGCTGACAGATGAGAATGGCAGGCGGGTGGTCTGCGGGGAGACAGATGACAGCAAACTGGCTGGATATGACATACTGGGATGGGATATAGGGAGATTTCATTCTTTTTATGTAATGCGCTGCATGAGGATTTGCCGGAGGCGGTGTTTAATGCGCTTGGCC
>CAJUQZ010000065.1:5748-22438 GCA_910588755.1 uncultured Lachnospiraceae bacterium | reverse complement strand
CGCCTTGCAAGCTCCAAGACAATTTTCTGGAACTCTTTCTTGTCCGGTGAGCCAAAATAAATCTGAACCCCGAACCTGGCCACCAGGGACAATTTTTCCTGCACCGTGTCATTGTTGTGAAGGTCATCCTCAAGCTGAGCCTTGTCGGAAAAATTTTCCCGCACAAGGTGCCTGCGGTTTGAGGTGGCATAAATCAAGACATTTTCCGGCTTTTTCTGTGCCTGCTCTTTAAAAAATGCGTTGACCTCCTCCGACTGTATCGCCGCGAGCAGTTCAAAAACCTTATCCTTATTTTTCCCCTTCTCTGTCTTTGACAGGTCAAAAAGCAATGGGACATTATTTGGCTCGTGGCGAAGCGCATCGATCAGTTCCGTGCGCACCTCCTTCTGTGCCTCGGCAAGCATTTTGATGTAAAAATCATTTGCCCCGGCGCCGGCAAGCGCGCTGATAATCCTGACACGCCGCACCATCTCCTTCTTGCCCTTCGGGTCAAAATCCTTATATAGCGCTGGTAGGATCGTCTTGTCGTTCTCCTCGGTCAGCCATTGCTCCACCCTGTCAGCAAGCTCGGAATAAGAAGCCCCCAGCGCCTGTACTAACGTGTGTTTTACACGGTAATCTCTGAAAAGTTCCGGATGGTTGTCATGTGTCTCGCACACATATCCATAATGCCCCCCACCCGATGTTGTCAGCGCCTCGAGCAGCTCCTTCAATGTAGAATACGGCGCATTGACTATCAAACTGCCCGCGTTTTGCCCCACGTCAGGCACCTCGCCAATTTCAGCCTCCGACGCCGCGTCCACCGTCCCAAGTGTGCATATGACAGCGTCCGCCAACGTAATCGCATCCAGCAGTGCCCCCTGCGGATTCTGGCAGTCTGGCTCTGTCAGCTTCGTCGTCAGCTGCCCCACCTTGGCAAACACAGGCGATGCCGTCTCCAACGGCTTGAATGCCTCATACGCACGCTTCAGTCGAAAATCCTCGGACAGCAAACCTGTCCCTGCCATAGCAGCCGCGCGAAGACGCTCACGCAGTTCATAAATCGGTGTTGTATCCATCATATTCCTCCTTCAATATAGAGGATGCCCGCCTTTTCCTGACGCTGCATTCCCTGCTTAATATCCATACGATAAAACCTCCAATATTACCATTTAAGCTCATAGATTCCATGTCTCTTAAAATCCCTTGCAACCCCGCCCTGAAGCATCTCCTCGCTCGCTGCCTTATCTGCCCAGCGGTAGTCAACGTGCTCGCTGCTCAAAATGACGCTCTCCTCTGCTGTGATACACAGATACACGATAAATATCACCTTTTTCCCACAGATCTCATCAAGGGAAGCATATAAAATCCGCTCCGGTTCCACATCAAGCCCTGTCTCCTCGCGAACTTCTCTCACGACTGCTTCTTCCAGGGTTTCCCCCTCCTCCACAGAACCGCCCGGGCCTTCCCACCCGCCAAAGTCGTCAGGACTGCGGCGGATCAGCAGTATTTTTTTCAGGCTCCGGTTCAATATCACCGCTTTTGTGACGATCTGGGCCTGCATTGAATCCCTCCTATCCCGCATAAGCTTTCTTGCACTTCCAGCCAAACAACGTCTTCCTGAAATTGCGCTTATTCTCAATCACGCGGATGTCCGCCGGAAATTTATTCCAGTACGAGAAGCCCTTCTTGATATCAACAGGTACACCCAAACCGTATGCATAAATCTCACCAAGCCCGATTGCGCTCAGTCTCTCTCCTGGATAAACCTCAAATTCGCGCTTTGCCGCCGCATAATCCACAGGCGTCCCCCAACCCTTCAGGTAACATGTGCCAAGCATGTCAGAAACCCATTTGTCCTTTTCCCGCGCGATGCGGAAGTACTCCATCGCTTTGTTATAGTCCTTCGCAAGACCGCGTCCCCCTCTGAAATAGACCTTTCCAATCCTGGAATACGCCTTCGCCTCGCCGTGCTCTAAGGCACTCTTGTAGTATTCTAGGGCTGTCAGCGCATCGTCTAGTCCATAGCTATCCCCCTTGTCAATCTCACAAAAACCAACACCATGCTCTGCTCCGAGATTGATCAACTCCATCTCCTTTTGATGATTGATGGGCATACCATAATCACCTGATGTCAGAATATTGATATAGTTTCTAAGGACAAAAAAGTTTCCGTTTGCAAGACTCATATCAAAATATTGCATCGCCTTGTACATGTATCCGCGAATCATTTCATCGGTTACATTGGGATACTGAAAAAATTCTATCACGTCCCCAAAGAAATAGGCATTGCCAATCAAAAGCTGACAGAAAGCCTGTCCATTGTTGGCATACGACTCCACCACATCCCATATCTCCCGCAGAGAATGATAGGGCGGATGCACAAAGGTGCCACCTGGTGGAATAAAGCCTGCAAGGCGCATACTTGCAAACATTCCCACTGCACTTCCAAGCTCGATGCTCTTTCTGAAGCAATCATTTCCCTTATACTCATTCTCCTCAAAGCCAAAGAAAGGTTCTATGAAGCAATCCCCCAGATAACAACGTCCTAGGAAATAATACGCATCTGCATTTCCCTCCGCTGCGGCCTGCTCTAGCAGCTGCTTTGCCTTCTCTCCCTGTGTCCTGTCCCGTCTCACCCAGAGTTGTTCTACCGCGTACTCCACCCGTTCATCAAAACACTTGCTCATCGCCATTCTCCTTCTTCTCTACGAAACATCCATGACATTTAATAAAAATACTCATTCCAGTTGTCAACCACAAAAGCCGCATAACCAGAATCCACATAAAACTTCTCTGTCAGAAGCTTCTGCGCCTCCTGCTTCTTGCCCTTCATGATGAGACTATTGATCGTCCTAAGCTGTTCCACCCGGTAAGTGACGCCGTTAATCTTTGTCTCTTTCAACTTGGGTGATACCTTAATCTCGACAGGAAGGAAAATTCCGACGCACAAAAACACCAGCCCGACAATCATTATCCAGATAAACAGGACTGTATTCTGCTTTACGCCAGCCAGATCCACTTGGTGTAGTATATATGGAAGCATCACCTTGTCCATATCTGACTCCTTGACAAAAAGCTCTTTCTCCCGGAACCAATCCTTCATTTTTTCAGCTGTTGTATCATCTAGTTCTAGTACCACACCCTGAAAATGCACGTTCTCCGTACCATATGTGTCCTTATACCCATATGCAAAATTCATTGTCTCATCCACAACCCTTGTATATTCCCCTGCCCTGTCGCTGGATATGGATAATGGTATAAAATAAGTATACTCCCCGCTCCAGACCGGTATCACGTGATAATCTCGGTTTTCCCTTCTGGAGAAACGCTCAAAGATCATATTTAAATCTGTCTCTACGGCTGTACCTGGCTCAATCGCCTCCATTCCTGTCTCCTCAATATCAACCGGGGTGCTAAAAGCCGGCTTGATATAGCTTCTGCCGGCAAACAGCAAAACCGCTCCCAGCACAAATAGTATTGCCCCTATAATTCCTGATGTCTTTTTCATCCCTACCTCCAATATTGCTCTTGTGCCCCTGTCCTGTATAAGCCAATAACAAAATAGTTGTTAAATACTTAACAATTATCCCGCAAGACATAGTATGCCGACAAATCCTTTAGCTTTTGCGCCCAGTTCTCGATTTCTTCCGGTGTGTCCAGATGCCGCAGTTCCACCTCGCCAGACCTGACCAGCCCGACGACTGCTTCTGTCTCCTCCAGAAGCGCATGTTCATCCCCGGGCATATTATGCAGGTACTCTTCAAGTCCCCACAGATCGTCGTTTCGGATTTCTATTCTGGCATAATCCGTTCCAAGCCCTTTGCACTGTTTCCAGCCACAGTTTCTCATGTACCGCAGATACTCCATATTGTCCGCGATCGCAGACGCTCGATCATAAAAATATTTACCGTACTTCTCACACTCCTGTGCGTCTGTCGTGTCAATCCACCGATTTAAGATGGCGTCATCTGTTGATGAGCTGCAATGGCGGTATATCCAGTCCGCAATCTTTTTTGCCTGTGGAATCTGCACCCTGTGCAGGAATGTTTCCCGGCTGTCGAACGGTATGTACTGGTATTTCATATCCACCACATAGCTTTCCAACTCTCGGTTCCATGAAAAACATACAAATACACGTTCGATCTCATTTCTTGCCTCCTGCCCTGACACGTTTTCATCAAGCCAGCCTATACAGTCCTCCTCGCCAAGTATTTTGACGACCGCTGCCGCCGCCAGAAAATTGATGTTTTTGTCCTTTTCGTACAATTCCAGTGCCATTTTCATAAGCCCCTCATCCGGGAAAACGATCAGCGACTGCGCCATGATGCTGCCAATCACAACCTCCCACGAAAATGCCCTGCTGCGCACCGGAAATTCATAGCCGCCCAGTCCGTCAAATCTGAGTTTTCCCTGCGACCACTTCACCTTGCGCCTCGTTTTTTCAGGAAATCCCAGAACATCTATCATAGGCTTTCTTCTGGACTGTTCGAGGATATCCAGGTGAAGAAGCAGTTCACGGTAACACGCGCAGACCGCCTCGCCGTGCTTCCCGACCAGGTACTTGACCATCATGCAGAATATATCCATTGCCCTGTCTGCCTCCGGGGATTTTCTCTCTGTCTCCGGTATCGCAAGGATATCGGCAAACTGCCTGCTGCACAGCATGGCAGTCACACGCGACGCACAGTCCGTCGTGGACGGATATAATATTCCGCAGACCTCATAAGGCTGCATTTTCGCTGTCAGTCCGCTAAAAAGCTCATAACAGCGCTCGTCCTCCACCATTGCAAGCATATTCAGTACGAGCTGCCTGTTTTTGCTTTTCTCTGTCTTTTGCATATCCAATAGTAAACTTACGTTCGATGGTTCATAGCGCAATGCTTCGATTAACACAGAGCGCACCTCTCCCGTTGCAGTTTCCAGCATTTTGATATAAAAATCATTTTCCGCCGCCTGGGCCATATCGCTAATCAGCTGCGCGCGGCGCACCATGCCTTTCTTCCCTCTAGGATCAAAGCCCTGCTTTAACAGCGGAATGATGGTCATATCCTCATAAAGCCAGTCCTTTACCATCTCCGCAAGCTCTGCATAGGACGCCCCAAGCGCCTGTACCATCGCATACCGCACCCTGTAATCGCCAAAAATCTCAGGGTTTGAAACACGCATATCGCACACAAAGGAATAGTTCCCGCTCCCGCTTGTCGTCAGCGCCTCGATTAATGCCTTTACTTTGGAGCAGGGTGCGTTGACTGCCAGATTTGCCATAGTCGCTCCTGTACTGACAATCGCAACAGGCTCGATTGCTCCCGCAGCCTCTACTGCTGCGAGCGTGCAGATGACCGCGTCAGTCAGGGCGAGGGTATCAAGCAATACTCCCTGTATATTCTGTTCCCCCGGCGACAGCAGTTGTCCCATCAGCTGACCGATTTTTGCAAAGACGGGCGAAGCCGCCTCCAATGGCCTGAATGCCTCATATGCGCGCCTTATGCGAAAATCCTCCGCCAACAGATTCGTCCCTGCAACCGCAGCCGCACAAAGTCGTTCGCGCAAGTTGTAAACTGGTGTTGTATCCAAATTTTCTAACCTCCATTAGTTCATCCATACTGTCTCTTTTTCTATTGTTTTGTAGGCACTGCTGTCATTGATGGATAACCCCATATCCAAAAGCATTCTGTCCATTTTATCGTCATCTTCCTTCAATGCAGTAAAGTCAACAATATCAAATTTGATTCGCGTTACATTTTTTAACACATTATACACTTTGAAATAATCATCCCCGGGCAGTTCCTGTTCCCCAGCTACAATAATATCCAGATCACTTTTTTCATTTGCCCGCCCCCTTGCATAAGATCCCGCATACCCAAACCGATAGCCTAATTTCAAATCCAGCAACGCATTAAAAATATTTTGAATCTCTTTGATTGACAGCATGTTGTTCTCCCCTTCCTAATCAGCATTTTTATTATCCTGGCAGTATTTTATTCTGTTTCTTACCTGTTCGGAACTATTATTTTGACAACAATCCTGTACAAAGGAGTATAAAACCTGTCTATTCAGCTTGATATAATCATGGGCAATCATATTACGCACAGGAACCATTTTTTCTACTTTCTCATCAATACAGCAGCCGCACTACCATATCATGCGTAATAATGCTGAGCGGCTGCACCATGAGCCTGCGGTTTTCCTGGTTGTAATAAAATGCGCCGAGCAGCACCTGGTTTTCGAGCAGCGCGCCATTTGGAAGCATGGACAGCCGCAGCGTCGTCTCCTCCATATCAGGCATATTTCCCAGAAGGATTGTGTCGTTATTCTTGTCTGCCAGCACGAAATCCTCGCCTGCTTTTCCAATCCTGTTAAATGCAATTAGTTTGATCATTCTAGGCTGAGTCATCGCGTTTTTTAAGAAGTTCTTGACAACCTTCGCTTCCTGTTTGATGGAAGTAGCCGCGTGCTGGAATATGGCCTCATAATCCGCCGGCTCATACGCGCGGATCTGTACGCCGTCCCATCTGACCCTGACATTGCCATCACCCGGATAAAACACTGCGCTTGGCACCTTCGCCACGCCAAAGATACTGTCCTCCTGCTTGACATATTTTAAGGATTTCAGCGGGCGGTAATTATAGTTCATATAGATTTCGCCGTTGTCCAGATCGGCCCAGCAGCCTGTATCAATATATTCCTTCCTCGCCTCGTCATATGTCACCCAGAAGGATAACTGCATCAGGCTCGCATTCTTTTTGCTTTTGCCAAGTTCCTCAAGCTCTGACAGTTTCCAGATGCCGCCAAGCTCCTCGTATAATACCGTATCTTCCAGCGCCACATCGTCATTCTCGAGCTTCTCATTGATGTACTGACGGGACTTCTTGATCAGTGTCCACAGCTTTTCGAGCACGCCAATCGCCGCGTCATAGTGGGACTCGTCCTGGTCTTTCTGGAATGCCGTAATCTCGATTAAAAGCTGGTTGCACAGTCTCTGCGGTCCCGGAAGGTAATAGTCCCCCATCTGCTTTGCAAGCTGCTGGTACGTATTGAGCGAAGCGCCGCCAATTGTGCCAAGTCCTGCCGACATCAGGTCATTGACCACCTTTTCCACCAGGTCAAGTCCCTCGAGCTGCGATTTTAATTTTTTCACCCTTGCATTTTTCGCGGTCTTTGCAGCGGACGCTTTTTTCTTCTCCGCCTTCTTTTTTTCCTCCTCGGTCATCTCGCTCTCTGGCTTTGCGGCCTCATTTGCCTTATTTTCCTTTGCCTGCTTCTTGTCGCGCTTCTTCTGGATATCCTCTGGAACTTCACAGATCCCAAATTCCTTTTTCGCGAGCATCTCATACATCAAGGCCAGACTATGTTTGCATGGAAACTGCCTACTGGGGCAGGAACAGCGGAAAACCGGGTTGTTTTCGTCTATGTAGTCCGCCGATGTGATATAGTTGCTCTTGCCGCTTCCCGTGCACTCCCCCATGTAGAGCGTGTCGTCCTGCGTCCGCTCGAGCTTGACAAACCCGCCCTTCTGCGATATTTTCTTGCCGTTGGAGGCCGCAGCGGCATTTGGTGCCAGCGCTAAGATTTGCTGTTCTGTGATCTCTCTCATTTGCTTTTCATTCCTTTCTAACTTTGATTCGTTGTATATAGTGCATATAAGCCTGCTTCCGTCACCTGTATGAAACAAGCCACGTGTCTTAATTCAATGTCTGTTCAAACTCCTGGAATGATGGGGCATATTGAAAGCCCTCCTGTTCCATCTTCTGATAAATCGCTGCAGCGTATTTTTTCCCCTGCTCGTCATTGCCATATGCTTGATCTATCTGCCCCTCTGCTATGGATAAGAGCTGTGTGTCAACATTATTTGTATCATTGTTATAACACTTATTGTCTACCATGTATAGCCGCATGTCATCATCAGATATCATCCACTTTTGATAATCGCACACTGTCGAAACAATAAAGCAATAACGCGCAATGCCATCTGCCAAATGCCTGCAGTTGATTTCAAGCTGAATGCCGCTGTAAGGCGCCTTGAAATAAATCTGTTCTCTATAAAAATCCGACAACGTATGTTCTGCCAGTTTCAGCTGATTACAGTCATCGATATTCTTCAGATTGTAATACAGCATCGTCCAGCCTGTCTCAAACAGCTTATCAAAATTCTTCAGCACATAGCGGACAACCCTCTGGGTTATAGCCATGTTATCAGCAGAGAGATTCCAGATGATCAAATCCAGATTGAATTTCTTCCGAAAATATGGTGTGCGGATTGAAAACGGAATCTTAACCAGTGGCCCGTCCTCCTCCTCATCCTGCTGTAGCTCTATAAACTGATTCCAGTCCAATTCCTCAAATTGTATCGGTTTCTTTTTTGCATACATGTGATAAACACTCCTATTTCGCATTTTCAGGACACATATTGACACCCTGTCATCCTTCGGAACCGGGCATCAATTTCCGGGCAGTCCCGTTTCAATGAGATAACGCGCCCACCCTGATCCAGAAAACAGTGCGTGCTTGTCCCACTGGTCCGAAGCTCCCCGGTGATGCTGTCTGTCATCTCATATTCCAGGTCAAGCCGCACACCATTGTACTTTACCACCCTTACCTGAATCTGCACAGTGTCGTCAAAATGCACCATGCCCTTATACTGACAGGACACAGAGACCACTGGGCTGATGATCCCGCCCTCCTCCATACTTCGGTAGGAAATCCCAAACTGACTCATGGCGTCCATTCTAGCTTCCTCCATCCAGCGGATATAGTTAGAGTGATGGATAATTCCCATCTGGTCTGTCTCATAATATTTCGCGTGATGTAAGTATGGTTTGATTGGATTTTCTTCCCCCATATTTTTATGCTTCCCCCTAAAGATTTGTTTATAAAGAATGTGTAAAATAATTTCTTAAACCCAATAAATATCATATCACAAAAATCTGTAAAAATATATATTTTATTCATGTTTTCTGCGGTTTTATCCATCGGCTTGTATGATATATACCTCTGCTGTAAAAACGGATAAACTGCGCACAACGGGCAGGGAAAATCTTCCCTACCCGTTTTTTAACATGATAAAGGCGCCAAGGTTGCCGCGCCTTCCCCTGCTGGCTCTATGGCTGAACAAAAGTTCGTGATTGCAACAAGTACACACATCTGTCACTTCTATATTCTGGTCAGGCACACCCGCATCGCGAAATACCCTGAAATTTGCATACCACAAATTAAGCTGGTACTTGCCATCCGCCTTCTGGTACATCAGACAATTGTTGAGCTCCTTTTGTGTATCGTCCTTCTGATACCGCGCCAGATACTCCGCAGCCTTCACATCGTCCTGCTCAAAATTCTTCCCAAAGGCAAGCGCCACGTCTCCGCTCACTTCATAGCAGCGCTGGCAAATGGACGGCGCAATCGCAACCCTTACGTCCTCGGGTTGTGTGCCATACTCCGCCCACATCTTATCCAGTGTCACCTTCCCCATTTTCCCGACTGTTCCACGCCAGCCAGAATGCGACAACCCGATCGCATGATGAACCGGATCAACGATAAAAAGCGGGACACAGTCCGCATAAAAAGTCGCCAGGATCACACCCTTTTCATTGGTGATCAGACCGTCGATATCTGTGTAATCCCGCTCTCTGACAACGCCTTTTCCCTTGTCGGCAGCAGTCACCTTCCGCACATTTGTGGTATGTGTCTGCTGCGAACAGACAATATCGCTGCTGGTCATACCCAGGTGCGCCGCTGCCCTTCTGAAATTTTCATCCACGTTTTCCTGCCTGTCTCCCTGCGAGTAGCTGAAATTGAGGGAGTAAAGATGACCGCTGCTCACTCCACCATATCTGGTCGAAAAGAAATGCTCCACGATCCCTGTCTGCTCCAAACCTGCAAATGTAAAATACGCCATATCTTGTTGATTTGTGTCATACTGCAGCCTACAGATCTGCCTGCTGCCATACCTGATAACCTGTTGTTCCATCTCCATGCAATCCTCTCCCAAAACGCTTATATCCCACATTCAAATATTATGTATATCATACCTAATAAATGTGTTCAAATGCATTCTGATACCAGACAATCTCCGAACCGCAGATTGCAACCACATCGTACCGCACAGGCGCAAAATCCCCTATGCCGTGCACCATCCGGTAATAGTCCGCCACCTTGCATATCTTTCTCTGCTTGCTGTAATCCACAGCCTCCACCGGATATCCCTTCGCGTTATCCCTGCGGTATTTGACCTCAAAAAACACGGTGTACTCGCCGTCTCTGCCGATCAAATCAATCTCGCCCCTGCGGTTTCTGTAATTGTGTTCCAGTATCGCCACACCCTGCCTTTGCAAATAATCTATGGCAGCCTGCTCATACAAAGCACCTTTTTCCCTGGTATTCATTTTGTCCTCATGCCCTGCTGCTTTCCGACACGATTTTGATAATCGCTCACTTTTGCCTTGATCTTATCCATGCTGTCCACAAACATCAGTATTTCCGCCACTACCTCATATAATTCCGGCGGTATCATATCACCAATCTGCAGCTTTGACAGTGTACTGGCAAGTTTATCATCCTTGTGTACTGGCACATCCGCCTGCCTGGCCTGCTCGATGATCCTATCTGCAAGCGCCCCCCGTCCCATCGCAATGACTCTGGGTGCACTGTCCGCCGGATCATACTCTAGCGCCACAGCCTGTTTCACCTTCTTATTTTTTTCCTCTGCCATGTTTTCAACACCCTTTTACATTTTTCAGACAAACTCTGCCCTGTATTTTATGCCCTTGTATCAAACGTCCGATAACCCAGCACCGCATTTCCGCCTGCCACCTGCTCCTCTATGTGCGCAAGAACACTCTTTTCCTCCTCTTTCTCGAGAATCATGTTTTTGCACTGATAGCCTTTTTTTGAAAGCCGCTGCGCCAATTCCTCAATATGCCCCTCAACCAGCGCAATGGATTCTTCATCAAGATAAAATTTTGTAGTGACCTGGTTTCGCTCTGTCTGCAGGGAAATACTGACATCCAGCGACCCTAAATGGTCCATATCCAGATGCAAGAACGCTGTGAGCATACCATCCTTATGCGCCATGTTCTTCTTGTTCGTGTAGACGTACAGATCTCCATGCGCCTGGGAATTGCCCAGCTTTAATGGCAGCTGTACGTAGCTAAACATCTGGTTAAGCTGATTCATAAATTCCACATTTTCGCTGATATTTGTCATGGCGCGCGCCTGCGTGCCTCCTCCACCCTGTCCAGCTGACTGCGCTGCCTCGTTCATCATACGCGCCAGCTGACTGCTCTCCTTTGCAAGCTTCTGGTAAAATTCCTCCACCCTGCTTTCCTGTGATAGTTCCTGCGGCGTCAGTGTCCATTGCTTCTGCAACCCGCCTTTCAGCATTGACTGAAATGGCTCTGAACGGAATATCACAGCCTTCTGCTCTGTTGAAAGCTGTTTTCCCAGCTCACTGTCCAGCAGCAGCTGCTTCATGTCCCTGATGTCTAACCTGCCCTCTCTGATCCCCTCTCTCATGAGGGAGATCATCTTTGCCGGAACCGCTTGCGGTTTCTCACTCTTTAGTTGCGCCAGGATTGCGTCAAGCGGTCTTTGTCCCTGCGATGCAATCTTCTGTGTCTCATCTGATGCTCCAGAGTGGACTGCCCCTGGCTGCTGCCCTGCGGCTTTGTCGATCTCTGGCCTGCCGCCAGAAGCCTCCGCGGATGGCTTTTCCTGCGGATTACCTTTTGTGACAGTGTCTGTTCCCAAAGTCGTTTTTCCTTGAACTGTTGTTCTATCTATTATATCTGGCTGTATATTCTGTTTTTTCAGAATATTCTGGTCTTCCTGCAGTACCTGGTTGTCCTGCACATGCTGACCTTCCTGTACATGCTGGCTGTCCTGCCCACCAGGGCTGTTCTGTAATTTTGTATCTGGCTGCATCGTTGGCGTCCCCGGATTTCCGGAGTCTGCCAGGTCCCAATGTGCTGGAACTTTGCAGTCTGTGCCCCATCCGTCTGACTTTCATCCCCGGCAAGTAGCACGAGTACCTGCTCCATAAATTTCCCACCAATCTCCAATGCATTCCCTGACGCCGCCCCCTGTCCGGCACCAAAAGCTGCATCGGCCCCTGCTTCTTGACTGCCCTGTGCATTTGCCGTTCCAGTCAGTGTATCATAGAGCTTGAGTATTTCGTCAGAAGCCTCCCTGATGCCATCAAGGAGCTTGTGCGCCATGTTCTGATAATTTTGCACCTGTATCAGACTGTTGTCATTAACCGGAAGCTGCAGCTTGTTAAGCTTGATCAGGTCCGCCACACTTGCTGCCGGATTTTGTAGCGTCAGGCGGTTAAACAACATGAGTGTATTCTTGTTGATTGACATTCCATTCTCTAACAATGTGGACACAAGTGCCAGATTTCTGTCATTGACCGCCATATGCGCCGCCCTAAGCGCCGCCTCACCCACTCGGAGTAGCTGCAGCTTCCCATCATAGACGGGCTTTAGCACCACCCTGTTGTCCTTGTTGGACTGTACCTGCAGGTTCATAAGCTGCCCGATTGCCACCTGTACGTCGCGCTCGAGCTTCGCCGCCATGTACTGTCCGTTTGTCAACTGTATTGAAACATCCTCACCATTTACAGAGACAATCTCGCCCTGAAAGGTATCGCCGGGCTGAAGCTGCGTCACATCAACGCCCTGTGCGCCCCCCGAACCTGTATTCCCTGTCATACTCACATTTGTCGTATATCCCTGCCCGACTGGTGTTCCCTCATAACTATGCGAAAATCCTGATAAAAAGCTATCCATAAGCTTCCCTCCAAGTGATCTGTCCTCAATCCACCCCTGATGACTCCTCAATGAAATTTTTGATAAAACTCTTCCTGTGTATCGGCGACGCCCCATGCGCCTTCAACGCTTCTATATGGACAGCCGCCCCGTATCCTTTATTGTCCGCAAAATGATACGCTGGATATGTCTTGTCATACGCCACCATCAAACGGTCCCTTGTCACCTTGGCCACAATGCTTGCCGCGGCGATAGATACGCTTTTGGCATCTCCCTTTATAATAGGCACCTGCCTGATATCCACTCCCGGAATCGTGACCGCATCATTTAACAGCACCCCCGGCCGCACGCCCAGATTGCCAATTGCCTGACGCATCGCCTCATAGGTAGCCTGCAAAATATTGATCTCATCAATCCGCTCGTGAGAAGCATATCCGATGCCCACTGCGACTGCTTCCTTCATAATCACATCATAGAGCTCCTCGCGCTTTTTCTCACTTAGCTGCTTGGAATCGTTAAGATACAATATCTGGCAATCCGCTGGCAATATGACAGCGCCTGCGACGACCGGCCCTGCAAGAGGCCCCCGGCCAACCTCGTCAATCCCACAAATGTATCCGCAGGAGGCATATTCCCTCTCATATTTTTTCATGCTTTCGGTACGCAGCTTTTCCTTCTCATACGCATCAATGCCTTTTTTTGCCTTTGCCACCAGTGCCTGCACGCCGCTACGCGCATCATTTTCATACGTTTTCACAAAAACAGGCAGCTCACTTTCGCATGCTGCCTTTAATTCATTTTTGATTTCACCTATTTTCTTTTCCACGAAATTTCATGTCCTTTCCATTGGTACATTTTGTCAGTCCTTTTTGTCAGTACATTCAGGATATATTCTGAAATATACTTATTGATGCTTCAATATGCCAAACTTCGAGGCAGGCCATATCCTGATAAAAGCCCTGCCGATAATATCCCTGCGGTGAATATTTCCCACGGATGGGTCCCTGCTGTCCGAACTGTTGTTTCTGTTGTCTCCCATCACAAAATACTCGTCATCACCTAACTGTATCGGGTCGCCTGCCCTACCCGGACTTTGAATCACTTCCCGTCCATACGTCTCCTCTAACACCTCACCGTCTATGTAGATATTTCCACTGTCGTCGATCTGTACGGTCTCTCCTGGCATTCCGATAATACGTTTGATATAATATGTATCCGTATCATATTGAAAAGGAAATACGATAATATCAAACCGCTCTGGGTCATGAAAACGGTATGAAATCTTATCCACAATCAAATGGTCCCCATCGCTCAAGGTCGTCTCCATACTGCTCCCGCTCACCTGCGTTCTCTGTCCCACATATGTGACAATCAGATATGCAGCACAAAATACCAACAGCAGATAGATACTGATGCTCAGTATCTCCTTCAATACGTTCTTCATTTTGTTTTCCCCTGTTTCTACTATTTCCGTTTCCATCATTCTCCTGGTATCTCCAATGTAATTTTTCCGATTCTACCATTTCTGAAATCATCAACGATCATCGAAGATGCTTTCATTATATCTGGCTCCTCACCCTTTAGATAACACTTTCTACTGACACATACAGCCCTGATGATCTCATAGGCATCCTGTTTATCGGGAATCGTTATCCCATACCTGCTTTCCAAAGCCCCTGGATATTCCCCGCACAGAAACTTAACCAGCTCATATGCAAGCTCATCTATATGCACCAGCTCATCATTGATGGAACCAATCATAGCCAGATGCAACCCTACTGTCTGATCCTCAAATTTTGGCCACAAAATACCGGGGGTGTCCAAAAGCTCCAGCTTTTTATTCAAGCGTATCCACTGCTTTCCCTTCGTTACCCCAGGCTTGTTTCCAGTCCGTGTGCACGCCCTTTTTGCATATGAATTGATAAATGTAGATTTTCCTACATTCGGAATCCCAACCACCATTGCGCGCACAGGTCTGTTGAGAATTCCCCTGCGCCTGTCACGCTCTATCTTCTCCTTACAGGCCTCCTGTACGACACCCTGTATCGCCTTCATGCCAGCTCCCGCCTTTGCATTGATTTCCAGCACATGGAATCCCTTGCTGGCAAAATGTGACATCCATAGCCTGTTTTTTTCTGTATCCGCCAGATCCGATTTGTTCAGCAGGATAATTCTTGATTTATTTTTTCCCAGTTCATCAATATCCGGATTTCTGCTGCTAAACGGCACCCTGGCATCCACCAACTCAATCACTAGATCGATCAGTTTGATATCTTCCTGCATCATCCGTTTTGCCTTTGTCATATGCCCCGGATACCATTGATAATTCGCCATATACTTCTTGCCTTTCTATTGTCTGTATTTTACTCAATGAATCCCAGCTCGCTATCGCCGGACGCAAGCTTCATCCACGCCTTTCCTATGATGTAGCTTTTCTTGACTGTTCCGATATTCGCGGAACGGCTGTCCTCACTGTTATTGCAGTTGTCGCCTATCACAAAATACTCGTCTTCCCCAAGCGTCACCTGACTCTCCAAAAGCCCCGGCTCTGCAATCCGGTCATTAAAATACGCCTCCACTGTCTCATCATTCACATACAGCAAACCATTTTTTATGTACAGGGTGTCTCCCGGCACACCCACCACACGCTTGACATAATACTGTGACTTCTCATTTCCATTTGGGAGAAAAACAATCACATCCCCCTCCCTTGGCGAAGCAACCTTATAAATCAGTCTGTTCAGAAATATGCTCTGCCCATTATACAGACTTGGCTCCATCGAGGCGCCAATCACACTCGTGCGCATCCCGACACAGAAAACTGTCACTACAGCCAACAGCATCGAAGCAAATATCCAGAAAAGCCAGCTGAAAATCTCCTTTACCACAATGATATTCAGTTTTTTCTTTTTCTGATAAAAGGTCAATCCCTTTCTTCTAGCCATCCGTTATGTCCTTCTAAAAACCAATTGTTCCTTGATACACACCTAATTATACCCAATCTGATGCATGATTTCAAGTGTTGACTTCATTTCCATATATAATCTGATGCCGTGTGCAATCGAGTAGGGGAAGATCACTCTTCCCTTACTCGCGCGCCGGGCACCCGTCAGCATATGCTGACATTTTTCCTCTGGGTGCACGTGTGCATAAAATCAAACGGAGCCTGTCTCCAAGCTCCGCCATTCAAACCAATTATTTAACCAGTTCCTTAACCTTAGCCTTCTTGCCAACACGGTCTCTCAAGTAGTTTAACTTCGCACGTCTAACCTTTCCTGCCCTCACAAGCTCTACTTTTTCCACATTTGGAGAATGCATAGGCCATGTCTTCTCTACACCGACACCATTGGAAATCTTTCTAACTGTAAAGGTCTCCCTGTTGCTGCCACCCTGAATCTTCAATACAGTCCCCTCAAAAATCTGGACTCTCTCGCGGTTTCCCTCCTTAATCTTACCGTGAACCCGCACTGTATCGCCTACCCTGAAGCTGTCAACCTTTTCCTTTAACTGTTCTTTCTCAATTTCCCTGATAATCTCGTTCATTTGATTTGCCTCCTTATTATTTCGACGTTCTTAATACATAACCCGTACCAGAGGACCATCTCTTTATTCGCAACATTAATAATTTACCACAATCTGTATACAAATGCAAGTGTTTTTTATCTGGTTTCTCATCTTATTTGTGCCTGTTCTTTGGCGGTCTGGGCGGATGCGCCTTGATATAAGTCTCATACATATCTGGTCTTCTTTCCCTTGTCCGTTCCAGGGACTGCTGTAGCCTCCATTTTTCAATATTGGCGTGATGTCCACTAAGAAGTACCTCTGGCACTCTTTTTTCATGCCAAACCTCTGGCCGTGAATACTGTGGATACTCCAGCAGTCCGTCCGCGTGGGACTCTGTCTGCGCAGACTCCCCGTTACTTAAGACTCCCGGTACAAGTCTTGCG
>CAJUQZ010000065.1:0-5738 GCA_910588755.1 uncultured Lachnospiraceae bacterium | reverse complement strand
TCGCATCGATCATAACCATCGCCGGGAGCTCCCCGCCTGTAAGCACATAGTCGCCAATCGATATATAATCTGTCACAATCTCCTCTAGCACCCTCTCGTCGATTCCTTCGTAGTGTCCGCAGAGAAAGATTAAGTCCTCTTCCCTTGACAGCTCGGCAGCCTTTTTCTGGCTAAATACCTCCCCTTGAGGGGTCACATAGATCACCCTTGTCCTTTTGTAATCCTTTAAACTGCCATTGTCGGATTCTTCGGCCTTCTGTCCCGTAATCTTTTGGTCAAGCGCCCTCCAGCAGTCATACACTGGCTGTGCCTGCATCAACATGCCCGCCCCGCCACCATACGTATAATCGTCCACTTTTTTATGCCTGTCAGCCGTATGATCCCGAATATTCACTGCCTCTATGGAAATACACCCTTTTTCCTCCGCTCTCCCTATAATGCTGGTACGCAGTCCATTTAGTACCATATCCGGAAAAAGTGTCATAATATGAAAATGCATCTGCCCTTCTCCTAATCCAATAAGCCCTCCATGATATGGACCTTCATTCTCCTGTTCTCTATATCCACGTCGAGGATACATTGCTTGATCGCCGGGAGCAGCACATCCCTGCCATCTTCAAATGTTACCTCATACACATCGTTTGCCCCAGTTTCAATCACGTTTTTCAATACGCCAAGATACTGTCCGTCCTCATCGTATACCTCTACCCCGATCAGATCCGCTATAAAATATTCATCGCGTCCAAGCTTTACCGCATTCTCCCTCGTCACAAGCAGGGGTTTTCCCTTGTATTTCTCTATGCCATTGATGTTGTCAAAACCCTTGAATTTCAGAATAACGTACTGTTTAAAAAATTTAACGCCTTCTATTTCAAGTGTTAATTTTTCCCGGCCCGTATCCAGGATTACTTCTTTTAATGCCTTAAATCGTCTCACGTCATTCGTTGTTGGAAATACTTTTACTTCTCCATGTATACC
Source organism: uncultured Lachnospiraceae bacterium (assembly GCA_910588755.1). Lineage (GTDB taxonomy): Bacteria > Bacillota > Clostridia > Lachnospirales > Lachnospiraceae > COE1. The sequence goes on along the minus strand of CAJUQZ010000065.1, from coordinate 4,760 downwards.
GTGTGGCTGTGTGATGGCGCCTACCTGTAGTAAATCTTCCATGCGTCCTCCCTTTATATCCAGAATCGTATATAAAAGGGTGTTCCACGGAACACCCTTCTATCAATTGCTTACACAATCTCAACATCAACCTTTAAATTATCTTTGGACGATGCCGCCTTGACAACAGAGCGGATTGCCTTTGCAATTCTTCCCTGTTTGCCAATGACCTTCCCCATGTCAGCCGGTGCTACATGAAGCTCTATGGTAATGTTTTTACCCTCAGCCTTCTCCGTAACAACTACCTCGTCAGGGTTGTCTACTAAAGCCTTCGCTATTACTTCGACTAACTCCTTCATCATTCACACCTCCAAGAGTGTCAGAGTCATTATTTCTCAATACCAGCTGCCTTAAAAATCTTTGATACGACCTCTGTAGGCTGTGCACCGTTTGATAACCACTTCTTGGCAAGCTCCTCGTTCACCTTGAACTCGCTGGGATCTGTGTTCGGATTGTATGTTCCAATCTCCTCAATGCACTTTCCATCCCTGGGTGATCTCGAATCTGCCACAATGATTCTATAGATAGGAGCTTTCTTCTTACCCATTCTTCTTAATCTGATTTTTACTGCCATTTTCTTCACCTCATAAATCTTTCTTTTTTATTAATATTTTTATCATGTAATCGGGCTTGGAAAAGCTTTCTCCTGCCCGCGCACCAGGCATCCGTCAGCCTTTGCTGAGAAATTTTCTTTGGATACCTGTGTGCATTAAAAAGGAAACTTAAATCTCCCTTTTTTGCCACCTAATCCTCCCATCATACCCGGGAGCTGCTTCATCATCTTCTGGGATTGCTCAAACTGCTTGATGAAGCGATTTACCACTGCTATATCCACTCCTGCGCCTTTTGCAATCCTGTGCTTTCGGCTGGGATTGAGCAGCTTGGGATCCTTGCGCTCTGCTGGTGTCATGGACAGCACGATTGCCTCCATGCGCGCGATCTGTTTGTCATCAATCGCCGACTCGATCTCGCTTGCCTTGACCCCCATACCCGGCATCATGCCAAGAATGCTTGACAGACCGCCGAGCTTTTTCATCTGACTCATGCTTTCTAGATAATCCTCAAAGTCAAACTTGCCTTTCTTCAGACGCGATGCCATCTCCTTTTCCTTCTCAGCATCCATCTCAAGGTTTGCCTCTGCAACTTTGTCAATCAGGGTAAGCACGTCACCCATTCCCAATATTCGGTTCGCCATTCTGTCTGGGTAGAACTGTTCGATATCTGTAAGTTTTTCGCCCGTACTCACAAATAAAATCGGCTTTCCTGTGACAGCTTTTACGGAGAGTGCCGCACCACCGCGCGTATCGCCATCCATCTTCGAGAGGATAACACCGCTCACACCCACTTTTCCGTCAAATTCCTTTGCGACATTGACAGCATCCTGTCCTGTCATGGCGTCAACGACCAGAAGCGTCTGATGCACCTCGACATTTGCCTTGATCTCCTGCAGCTCTGCCATCATTTCCTCATCGATGTGAAGTCGTCCAGCCGTGTCTATAATCACGATATTGTTATTGTTTTTTGCCGCGTGCTCCATAGAAGCCTTCACGATATCCACAGGCTTGTGATTGGTGCCCATAGAAAAAAAATCAACCTGCTGCTTATTGGCGTTCACACTTAACTGTTCGATCGCCGCCGGTCTGTAGATGTCGCACGCGACAAGCAATGGCTTCTTGCCTTTGAGCTTTAGCTTTCCGGCAATCTTTGCCGCCGCAGTCGTCTTGCCTGCACCCTGCAGGCCGCACATCATGATTACCGTAGTGGCCTTACCTGGCTGCAGCTCCAGCTCTGTTGTCTCAGAGCCCATCAGGGCTACCATTTCCTCATTGACAATCTTTATTACCATCTGCCCGGGGTTCAGACCATTCATGACATCCGAACCAACCGCGCGCTCTTCCACTGACTTTACGAACTGCTTTACGACCTTGAAGTTTACATCGGCTTCGAGAAGAGCCATCTTAACTTCCTTGAGCGCAGCCTTCACATCAGCCTCCGTAAGCCGTCCTTTACTCCTCAAATTTTTGAATACATTTTGCAGTTTGTCTGTTAAGCTCTCAAATGCCATCCAATCAAAGCTCCTCTATAATTTCATTTGACAATTGTTTTATCTGCTCATCATCTGTCAGCCTGTTGATCTGCTGAATATTCATCCTGATCTTTGAAAACTTCTCAACCAGGTGAAGCTTTTTTTCATAATCAGCCAGAATCCTGTCGCAACGCCTGACCAGATCATGCACTCCCTGGCGGCTGATTCCCTGCTCGTCTGCAATCTCGCTCAAGGATAAATCGTTTAGCACCGCATCCTCGTAAATTCTTTTCTGATGCTGCGTGAGAAGCTCCCCATAAAAGTCATAGAGCATCCCCTTATATTCAAGTTCCTCAAGTCCGACCACAGCCTCTTTTGCCGTTGCATTACCAGCTTTCACGTTGCTTCCCCCGCCAGCGCAGCCCTCAGACATGCGCTCCTATTTCGTGCGACTTTATTAGGATACTACAAAAAGAAAGAGGTGTCAAGTATTTTTTCTTGACAAACTTTTGTTTGTATTATTATGCCTTTCTTACAGGCTTTATTTTCTGCTTCAGTTTAAACCATTGAAGCTATGATGCCAAGCTATCCTTTAATAGAACACTATGCTATCGATTGACCAACTGTCAAGCTCTGCGGCATGCCCCTCAATCACATACTCAATCTTGCGGTCACCAAAAATATCAATGCATCTGCGCGCCCGCTGCCCATAAACCGGTATTTCCTCAAACGTCTGCCCGTAGGACGCATACTCCATTCCCAACGCCTTAAGGATCGTTGGAACCAACTCTGACTGCGATACTGGCGCCTCATTAATTTTCATATTTTCATGATGCTCTCCTGGTTTTTTTATCAGAAACAATGTCCGCGATGTCTTATCTGGCTTTTCCTGATCTGTATTCAGATCAAAAATATCAGCCCGCCCATGATCTGCTGTTATGATAATCGTTGCGTTTTCATACTTTCCAAGTGTCTTCATCTGCTCCATGTACGCATATACAATTTTCAGGCTCCCCTTTCCCTGACTATACCGGTTTGACGTTCTGCCTGATGATTCATATTTTAAATCTTCTGTCAGATAAAAGGGTGCATGCGGCCCTCTCATATGGAAGAAACGAAACGCGCTCTTATCATCTGTTATGCTTAAACCATTTTCCATAATATTCTCATAGAACACCAAATCATTATCAATACTCCATATATCATCATTATATGTGATATTCTCAATGTCCGACGTGTAGTATTCGTAGGAAGGCTTCACGCCAAACGGCGCGATTTTATACATAGCTGTCCTATACATTGTTTTATAAGTTTCCGCAATCTTGTATCTTCGCTCTATCGTATCTGAGTAGTTCTCCAGATTCTGGTACAACTCCTTTGACATCAGCTCTAGATCCGTAAAGATTTTGACATCTGTTCCTTGCTCCATAATCTGTTCGATGGCATCACTATTTTCATATGCATATCCCGCATAATTCAAGTTGTCAGGATTCCATTCCACACCAGTGAGCATACACGGGATTCCATTATCTGTATGCACAAACTGCGAAGTCCCGTTCCTATAATAAGTAAAATCCGATAAGGGTTCCAAAATACCGGCATCTTCTTCATAAATTTCCTCAAACCAGCTGCTGTCAAAATTATCCAGCACAAATACCAGCACATTATTCTCCTGTGCCAGTTCAAGCGCACCCTTATTTGTAATCGCCGCATTCCCATTCTGATGCTCTATATCGGACGTGATTAGAAGAAAGCCTAATGTGGCAACCTGGATTAAAGATATATACACACACATTAATTGAAGCGCTTTTCTGACCGCATTCCTGCGATACCCCCCAATTATGGCAGACAGCACAACCACACCCCAGATACATGTGTTGACAAGAAGCTTCTGGCCTGACCAGGCCTGTTCTGTTCCATCCATAACACGCAATGTGCCATTAAAAAACATACTTTGCAAATATCCAGCACAGCTTATACCTGCAAAAAATAAATAACTCACCTTATATAATTTCTCTGGCAGAAACAACAAAAATACAGCAATGAGCAATACAATCCTTGCAGCACTGCCTGCCAACATTATTAGAAAAAAGGCGATATAATTCCCTGCAAACTCCTCCACATTGTGTATATACAACTCATTTGGAAAATAGATTCCTGTCATTACTACCCATGCACTCACAAAAGGAAATGCCTCTAAAAAGCTGCGGCGATACGCGCTCCAATCAATATACGCAAATTGTCGATGAAAGCAATTTTCACGTCGAACATATTTTCTATACGTATCGTTTCGATTACACAATAAGCCTATTGCTCCTGCCAGCAGACAGACCACATACAAAACGCAATAATTCCTATTATCAATCCGCCCAGACAAAAGCAGATCCACCACACCTGCCATGACAAAAATGAAATCAAATGTGTGTACAAGATGATACCAGAACGCTGAAAAGAACTGCTTCATCAGTAATAGCACAATAAACGATACAGTGATAAAAACAATTCCATAATGCAGATACGTTCTTTCTTCCAAATCCCAAAAGCTTTCTGGCAATGTGCTTTCCGCCTCACCTAGATAAAGCTTTATTGCTGAAACAATAAAATAGAACCCGGCAAAAAAGAATAGAACTGATTTCACCCCATAGCTTTTCAGTGTGCTCTCGGAAACTCGAACCCCTTGTTCTATAAGGCTTCA
>CAJUQZ010000064.1:14242-22804 GCA_910588755.1 uncultured Lachnospiraceae bacterium | reverse complement strand
GATCGGTCTGGCTACCGGTTATGTGAAGGAGATCTACCATCCGGATTATGTGGCCAAGAGGATGGAGATCGGCGCGGTTATGGCGGCAGCGCCAAGGGCGGGCGTGATTCGTGAGAATTCTGACCCCGGGGATATTATCATACTGCTTGGCGGACGTACAGGGCGCGACGGGTGTGGCGGCGCGACAGGCTCCTCCAAGGTGCACACGACGGCGTCCCTCTCCACATGCGGCGCGGAGGTTCAGAAGGGCAACGCGCCGACAGAGCGCAAGTTGCAGCGGCTTTTCCGCAGGGCGGAGGTCAGCCGGATTATCAAGAAGTGCAATGACTTTGGCGCGGGCGGCGTGTCCGTGGCCATCGGAGAGCTGGCGGACGGACTCGTCGTGGATATGGACAAGGTTCCAAAAAAATACGCAGGCCTTGACGGGACAGAGCTTGCAATCTCAGAGTCGCAGGAGAGGATGGCGGTTGTCGTGGACCCGAACGATGCGGACCAGTTCCTTGCGTATGCAGCGGAGGAGAACCTCGAGGCGGTGAAGGTTGCGACAGTGACGAAGGAGCCGCGGCTTGTGCTGATGTGGAGGGGGAAGAAAGTCGTGGATATCGCGCGGGCCTTCCTTGACACGAACGGAGCGCATCAGGAGACCGCAGTGAATGTGGACGCACCTGAGAAAGAGAACAATTATTTTGATCAGTACGCGATACGCAAGGTGGCAGATGAGATTGCAGCAGGGGATATGAAGAGCGCGATGCTTGCAACGCTCAATGATTTAAACGTATGTTCGCAGAAGGGGCTTGTGGAGATGTTTGACGCGTCGATTGGCGCGGGCAGTGTATTTATGCCTTATGGCGGCAAGTACCAGCTGACAGAGACACAGGCGATGGTCGCAAAGCTTCCCGTACTGAAGGGAAAGACCGATGTTGTGACGATGATGGCATACGGTTTTGATCCGTACTTGTCCAGCTGGAGTCCCTATCACGGCGCTGTGTACGCGGTCACGGAGTCTATGGCGAAGATTGTGGCGGCAGGCGGCGACTATCGAAAGATTCGGTTTACCTTCCAGGAGTATTTCAGGCGCATGACAGAGGATCCCTCGCGCTGGAGCCAGCCGTTTGCGGCGCTGCTCGGCGCGTATGACGCACAGATCGGGTACGGGCTGCCCTCGATTGGCGGAAAGGACTCCATGTCTGGCACATTTAACGAGATTGACGTGCCCCCGACGCTGGTTTCCTTTGCGGTCGATGTCGCGAAGAAGCAGGATATCATCACACCGGAACTGAAAAATGCCGGCGACAGGCTTGTGGTGTTTGACCTGCCGAAAAATGAATACGATCTTCCGGATTACGGCAACGTCATGGAACTCTACAGCGGTATTGCAAAGCTGATTGCAGATAGGGTAATCGTGGCTGCATATGCGCTTGACTCGAAAGGTATCGCGGCGTCTGCGGCGAAGATGGCATTTGGCAATAAGCTGGGTATCGCGTTCGAGAGTTCACTCACGGCGAAGGAGCTCTTTGAGAACAAGCTGGGCAGTATTATTGCCGAGGTTCCTGCGGACAGGCTTGATGAGCTCGCGTCGTGCGGTGTGGCATACAGGACGGTGGCGACAGTGCTTGGTGAGGGTGAGGGCTTTGTGTACAAAAATGTGACCGTGACGATGGACGAGGCCTTGAGAGCATGGACCTCAAAGCTTGAAAAGGTGTTCCCGACCAAGGCTGTGAAGAAAACAGATGCAGTAGAGACAAAGCTGTACGACACCAAAGATATTTATATCTGTAAAAATAAGGTGGCAAAGCCAACCGTATTTATACCGGTATTTCCGGGGACGAACTGCGAGTATGACTCAACGATTGCGTTTGAGCGTGCAGGCGCTGATGTCGTGACAAAGGTATTTCGCAACTTGTCCGCAGAGGATATACGGGGTTCTGTGGACGAGTTTGAGAAGGCGATCGCGCAGGCGCAGATTATCATGTTCCCTGGCGGGTTCTCGGCTGGTGACGAGCCGGACGGAAGCGCGAAGTTCTTCGCGACGGCGTTTCAGAACGAGAAGATTAAGGAGGCGGTAAATAGGCTCTTAAACGAGAGGGACGGACTGGCACTTGGTATCTGCAACGGCTTCCAGGCGATGATCAAGCTGGGATTGGTTCCGTATGGTGAGATTGTAGGACAGAAAGAGGATTCACCGACGCTCACCTACAACACCATCAACCGCCATATCTCCAAGATGGTATACACGAAAGTAGTCACAAACAAGTCGCCGTGGCTGCAGCTTGCAGAGCTTGGGCGGACATATGTGACGCCGGCTTCCCACGGTGAGGGACGCTTTGTGGCGCCGCAGGAGTGGATTGACAAACTCCTTGCCAACGGACAGGTCGCGACACAGTACGCGGATTTTGACGGGAATATCTCGATGGACGAGGAGTGGAACGTCAACGGCTCCTATGCAGCGATCGAGGGAATTACCTCCCCGGACGGAAGGTGCCTTGGCAAGATGGCCCATGTGGAGAGACGCGGCGATGCGGTGGCGATGAACATCTACGGGGAACAGGACATGAAGATCTTTGAGGCTGGCGTGCAGTACTTCAGATAAAAGGAACACGTTTATATAGAGGCAATCTTATTCTTTCTGCTTTTCCTTATTTTGGAAGGGGGGAAGAAAATAAGATTGCCTCTTTTTGAGGTTATTGGAGTGGCAATATACGCTAACGCTGTCACTGCATTTGATTTTGATTGATTTTCACTGATTTGAATTTATTTTGATTCATTTTGATTCATTTTGATGGATATGATTGCTTACACCAGATGCAGGACCTCGGCTTCAAGTTCTTTCGCATCTTCTAATGCTAATTTTGGGAAAAATCCGGTATTTCTTCTACTGAAATTCTTCCGTTTTTTAACATTATTCGGGCATTTTCTCGTGCTTCCCTATGTGTAGCATTATCATCAATATCCTTTGCATATGCTTCCAAAACCTGCTCATCATCAAATAATGTCATCATAATATCTATAACCTCCTGTTCTTTGCTTTCGAGATATTCTTTTAATACATTTCGATTTTTACAGATACGGATAGTTTCCATGACTGTTTTCTTTGTCTGGCCGTATATCTTTCGCTGTTCATTATACACTTTACAGAAAATAATATACTGTCCGATAATATTGTTTTCGTCCTCTTGATAAAGTACTTTGACTTCTGCGTCTACCGCTATCTTTTCACTGCCAAAAAAGTCTTTTGAAAGTGATATGGTGTCGGGCGGATTTTTCGGTGTTTCACCTGTAAATATGAAATATAATTCAGATTTTGGCATATTCACTTTTTTAGAACCATACAAATTTTGCCTGGTACGCTTGAAAAAAGTCTGCCGCCAACCGAAAATCCTAGAGCATGTTTGAAAATTCATTCCTACCATTTGCACGCCCCACTTTGCGTGATATTTGCGCCAAATTCAGGTTACATAAGGCATTGCCCTTTATGCCTTTGCCCCCTATGCGCCCTTCATTTGGCACAAATCTCCCACAAATTGTGACGCACATCTGGCAGAAAGCATTTTTGAAACACGCCCTAGTGCTCTATCCAGTCAGAAATTAGACTTGTGAGCCGCATGATTTGTGCCAGTGCTAGGCAAAATTTCGACGGCGATGCGGTGGCATCGTCTAGAAATTTTAACAACGCAATGGTGCGAAACAGGTAGTTCCAGACTTCAATTCCTAGCCGGATGGAGTACTAGGTCATTATAGTCTGCGTCTACTAGTATGTGCTTGATAGTAACATCTTTTATATCTTCTTCTGTTACGGTACTGTCCTCTGGATGAAGTGCATTGTACAGTCGGAGCAGATACTTCTTGTCCTGAAATAAATTTGTGAACACGCTGTCTTTTATTTTACGCTTTGGTGTGCTTAGGGCCATTTTATCACCTCGCTATTGCAATTGAGCCTACTCTTATCATATCTCAATTATATGAAAAAGCGAGTGTATTTACAATAAAATTCACATTAAATTCCTTTCTTCGCTTTGGTGCGTTTCTTATATTCTTTCTGCTTGCCGTCGGTTTTCTGTTTCACATCATTATGACGGAACTTATCCTTTCTTGCCGCTCTGTGTTATACAGGCGGCATTTTCAGAATTGTCAATCCAACCGGAAGTTGGATTGAGCGTCTTTTTATCAAACAAATGCGTTATTGTTATTGTGGCTGTTTATCGGTAAAATAGAATTGTCGCTGAAAATAGTTAAAAAACAAATTACGAGGTGTGTTAATATGACTACAATTAAGATCAACGAACAGATTGCTTTTCTCAGAAAGCACAAGGGCCTTACCCAGGAGGAACTTGCAAACGTCCTCGGTGTAACCAACCAGGCGGTTTCAAAATGGGAATCAGCACAGTGTTGTCCGGATATTCAGCTTCTCCCCGATCTGGCAAAAATATTTGATGTCTCCGTAGATGAGCTTCTTGGGTATACGCCGGCGTCTGCGTCGGAAGATATCGTACTTGCGCTCCGCAAACGAATAGAATCTTTGCCAAGAGGCGAAGATTTTGAGTTTACGTTTCGAATGGCTGCGGCGCTCCATACAATCATTCTGTCAAAAGAGATGACAGCAGAGCAGAATCCCGGTTGGGATACCGATGATGTTATTGAACACGCAGAAAATGCTGAATGGGGGTATTCCTGCTGTAATATTCCGGAGATTACCACGATGATGAGACAAGGTGTGGTGTTCTTTTCAAACAATAAGCACTTAACACTCATGAACACAGATATTCGTCAGATCATAACAAGGATCAGGCCGTTTTGTGAGGCGAAGAATTTGAAGATAGCTACAGCCCTTTACCAGCTGACTGTCCACTCCGAAGATGCGTATGCAACCGTTGATCAGATTCGTAATCAATCCGGGGTATCTTTGGACAAAGTACAGGATTGCCTCGAGGGTGGATTATCGCCATTTCTGATCAAAAAGCAGGGAGTGGAAAGTGCATTCCGTTTCGAGGGAATGTATATGCATATTCTTCCGATGCTCTCTCTTTTCGATTTCAAATAATATGTAATCTGCTTCCCCGCAACTGAAATAGCAGGGACTTTACTGGATTTCTGGACAAAGAGCAGTGAATTTGGAATGATAAAATGACCTTGAAATGAGAGTACAATCCCATTTCAAGGCCATTTTAATGTGTTTTTTCCTGTTTCATTTATTTCAGGGAGAACTGTTCAATCAGTCCGTTGAGGATTGTGGCCTGTGCGGACAGCTCCTGGCTTGTCGCGGAGGCCTCCTGTGCGGTTGCGGCGTTGCTCTGTACAACCTCGGAGATCTGGTTGATGCCTTTCTCTGCCTGGCGCATCGCCTCGGTCTGGTCGTCCACCATCGTCTTGAGGTTCTTTGAGAAGTCAGCAATCTGCTTGATGCCGTCCACGACGGAACCAATTGCGGTCGCCACGTTTTCCGCCGCGCGGTTTCCGTCGGCTACCTCGCGGATAGAGCCCTCGATCAGTTCTCTGGTATCGACGGCGGCCTTGGCACTCTGGTTTGCCAGTACCCGGATCTGGTCTGCTACGACTGCAAAGCCGCGCCCTGATTCACCGGCGCGTGCCGCCTCGATGGACGCGTTCAATGACAACAGGTTGGTTTGGGAGGCGATGGACTCGATCTCAGAGATGATGTCTCCGATCCGGTTGGAGGCCGCATTGATGCGTTCCATTGCCGCCATCATGGAGTTCATCTCCTCACGGCTGTTGTCCGCCTTGTCGGCGTAAAGCTGTGCTTTCTCGTAGGACTCGTCTGCGCTCTGCGCGCTCTTTTCCATTGTGTTTGTGATCTCGGAGATCGTGGCGTGCAGCTCCATGACTGCGTTTGTCTGTTCCGTCGCGCCCTCTGCAAGCACCTGCGACGCATCGGCGAGATCGCCGGAGCCGGAAGAAACTTGGCTGGAAACTTCCCCGATGGAGGTGAGTGTCTCTGCCATCTGGTCGCGCAGTCCGTGCATGGAATCAAATAGTTTCTGGAAATCCCCGGTGTATTTGTCCGCATAACTTGACTGGACAGCATAGTTTCCACTTGCCATCTCGCCCAGCACGACGCTGATATCATGTATGATGATGTTCAGGTTGTTTGCCATCTCCGTGGCATCCTTTTCCATATGCTCCACTTCGTCACCCGTTTCCACCATCGGGAATGGGGAAGTGAGGTCTCCGGTCGAGAAAGTCTTTAAGCGCTTTCCAAGTTTGCCGAGCGGGGAAGCGATTCCCTTTGCGATTTTCTTGCCGATTTTGGTTGACAATGTCAATGAGATCGCGATGACAACGACGATGGCAACGGACAGGATCAGCGCTGCCGCGGTGAGTGTGCCGGAGAGCCTGTTTCCTTCTGTCACCTTTACATTCAGCAAGGATTCAAGCTTGCTGTAGATGCTGTTGTAGGCGGGCGCCAGATCAGCGAGCGCGATATCCTGTGCCTGCTTGCACAGCTCGCGGTCTGTCGTTGCGCCAAGATCCATGATCTGCTGGTCCAGCCGCCAGTATGCGTCGAGCTCGGAGCTGATCTCATCATAAGTCTTCCTGCCGTCCTCCGACACAATGGTGTTTTCGATTATGGCAAAGTACTGTTCAAAGAGCACTTTGTTCTGTTTGTGCTGTTCCACGACAGTGGCAATTGCATCCGGATCGTCATAGCCGATCGCGGCCCGGAGTGAGGAGCGGCTGTCCGCAAACTCAAACATCGCCTTTCCGATGTCACCCTGCGCAAACCCGAAGTTCTTCAGGGCATAAGAATATCTGTTCGAGAAAATGATGAGAGCGACCAGCGTCAGTAATGCGACGGCAGCCGTGATGGACGCCACCTGAAAAAAGGATTTGGTCAGCTTTTTCTCTATGCTGTCATGTTCGTTCATAGTGAATGTTCCCCCTTCTTTAGTTACTTGATTGGTTATTTGGTTGGTTTTAGTAGGTGCTTTTTGTCCGCGCTCTCCCCTTGTTTTGGAGCGCGTAAACCATCATTTTTATTATAATCCTTTTGGCAAAATATTCAAGCCAAAAAACTGATTTAACGGACTTGAAATATTGGTATTTTGAAGTGGTATTTCACATGGGAGTATGATAAAATGATTAGAGAAAAATGCGGGAAATGAGGGAAAAATATATGGATATCAGGGAGAAACAAAAAAGTGGCAAACAAAACTGTCAGGTCCTATGGTATGACAAGCCTGCGTCGGACTGGAACGAGGCGCTTCCTATTGGAAATGGCAGGCTCGGGGGGATGGTTTTTGGAAACATTGGCTGCGAGCAGATTCAGGTCAATGAGGACACCATATGGTACGGAGGCCCTATGGATAGAAACAATCCCAGCGCGAAGGAGAAGCTTCCATTGATAAGGGAGCTGACCAAAGCAGGAAAGATTCGCGAGGCGGAGCGGCTCTGCAAGCAGGCGCTTGGCGGTACGCCGGCCGGTATGCGCATTTACCAGACGCTGGGGGATCTTTCGATTGATTATGGTTTGGGCTGGAATATCCCGGCGGAGGAGGTCAGTGCGTATGAGAGAGGGCTGAATGTGGCGGATGCCCTAAGCTACACACATTTTAAGTTTGACGATACGGTGTATGAAAGGGAAATATTTATGTCCGCGCCCGACGATGTGTGTGTGCTGCATTTGACAGCCAGCGGGAAACATAAAATGAACCTGGAGATCATGCAGTCGAGGCATCATCTGTATGAGTATTCGGAAAAAACGTCAGATGACAGCATCATACTAGGCGGAAACCTGGGCCGCGACGGCCTGGACTATGCCATGATGTGCAGGGCGTCAAGTCCTGACGGAAAGATTGAGGTGATCGGGGAGAGCATTGTCATATGCGATGCCACCGAAGTGAATCTGTACTGGAGCGCGGCGACGACATACCGTGTGCATGTTGCTGTCAAAGAAAGTATTGTTAAAGATAGTGTTGTCAATGAAAGCCTTGCTAAAAAAGAGGCTCTGAAGGCAGCGCTTTCCAAAAAACTTGAAAAAGCAGCCCTAAAAGGCTACGAGGAACTGAAAAAGAGTCATATTGCCGACTACAGATCTTATTTTGACAGGGTGTCCCTGCAGCTTGACCTGGGCGGGGCAGCGGTTAACGTGGCGCACCAGACAACCGACGTATGTCTGGACAAAATCAAAGAGGGCAATACAGACCTTAGTCTGGAGCAGCTGTATTTTAATTTTGGCAGATACCTGCTCATAAGCTGCAGCCGCCCGGGGACGCTTCCGGCAAACCTGCAGGGGCTGTGGAACAAGGACATGGAAGCGCCGTGGGACGCGAAGTATACCATCAATATCAACACCGAGATGAACTACTGGCCAGCGGAAGCCTGCGGCCTGGGGGACTGTCACATGCCCCTGTTTGACTTGCTTGGAAAGATGCTTCCAAACGGCAGGAGGACGGCAGAGGTCATGTATGGCTGCCGCGGGTTTGTGGCGCACCACAATACGGACATCTGGGGGGACACGGCGCCGCAGGATCTGTGGATTCCCGGCAGTTTCTGGGTGATGGGCGGCGCGTGGCTCTGCACGCATATCTGGATACATTATGAATACAC
>CAJUQZ010000064.1:6755-14232 GCA_910588755.1 uncultured Lachnospiraceae bacterium | reverse complement strand
AGATGTTCCCGATCATGCGGGAGGCGGCCCGGTTTTTCCTTGATTTCTGTATCGAATATGAGGTTGATGGAACGACGTATCTGTGCACATGCCCGAGCGTGTCGCCGGAGAATACGTTTATCCTGCCAAACGGGGAGCAGGGGGCAAACTCGATTGGTGTGACAATGGATAACCAGATTTTGCGTGACTTATTTAGTCAATGTAACCGGGCGGCCCGTGTGCTTGGCGTGTCCGACGAGCTGGACAGGCAGATTGCCGAGGCGTGCGGACGGCTGATTCCCACGCGCATCGGAAGCGACGGCAGAATCCTTGAGTGGTGTGAGGAGTATGAGGAGAAGGAGCCCGGACACAGGCATATTTCTCATCTGTACGGGCTGCATCCGTCGGATCAGATCACAAAAGACGGCACGCCAAAGCTTGCGGCAGCGGCAGAGCGGACATTGCAGAAACGTCTGGAGGGCGGCGGCGGACATACGGGCTGGAGCCGCGCGTGGATCATCAATCACTACGCAAAGCTGTGGGACGGTGAGAGGGCGCATGAGAATCTGCAACAACTTTTTGTCAAGTCAACACTGCCCAATCTTTTTGACAACCATCCGCCTTTCCAGATTGACGGAAATTTCGGTTCGATCGCGGCGATGGTGGAAATGCTGGTGCAGAGCAATGCGGACAGAATCGTCCTGCTGCCGGCGCTGCCAGAGGCGTGGCAGAATGGTAAAATAACAGGTGTCAGGGTTCGCGGCAATGCGTGCATGGACCTTGAATGGAGGGGCGGAGCGCTCGCCAGGGCAAGGATCTGCAGTGGGTGCGATGTCTTGAGAAAGTTTGTCTACCGCGGCAGTTGTGTGGAGCTTTTGCTGCAAAAAGGCATCTGGACGGAAATTATATTTTCTTAACAGTTCCTTAAAATTATGGAGGAATATACGTATGAAATTTAGTTTTAAAGAAGATGCAAAGCGCATAGTGGTCATCTGCATTGCGTCGGTAATCATGGCGCTCAACATTAAGACGTTTGTGCGGACAGGCGGCCTGTATCCGGGCGGCGCGACAGGGCTCACCCTGCTGATCCAGCGCATTGTTGAGATGTTTTTCGGGTTTGAGCTTCCCTACACGCTGATCAATATTATACTGAATCTGATACCGATTTATATTGGGTTCCGGTTTATTGGCAAGAAGTTTACGCTCTATTCCTGCCTGTGCATCATGCTGACCAACATACTGACGGATATCTTGCCGTCGCAGGCCATTGTCTATGACACGCTGCTGATCAGTATTTTTGGCGGAATGATCAACGGGTTTGCAATCAGCCTGTGCCTGATGATGAATGCCACGACGGGCGGAACGGATTTTATCAGTATCTTTTTGTCCGAGAAAACCGGTATGGATTCCTTTAACCTGATTCTTGGCTTTAACGCCGTCCTTCTGGTGATTGCAGGGCTGCTGTTTGGCTGGGAGAAGGCGTTGTACTCCATTATTTTCCAGTATGCGTCCACACAGGTTCTGCGTACGCTGTTCAAACAGTACAGGCAGCACACCCTGCTGGTGGTGACAAACCATGCCAGGCGCGTGTATGAGGTGATCGCCAAAAACAGCAACCACGGCGCCACGATTATTGAGGCCGAGGGCTCCTATGAGCATCAGGAGCGCAAGATTGTCTACTCTGTCGTGTCAAGGGCGGAGTGCAAGGATATCATAAAGGGGATTAAACAAGTCGATCCCAAGGCGTTTGTCAACGTCATCAATACGCAGCAGATCTCGGGGCGTTTTTACCAGAGACCTTATGAATAAAATAGGAAATATAAAAAAAGGAGATTATAAAAATGGAAGATTTTAAGTTTTCAACACTGGCGTACACAAGACCGGACTGTGAGGGTTTCGCGGCGTTTGCGGCAGAGATCAAAGAGCGCATCGAGCACGCGGGCAGCTATGGGGAAGCCAGGGAGGCAATGCTTGAGTATGACGAGCGTGGGAAGGATTTCTCCACGACCTGCACAATCGTGCATGTGCGTCATACGCTGGATACGACGGACGAATTTTACGAGAAGGAGAACGAATATCTTGATAATACGTTCCCTACGCTCATGCCTTCTTTTCTGGCGGTGAACGAGGCGATGATGAACAGTCCGTTCCGCGCGGATTTTGAGAAGGAGTACGGGAAACAGCTGTTTGTGAAGATGGATCTCTCAAAGAAGAAATTCTGCGAGGCGAACATTCCGCTGATGCAGCAGGAGGCAAAGCTGTGCAACGAGTACCAGAAGATTATGGCCACAGCGAAGATTCCATTTGACGGCAAGGAGCTCAATCTCTACGGCGTGCAGAAGTATTTTGAACATGAGGACAGGGAAGTGCGCAAGGGAGCCGTCCGGGCCTACGCGGAATTTTACCACAAAAACGAGCCGCGCCTCGAGGAGATCTGGGACGAGCTGATTAAAATACGAAACGAGATGGGGCGCAACCTTGGCTATGAGAACTATATTCCGGTGGGCTATATGGAACAGAGCCGTACTGATTACGGACAAAAAGAGGTTGAGTCCTTCCGTGAGCAGGTGCAAACCGTGCTTGTGCCGCTCTGCCAGAAGCTGTATGAGGCGCAGGCAAAACGCCTTGGCGTGACGGATTTTTCTTTTTATGATGAGAAGCGCATTTTCCCGGACGGCAACGCGGTTCCGGCGGGTGATGATGATTTCATGGTGAACGAGGCGGCAAAGATGTACCATGAGATGAGCCCCGAGACAGGGGAGTTTATTGACTTCATGATCCAGCATGAGCTGATGGACTTGAAAAATAAGCCGGGAAAGGCTTCGACGGGGTATATGACGGATCTGCAGCGCTACAAGGCGCCGTATGTGTTCTCCTGCTTCAATCACACGATCTTTGATATGCAGGTGCTGACACACGAGCTTGGCCATGCCTTTGCCGGGTATATGGCGATGCGCAGCCAGCCGATTTCGGACTACTACTCAGAATCGACAGATATCGCGGAGATTCATTCCATGTCGATGGAGCAGTTTGCCTACCCGTATGCGGAGCGCTTCTTCGGGGAGCAGGCCGACAAGTTCCGCTTCGCCCATTTGCAGGAGGCGGTGACATTTGTGCCGTTTGGCGTGGCTGTTGACGAGTTCCAGCACATCTGTTATGCGAACCCTGACCTGACGCCAAAGGAGCGGACGCTGGAGTGGAAAAAACTCGAGGAGAAATATATGCCGTGGCGCGCGTATGAGCCGGACGACTTCTTTGACAGGGGCGGCTACTGGTATCACAAGCTTCACATTTACCTCTATCCAATGTACTATATCAACTACACACTCACGACGATGGGCGCGATGGAGTTCAAGAAAAAGGAGCGGGAAGACCACGACAGCGCGTGGGCGGATTACCTCAACCTCTGCAAGTGCGGCGGCAGCATGAGTTATCTCGAGACGCTCAAATACGCCAATATCTCGAACCCGTTTGAGCCAGGCAGCGTGGAGCGGGCGATCAAAGTGGCGCGCGACGAGCTGCTGGGCAGCAGGTTTATGGCGTGACAAAAGGATAAAGTATTCATTGACTTTTTCTTTAAATGATTGTAAACTTAATATAACAAAATGGTTAACAATCGAAATGGAGGATAACACAATGAATACAAAGACAAAAGAAATCACTTTAATCGGACTGATGGCGGCCGTCATATGCATCGCGGGGCCGTTGTCGCTGCCGCTGCCGTTTAGCCCAGTGCCAGTCTCGTTGACAAACCTCGCGATATATTTTTCTGTTTATATCCTAGGAATGCGGCGCGGGGTGGTAAGCTATCTGGTGTATCTGCTGCTAGGGCTTGTGGGACTTCCCGTGTTTTCCGGGTTCACGGGCGGAGCGGCGAAGCTTTTTGGTCCAACGGGCGGGTATTTGATCGGCTTTATCCTGATGGCGTTGATCGCTGGTTATTGCGTTGACAGGTGGAATGGGCAGATGATTGCAAGCTTTGCCGGCATGGTTGTGGGTTCCGCGGTGAATGACTTGTTTGGGACGCTCTGGCTCGCATACCAGATGAGTATGGGGTCTGAACAAAGGTTTGTTGATGCACTTCCTGCCGCATTTGCAGCCGGCGTGCTTCCGTTTATCGTGGTAGATCTTGCGAAAATTGTGCTTGCGTTACTTGTCGGGTCGCAGGTGCGCGTGCGTGTGAGGAGGGCGGCACTGAATTAGGATTTCATGAAAGATTCCAATTAGATTCCATTCATTAGATTGAATTCAGCATATTTTTTCTTGCTACGGTCTTTATTTCAGAGTATACTATAGGTAGTCATTTGCAATAGAGTATTATTTGCAACAGGTCATTATTTTGTAATAGATAATCAATTGCAAATATCATTATGAAATGGGGCTGTCTATGAGGAAAAAAGCAACAGAGCCTGCACAGGAAGGCAGGAAAGAGGAAAGAAAGACAAAGACAATCAAGGCGGAGAGCACGATGCGGGAGATTAGATGGGACAAGCTGGACAACACGGCCCATCTTTTTCCCGTTATTGCAGGGGACAGCATGAGCAATGTGTATCGCATCAGCGTGACGTTGACAGAACTGATCCAGTCCGGGCCGCTGCAGCAGGCGCTGGATATGGTTCTGCCCAAATTTGACGGCTTTAATCTAAGGCTGCGACAGGGTGTGTTCTGGTATTATTTTGAGGAGAACGGCAAGCCGGCGCCAAAGGTCCGAGAGGAGACGACCTTTCCGTGTAGATATATTTACCAGAACCGGAATAACAGCTATATGTTCCGCGTCACATATTACAGATATCGCATCAACCTAGAGGTATTTCACGTGCTGACGGACGGTATGGGCGGTATTAATTTTCTGAAGGAGCTGACATACCAGTACCTGCGTCTGGTGCATCCGGAGTTAAAGGGGGAGAAGGGCGACCTGCTTGCAAGTACCACATCCCTGAATCGGGAGGACAGTTTCCTGAAAAATTACAGGAAAAGCTCTGAGAAGGGCTATCAGACGAAAAAGGCGTATCTCATAAAGGGCGAACGGCTAAGCCCCGGTGAGTTTGGCATCATGCACGGGTATATGCAGGTGCCGGAGCTCAAGAGGGTGTGTCATCAGTATGGCGTGAGTATCAATGAATATCTGGTAGGGGTATTTGTCTGGAGCGTCTACAGGGAGTGTATGCACGGTATGCCGTCCGACAAGCCCGTCCGGGTGGCGGTGCCTGTCAATCTGCGCCCATATTTCAATTCGATCACGACGAAGAATTTTTTTGTTATGGTGTCTGCGGAGTTTCACCCGGTCGAGGAGGAGTACACGTTCGAGGAGGTTCTTTCGGTTGTGAAGGACAGCCTCAAAGAGCAGATCAACAAGGAAAACCTGGAGCGTCTATTCTCATACAATGTCTCAAATGAAAAAATATTGGTGGCGCGGGCGGCACCGCTGCTGATCAAAAATATCGCGATGCGACTTGTGTATACACAGTCAGCACTCGCCAATACAACGACAATCACAAACATAGGCAATATAACAGTGGATGAGGCGTACAGGCCGTATGTGGAGATGTTTCACTCATGCCTTGCCATGTCGAAGGGGCAGCATATTAAAGGAAACATATGTTCATATGGCAGCACACTGGTGTTCAGTTTTAGTTATGACCTTGCAGATGCGTCGGTGCAACGCGGCTTTTTCCGGAAGATTGCTGATGACGGTGTATCTGTGGAGATCGAGAGTAACGGGGTGAACTATGAGTAAATGCAGGCAATGTAATATAGAAGTGCTCGATGAGGCGGAGCGCTGTCCACTGTGTGGCACGGTGCTCGAGCCGACAGTTGAGGTTGAAAACATGTATCCTGACATCAGGGTGCGCTCGAGAAAACTGGTGTTTATCTCCAGGCTTTACCTGTTTCTGGCCGTCGTGACAGAAATCGTCCTGGTGAATGTGTGCATACTCTCCGAGGTGCAGTCGCTCGTGTATATTATAGGGGGGCTGGTGCTCTTGTTTGGCTATATCGTGATACGGTATGCGATCCTTGGAACGAGCGGTTATATCGCAAAGACGGTCGTTCTCACGGTCATTGCGGTCATTATGCTGGTGGCGGTTGATTTCACGGTGGGGTACAATGGGTGGTCTGTCAACTATGCACTCCCGTCAGGGATTTTGTTGATCGATGCGGGCATCATGGTGCTTATGTGCATCAACCGAAAGAACTGGCAGAGCTACTTGATGCTGCAGATCTTCATGGTGCTGTGTAGCGCTGTGGCGATGATTTTAAGCCTTGTGCACATCATCACGTACCCGTTTGTCTCGGTGGTGGCGCTCAATGTCTCTGTGATCCTGTTGCTTGGCACGCTTATCATAGGGGGCAGGAGGGCGCGTGTGGAGCTCAAAAGGCGTTTTCATATTTGACATGACAGAGTCAGAAAACGGAGGACAGACAGTGAGACTACTGATAACAAATGATGACGGAATCGATGCGGCGGGAATCAGAAAGCTTGCGGAGATTGCGGTGAAATTATCCAGTGAGGTCTATATCGTGGCGCCGTCGGGACAAAGAAGCGCAGTGTCGCACAGTATCACGGTCGAAAATCCGCTAAAGGTCAGGCGTGTGGACTTTCCCGTGGCGGTCAGAGCGGCGTACAGCTGCAGCGGTATGCCGGCGGACTGTGTGAAGGTGGCGGTGCAGGCTATTCTGGAAAATAAACCGGACGTGGTGCTCTCCGGGATTAACAACGGGCATAACATGGGGTATGACTCCATATATTCGGGAACGGTAGCAGCGGCGAGGGAGGCTGTGTATCAGGGTATCAGAGGGGTCGCTATCTCCACATGGCAGGAGCAGTACGCGCTGGTGGACAGGTATCTTGAGGGAATCCTGAGGGATGTCATCGAGCGGGAGCACGCATCCTGCGAGATATGGAATATCAACTTTCCAGCGTGCAGGCTAGAGGCGTATCAGGGAATCAGGGAAACGTTTCCCGCTGCCCACCCGCGCTATAAGGATGTCTATAAAGTGACACATGTGTCAGAAAATGAATCGGTGTACACATTGTTGGACGAGGAGTGTGAAGTGACAAAAGGGGACACAGATTTTTACGCCGTGGAACATGGTTACATATCTGTCGGGAGACTGGAATGTTCTGTGCTTAGAAAACGGTGACAGGGCAGTTGAGAGAGGTTAGACAAAGGAGCGGTGTCGATGACTGGGAATAGAAAGGTAATGCAGGTCTTTATCATAGAAATGACTGTGTTGTTTCTGTTTTTTGGTTTCTGTTTTTATGTCATGCGGGATAATGCGGGCGTGTCCAACAAAAGGACTGACAGGATACCGCTCAATGGCGGCTGGTCGGTCACAACAGATGGGCATACAGAGTACTATGACGCGCTTCCGACCACGATCAGCACGTCTGATGACAATACGATCTGGCTTTCGAGAAAAATCGGGGAGGTGACAAGCGACAATCACGCGATCGGCCTGTTTTCATTCCAGAAGACCGTGTATGCATATCTTGATG
>CAJUQZ010000064.1:0-6745 GCA_910588755.1 uncultured Lachnospiraceae bacterium | reverse complement strand
CTGCAAAGGATTGTGGTAGAGTACCTTGGCGCAAAGGTTTTGTGGAAGATTGTCAACGGACCGGGAAGCGCTGTTTTGGGGAATGAAGTCGTATACAGCTATTTGTTTACGCCGTTGTGTTCGATTGCTTTTACGCTGTTCTTGTATTATATTGTAAAAGGAACAAAGAGAGTATGGGGGTGGAGTCATGCAGATAAAGTGTAATGTGCTGGACAGGCAGTTTCAGATGTATCAGGCGGAGTACGAGGCGGCGGCGCTTCGGGTGCTGCGGTCTGGATGGTATGTGCTTGGCAATGAGGTGCTTGCATTTGAGAACAATACCAGGGCACGCAGCAAAATGCCGGGAAATAGCTGGCTTTTTGTGGAGCTGCAGCCAGAGGACGAGGGAAAGACATTGACATTAAAGCTGCACCAGTGTTATGGCAGCGGGCAGGTCATGGTGCCTGTGCTCTATGGCGGGACAGTGGAGGGCATCACCAACAGCTATATGAAAGAAAAGTTTCTGCTGATTTGCTTTAGCGCTATTGGCAGCGCGTTTGGCCTCATCATTATCATGCTCTGGCTTGTGGCGGGCAAGAGTCTGATGTTGAGCAGTGGTCTTCCGTGGCTTGGCCTTTTTGCAGTGGTGCGCGGTATCTGGTCCATGCTGGAGGCTAATTTTTATTCATTTTATGTGGACAACCTGTTGCTGTGGGTGTGGATGGCTTATGTGTGCCTCAAAGCGTCCATTGTTCCCTTTACGGTATTTGCAAATATTACTTTCCATGAGGGAAAATCAAAGTTTTTGCGTGTGATGGCGTGGCTTACCCTGCTGGATATCGTTGTCACGACACTGCTGCAGCTGACGGGCCTTGCAGATTACGCGGATACGATTTTGCCCACGAATGCGGCGATCCTGGTACTGGGCGTGTATGTGGTAGTGACAGGTGTGCGCAATATGTGGAGAAGCCGGCGGACAAAGGTGGCGGTGTACGGCGAGGGGAAACGCATGACATACATCGCACACACGATCTTTATGTTTGTTCTGGTGATTCTAAGTCTTGCAGATGTGTATCGTTTTTATTTTACGAGCACGCCGGATATCGCGCTTTACAGCCGATTTGGACATTTTGCGTATGTGATTGCGGTCGCGACGGCGCTGATCTGGGACTTTGCGCGCCTGGTAAATATTGGCAGGCAGGCGGAGAACATCAAGGAGGAGGCGTCCATCGACCCGATGACAAAGCTCTATAACAGGGCAGCGTTTGAGAAGCACATCGACAGCTGTATTGGGAAGAAGTGCGAAAATAAGGGAATCATCATGTTTGACTTGAACAACCTAAAGCTTTTTAACGACAAGCTTGGCCATGACATGGGTGATTATTATATAAAAATCAGCAGTGAGCTGATTCGGGATACGTTTGGCAGGTATGGAAACATGTACCGCATCGGCGGGGATGAGTTCTGCGGCATCGTCGAGCGGATCAGTTATGGTGAGTTTCTGCAGGTGAAAAAGGAGATGGAGCAGCATGTGGACCAGCTGCGCGTGCCAGGCTGTGATTTTAAGATGGGGATTGCGTCGGGGTGCTGTATCTTTGATTCGGAGAAGGATCAATCCTTGCGGGATACAATGAAGCGGGCGGACGAGGACATGTACAACAATAAGGTGTTGCTCAAGCATGGTGGTGAGATCAGATAAAAATAAAGGATAAAAAAGACCTAAGGTCGTCAGGTCTTTTTTATCCTTTATTTTTATCTGAGGATTTTTATAGAAGGTTGATTCCGTTTTCCGTGCAGGCTTTTACGATGTCATCTGGCCACAGTGAGGACTGGACTTCCCCGATGTGTGCTTTTCTGAGGAAAAACATGCAGATGCGCGACTGTCCGATACCGCCCCCGATAGTGAACGGCAGCTCCTCGTTTAAAACGGCCTTCTGATAGGGCAGCTTTGCGCGCTCGGGACAGCCAGCTTTTTCAAGCTGTGAGAGCAGGGAATCCCGGTCAACGCGGATTCCCATACTCGAGAGCTCCAGCGCGATGTCAAGGACGGGATAGTACACGACGATGTCCGCATTGAGGGACCAGTCGTCATAGTCCGGCGCGCGCCCGTCATGGGGCTTTCCGTTCTCCATCTTGTCGCCGATCTGCATGATGCACACAGCCCCCTTTGCCTTGGCTATGTAGTATTCGCGCTCCTTGGGCGTATTGTCAGGGAAGATCTCAGCGAGCTCCTGTGTGGTGATAAAATAGATATCGTCGGGGAGGATCTCGTCAATGTAATCATATTGGATTGCCATATATTTCTCTGTATTTTGCAGGCATTTGTATACATTCCGGACGACAGATTTTAGGGTGTCTGGGTTTCTGTCTTCGCGGCCGATGATCTTTTCCCAGTCCCATTGATCGACAAAGATGGAGTGAATGTTGTCGGTATCCTCGTCGCGGCGGATCGCGTTCATGTCTGTATAGAGACCCTCGCCTGCAGAAAAGCCGTATTTTTGCAGGGCGTAGCGCTTCCACTTGGCAAGTGACTGCACGACCTCCGCGATGCGTCCGTCCTGCTCTTTGATGTCGAAGCTTACGGGGCGCTCCACGCCGTTTAGGTTATCGTTTAGTCCCGAGAGGGGATCGACGAAAAGCGGGGCCGATACGCGCGCTAAGTTTAGCCGCTTTGCAAGCTGGTTTTGAAAAAAGTCTTTTACCGTCTTAATGGCGATCTGCGTGTCGTGCAGGTTGAGCGCCGAACGGTAGTTTTCAGGAATTTTCAGATTTTCCATTGCTGGTTTTCCTCCTTGTATTTGCGGAATATTTTGCGAATATAAAATTTTTTATGCTGAATACGATATTAAGTATCGCACTTTATTTTATGAAAATCAATCCTAAATATGATGAAAATGCCGCGGTATGATATAAATGCTGTCCACGTCTGCCTGATTTTTGCACAACTGTGTTTACTGGAGACAAAATGATTGGCATTTTGAGGTTGCACAGCACTTACCAGATATGTTAAGATAATGGCGAAACAAAACATATTTCAAATAGCATATGTTATTATAATAAACAAACAGAAGAGCTTACGCAAGGGGTATAAACATGAGAAATAAGGTATTGATTATCGATGACGCGGCGTTTAACCGCGAGATGCTGACAGAGATTTTGGAGGGAGAGTACGGGATTCTTACCGCAGACGATGGACAGAAGGGAATTGACCTGCTTGTAGCACATGAGAATGAGGTCTGTGTGGTGCTGCTTGATTTGGTCATGCCGGTCATGGACGGATTTGCAGTGATGCGGATTATGGAGCAAAAGGGATATCTCAAACATATACCGGTGCTGGTGATCAGCGGGGAGACTGCGGTGGATATCGAGCGCAAGTGCTTTGATTATGGCGTGACGGACTTTATCAAGAAGCCGTTTGACAATGAAATGGTGCTGCGGCGTGTGCGGAATATGGCGGACTTGTTTGCGTATAGGAATTGTCTGGAGGAGCGGGTGGAGTCCCAGACACTCACGTTGAAGCGCCAGTACGAGATGATCTGCAAACAGGCGGAGGTCTTAAAGCAGCGCAATGAGCAGATCACAGATATTTTGGCGGAGGTTGTTGAGAGCCGTAACCTCGAGAGCGGAGAGCATGTCAAGCGCGTGAAGTCCTACACGAAGATCCTGGCGCGTGAGCTGATGGTGCGCTATCCAGAGTACGGGCTCACGGAGGAAGAGATACATATTATCGAGTCGGCAAGCGCACTGCACGACATCGGGAAGATCACAATACCAGACCATATCCTGTTAAAGCCTGGGAAACTTACGGACGAGGAGTTTGAGTGCATGAAAGCACACACAGTCCGCGGCTGTGAGGTGCTCGACCATATCGAGGGCGTGTGGGACGAGCGCTACAAGAAGTACGCGTACACGATATGCAGGTATCATCACGAGCGCTTTGACGGCAGGGGATATCCTGATAAGCTGGCGGGCGACGACATTCCGATCGAGGCGCAGATCGTGTCGGTTGCCGATGTCTATGATGCGCTAATCAGCGAGCGCTGTTATAAGAAAGCGTTTACAAAAGAACAGGCGTTTGGAATGATCACGAACGGTGAGTGCGGGACTTTTTCACCGAAACTGATGGACTGCTTCCAGAGCGCCAGGGAGACGATGGAAGCTGTGTCGCGAAAAAAGGGTGCAGGGGAGTAGGCTGTTCCAATCGAGTTGAGGGCAGGAAAATATCTGATGTTTCGGAATATTTTCCTGCTTTTTCCTGTTTTATGCATACAGGCATCAAAGGAAGACTGCGGAATCAGCTGTGTAGTCAGTATGAATCAGATGTTTTGTGACAAACTATAAGAGGACGATAAATTGCTAAAAAACATATTGACATTTACCATACAAGGGTATAGTATAAAATGTGCAGGATAACATGGAAGGAGAAAACCAATATGGAAAATGAAAAACTAGAGTCGCTGGAAAACGCAGAAAGCAAAAAAAGTACGGGAACAACAGAAAGCGAAGAAAACATGGGTAACACGAAAAGCGCAGAAGACACAGAAATCGTTTCCTCAGATGAGGCAGAGGACATGTCAACCCAGGGCGACACACAAAAGACTAAGGAGCGTACAGGGAAAGAGTACAAGGACATGATCAACAGGCTAAACCGCATCGAGGGGCAGATCCGCGGGATCAAGGGAATGGTCGAGAAGGATGCTTATTGCACGGACATACTGGTTCAGGTGGCCGCAGTGAATGCGGCGCTTAACAGCTTCAACAGGGTGCTTTTGTCAAACCATATCAAGACGTGTGTGGCGCAGGATATCAAGGATGGCAAGGAGGAAACAGTTGATGAGCTGATCCAGACGCTCAAAAAGCTTATGAAATAATTGACTTGCAGGGTGTGAAAGGGGTTATCTGAAATGGAACAGTACACAGTGACAGGCATGAGCTGCGCGGCATGCAGTGCCAGGGTGGAAAAGGCAGTGTCGAAGGTGGCGGGTGTCAGTGCCTGCTCAGTTAGCCTGCTCACCAACTCAATGGGAGTGGAGGGTACGGCTCTATCAGCCGATGTGATCAGGGCAGTAGAGGAGGCGGGATATGGCGCTTCGGTCAAGGGCGGCGAACAGTCTTCTGGCGGCGCGCGCGCTGGCATCAGTGAACAGGAGGAGCTGCTGCGGGACAAGGAGACGCCTGTGCTGAGACGCAGGCTGCTGTATTCCATTGGTTTTCTGGCAGTGCTGATGTATCTCTCGATGGGGCATATGATGTGGAACTTCCCGGTTCCACAGGCGTTGGCGGACAATTATGTTGCGATGGGGATGCTCCAGCTACTTTTGACCGCTGCGGTCATGGTTATCAACCAGAAGTTTTTTGTCAGCGGGTTTAAGAGTCTATGGCACAGGGCGCCCAATATGGATACGCTTGTCGCGCTCGGCTCGACGGCGGCTTTTGTCTACAGTACGTATGCGCTGTTTGCCATGACGGAGGCGCAGATGAGAAACGACCACGCAGCGGTTATGGGATATATGCATGAGTTTTACTTTGAGTCGGCAGCGATGATATTGACGCTCATCACAGTTGGAAAGATGCTTGAGGCGCGCTCTAAGGGAAAGACGACAGATGCGCTCAAGGGTTTGATGAAGATATCGCCCCGGACAGCTGTTGTCATGCGCGGCGACCGTGAGGTGGAGATAGCGGCTTGGGATGTGGCAGTGGGAGATATCTTCGTGGTGAGACCTGGCGAAAGCATTCCAGTTGACGGCATCGTGCTGGAGGGCGAAAGTGCCGTCAACGAAGCGGCGCTCACAGGCGAGAGCATTCCTGTAGATAAGCAGGCTGGCGACAGGGTATCCGCGGCGACGGTGAACCAGTCAGGCTTTATCCGGTGCAGGGCATCAAGGGTGGGTGAGGATACGACACTTTCACAGATCATTAAGATGGTGAGCGACGCGGCGGCGACAAAAGCGCCGATCGCAAAGGTGGCCGACCGGGTGTCCGGCGTGTTTGTCCCGGCGGTGATTGGCATTGCCCTGCTGACCATTCTGGTGTGGCTTGCAGTTGGCCAGACAGTTGGGTTTGCGCTGGCCAGGGGGATTTCTGTGCTTGTCATCAGCTGTCCATGCGCGCTTGGGCTTGCCACGCCTGTGGCGATCATGGTCGGAAACGGCGTGGGCGCTAAAAACGGTATCATGTTCAAGACGGCAGTGTCACTCGAGGAGACTGGAAAGGTGGCGGTCGTGGCGTTAGATAAGACGGGCACAATCACGAGCGGGGAGCCAAAAGTGACGGATATCGTTCCGGCAGACGGGGTGTCTAGGAGCGCGCTTGTCGCGATGGCATACGCACTAGAACAGAGGAGCGAACATCCGCTTGCCCGCGCTGTCAATGCGTATGCAGAGTCGTATTTTGCAGGGATTTCAGCCCCGGAGAATGACACATGGCATGTGGCGGAGGTGACGGCGTTTAGGGCACTTCCTGGAAACGGGCTTATGGCGGAGACAGACGGTCGCGTGCTGTACGGCGGAAGCGCAAAGTTTATCGGGGAAAAGCTCGCAGATTCAAAGCGAGCTTCCTGGCAGGCGCTTGAGCAAAAGTCCATGAAGCTTGCAGGGGAAGGCAAGACACCACTGTTTTTTGCCCAGGGGCAGGCAGGAGAGACAGAGCTGGCAGACACACTCTTAGGAATGATTGCGGTGGCGGATGTCATCAAGGAGGACAGCCGTCAGGCGGTCGAGGAGCTGCAAGGCATGGGAATCCATGTCGTCATGCTGACAGGTGACAA
>CAJUQZ010000063.1 GCA_910588755.1 uncultured Lachnospiraceae bacterium | reverse complement strand
GAAGCTCGTCGGGCTCATAACCCGAAGGTCACAGGTTCAAATCCTGTCCCCGCTATTTCTGCCCAGATAGCTCAGTCGGTAGAGCAGAGGACTGAAAATCCTCGTGTCACTGGTTCGATTCCGGTTCTGGGCATTTAAATTTCAGTAATATAAGAGATAGACGCGTCGGATGGCGTGTTTTTTTATTTAAATATTTATTAAGAACCTTTTTTATTGCTGCGATATATGATAGAATGTATGTCAGGCAAACCGGAGAAATAATAATTGGTAAATGGGAATTATGTGTGAAAGTGGGAGAGACTGTATGTATGAGAATGAATTAAAAAAATATGCAAATGATATTTTTGAATCAGAGAATTTTAAAAGTACAAGAGAGTATATTCAGCATGGGAATATGTCTGTGCAGGAGCATTGTATTAATGTCGCCAAGACGAGCTTGTATATCAGAGATAAGTTTCAGATTAAGTGCAATACAAGGGATTTGGTCAGAGGTGCGCTGCTGCATGACTATTTCTTGTACGACTGGCATAAGAGTGACAAGGTAAATTCCCATAGATTGCATGGATTTTTTCACCCGGCAAGAGCTTTATATAATGCGGGGAAGGAGTATCATCTCACTGCAAGGCAGAAAGATATTATTATCAAGCATATGTGGCCGCTTACTTTGGTTCCTCCTATGTGTAGGGAAGCATGGATTGTGACATCCGCGGACAAATACTGTTCTTTGCTGGAGACATTGCATATACACAGGGGCCGGATTCACAATCGGAGGGAGAAAAGGAAATATGCCTTTATGGGGTTTTCTAACCACGAGGTGGCATAGAGACCAGGGATGTACAATTTAGGAGCTGTAGAAAAATAACTGACTTGTCTATTTCTCCGATTGTGCATGCCAAAAAGCCTCATCGTAGCCCGCTACGCCTACGTTTTTTGACATACACCCTCGAAGAAATATCCTGCGCAATCTGTATCACTTATTTTCCTACAGCTCCTTAGATAGGAATGGAATTAGTAATTTTGATAGAAAGGGTTAGTGTTTATGAGAAAAACAAAAATTATCTGTACAATCGGTCCAGCGTCAGAGAGCGAGGAAAAACTCAAAGAACTGCTTCTTGCGGGGATGAATGTTGCGAGGTTTAATTTTTCACACGGAGATCATGAGGAACATCAATTGAAACTTGAGCGGGCCAGGGCTGCTGCAAAGGAGTTGGGGCTTCCGCTTGCGACGATGCAGGATACGAAAGGACCTGAGATCAGACTTCGGGATTTTGAGGGTGGAAAGGCCTACCTGGAGACGGGTGCTACATTCCGGCTTACGACAGAAGAGATTATGGGTACTGCACAAAGGGCAACCATAACATACAAAAATCTGAAAAATGATGTTGAAGTAGGAAGAAGTATATTGATCGATGATGGCTTGATTGAGCTTACAATTAAGGCAATTGAGGATACAGACATTGTCTGTGAGGTTGTCAATGGAGGATATGTCTCCAATCATAAGGGGATCAATGTGCCAGGAGCGATTCTTTCCATGCCTTATATTAGCGAAGTGGATAGGGAGGATATTATCTTTGGTGTGCAGATGGGGTATGATTATCTCGCGGCGTCATTTGTACGGTGTGCGGATGATGTTTGTGCGGTTAAGAACCTGATCAGGGAACATGGCGGCAGAATGAAGGTCATCTCAAAGATAGAGAATATGCAGGGAATTGATAATCTCGATGAAATTCTGGCAGCTTCCGATGGTATCATGGTGGCGAGAGGAGATATGGGCGTTGAGATTCCGTTAGAGGAAGTACCTGCTCTTCAGAAAAAGATGATTAAAAAGGCATTGCAACTTGGAAAAATCGTTATTACGGCAACACAGATGTTAGACTCTATGATTAAGAATCCCAGGCCGACTAGGGCAGAAACGACCGATGTGGCCAATGCGATTTATGATGGAACATCTGCGATAATGTTAAGCGGGGAGAGTGCGGCCGGCGCATATCCAGTTGAGGCTGTACGAACGATGAGTAAGATTGCAGAGCGCACAGAGCAGGATATCTGCTATGCGGACAGGCTGAGGGAGAGAAGCCATAACTGGATAAACAATGAGGAAGTGACCACGGCAATCTGCCATGCTTGCTGTACAACGGCAATGGACCTGAATGCAAAGGCGATTATCACTGTAACAATGTCAGGATTTACAGCAGGAATGATATCAAAATATCAGCCGGGGTGCATGGTAATTGGGTGTGCGGTGGATGAGATGGTATATCGCCAGATGGCGCTTATGTTCGGTGTCAGTCCACTTTTAATAGAGAAAAAAGAAGATACAGAGGAGTTGTTCAATGCGGCGGTGAAGGCCAGTGTTGATGCAGGGCTGATTCGTCACGGTGATAAGGTTGTGATCACTGCGGGTGTGCCGCTGGGCGTTGCGGGAAATACAAATATGGTTCGTGTTATTGAAGTTGCATAAACATCCATGATATCAATATAGATGTTGAGGAGTGTCCGGAAGAGCATGAGGCGGACAGTAGAAGGCGAAATAGTGTATTGAAGGAAACATGGCGGAGTGTGTTAGAATGGTCAAGTGCTTGTTCGCCGGATAGTAAAAGGTTAGTTAGAGTGTTTGCGTAAGAGCATGAGCCGGACAATAGAAGGCGAAATAGTGTATTGAAGGAAACATGGTGGAGAGTGTCAGAAGGGTCAAGTGCTAATTTGCCGGATAGTAAAAGGTTAGATTGTGTATTGAGGGGAGCAGATGGGGAGTGTATTTTGTATCATCGGGAAAAGTTCATCGGGAAAGGATACGATCTATAAAAGGCTCCTGGAGAATCCTGTGCTTTGCTTAAAAAGGATTGTACTTTATACGACACGGCCGATCCGTGCGGGGGAGCAGGAGGGCGTGGAGTATCATTTTACATCAGCGGATGTGATGGGGCAGATGGAGCAGGAGGGCAGGATTATCGAATGCCGCTCTTATAACACAGTTTATGGTGTGTGGTATTATTTTATGGCAATGGATCACCAGATCAATTTGGATGAAAGTGATTATCTTGTAATCGGAACATTGGAATCCTATACAAAAATAAGGGACTATTTTGGTAGGGATAAGGTGAAACCTGTATATATTGACTTGGAGGATGGGGAACGCTTAACACGCGCGCTTGCGCGCGAAAAAAAACAGAAGCAGCCAGGGTATGAGGAGATGTGCAGGCGTTATCTGGCGGATGTGAGGGACTTTTCTCGGGAGAATCTTGACAAGGCAGGGATTACTGTAAAATTTGATAATTATAATCTGAAAAACTGTCTGGATGAAGTAACAGATTATATCATATCGAATCGGAAGTAGTCAGTTCTGTTTTCGGTTATGAGAGCTTCTCTTGGCCAGTTGTCGCTTTCCTTCGTATCAACAGCTCTGACCGCTGGTGATTTCATGAATGGCTTTTTAAAATGAAATTTTTCATAATATCCTTAGTTTGACAAATACAGGTTGGAAGGTGCAGTTTATGGGAACAGGAAATATTGTGCGCAGATTATAGGATACTGGAAAAGCACATTGAGAAAAACGTTTGCTGGGAGGTTGCATTTTCATTTTTTAAATGTGGTGTATGGCAGAGGCTTTGGGAAAAAAGAGATATTTTATGTCGTCTGATAGGGTCGAAGCTTTAAAAAGAGGAGTCTGCTGCGAAGTGGTATATGATTGAGATTTTATAGCTTCCCGGAGTTTATTGTCAGAAAAAGCGGTTTTTGATTTGTGTTTCCTGTAAAATTGGTGGATTTATGGAAAAAGGATATTGGAAGCCGCATAAAGTATGCTCTGGAGATCAGAGAGTTTATGCTTTGAAAAAGAGGGATTTACTGCGAGGTGAGAAGGAATGGATTTAAAGGTGAATGAGGTGCAGCAGGCCGCACCGGTACAGCAGACGCAGACTGCGCAGCCGACGGACGATTCTTTCAAATTTATGCTGGCGAGCAATATCGAGGAGGCGGGACTTGCGGAGCGGCTGAATCTCATGATGGAAGAGATCGTGATGCAGGGGGATAAGATTGTGAAGCGCATGGATGTGCGCGATATGCGGCGATATCGTACCTTGATTAAGGAATTTATGAATGAGATTGTCAACCGATCACATAAGTTTTCGAGGGAGAATTTTCTGGACAGGCGTGGGCGGCACAGGGTTTATGGAATTATTCGGCTTGTGGATGAGAAGCTGGATGAGCTTGCGCAGGAGTTGGTAAGCGAGGAGTGCGATAAGATTGCGATTCTTGCCAAGGTTGATGAGATCCGGGGACTGCTGCTTGATATTTTTGCATAAAACGGAAGCACACAAGGGATTTAAGTATGGGAATTGAAACGGAAAAAATGTTCGGATCTTGGCAGGATGTAGTCGGTCAGGCGCAGCTTGCAGATAATCTGCAGAGCGCCATAGCACACAATAAAATTTCACATGCTTATCTGATTCAGGGTGAAAAGCTGTCGGGTAAGCGCATGATTGCAGACATATTTGCGAGGGCACTTCAGTGCGAGTGCGGGCAGGTTCAGGACGAGCGTCAGTCTACATTGTTTGATCTCGGCATGCAGGGGGAGCATACGCTGCCGATAGAAAATGACACAGGTGTCAGTATGCGTCCTGGCAATCAGGGTATGACAAATGTCAGTATGCGTCTTGATAATCAGGGTATGACAAATGTCAGTATGCGTCTTGATAATCAGGGTGTGTCAGGTGTCAACGTGCGTCCCTGTAATCAGTGCAGGTCATGTAAGCAGGCAATAAATGGCAATCATCCAGATATTATCTATGTGACACATGAGAAACCCAATGTAATCTCTGTGGACAACATCAGACAGCAGGTCAACGGGGACATTGCGATCAAGCCGTACAGCGGAACGTACAAAATATATATCATTGACGAGGCAGAGAAGATGAATGTGCAGGCGCAAAATGCGCTCTTAAAGACATTGGAAGAACCGCCGAGATATGCGGTAATTTTGCTGCTTGCCACCAGGGCAGAGGCGATGCTACCAACTATTTTAAGCCGGTGTGTGCTGCTGAATATAAAGCCGGTTCCGGACGATCTGATCAAGCGTTATCTGATGCAGCGTGTACAGATACCAGACTACAGGGCATCTATCTGCGCGTCTTTTGCCAGGGGAAATGTGGGACGTGCAATTGAGCTGGCTTCCAATGAGACATTTGACCATATGAAACAGTCTGTGCTTGGAATACTGAAAAATATTTCGGATATGGAAATCAACCAGATTGCATCAGAGGTCAAAACAATCACGGAGGAAAAATTTGACACGGGCGATTATCTTGATTTGTGTTTCATATGGTTTCGTGATGTGCTATTATATAAAGCGTGTGGTTTGCATGGCAGGCAGGAGCACATCATTTTTAAGGAAGAGGTATCTGATATTGCCAGTGCTGCAAAGCGGTACAGCTATGATACAATTGAGAAAATTATTCATTCGATTGACCGGGCTAGGAGCAGACTTGCGGCGAACGTGAATTTTGACCTGACAATGGAACTTATGTTCCTTGACATGAAGGCGGTTTGATTAGGGGCTCGGTCACAGGGTAGACGGTTATTACAGGTCCTTAGTATGATTAAAGTGAGGTAAATAGATATGGTAAAGGTGATTGGTGTGAGGTTTCGGACGGCGGGAAAGATTTATTTCTTTGATCCGCTGACGTTTGACATAAAGCGCGGTGATCATGTAATCGTGGAGACTGCGCGCGGCATAGAGTATGGTACTGTGGTGGGTGATCCCCGGGAGATTGATGAGGACAGGGTCATACAGCCGTTGAAGCCGGTATTGCGGGTTGCGACTAAGCGCGATATGGAACAGGAGGCGACAAATAAGCAGAAGGAAAAGGATGCCTTCAAGATTTGTTTGGAAAAGATTAAGAAGCATAACCTTGAGATGAAGCTAATTGATGCGGAGTATACATTTGACAACAATAAGGTGCTCTTTTATTTTACGGCGGATGGGCGCATTGATTTCCGTGAGCTGGTAAAGGATCTGGCGTCTGTGTTTAAGACAAGAATCGAGCTGCGTCAGATTGGTGTGCGCGATGAGACAAAGATCCTTGGCGGCATAGGGATTTGCGGCAGGGCGCTGTGCTGTCATGCACATCTGTCGGAGTTTGTTCCTGTTTCGATCAAGATGGCTAAGGAGCAGAACTTGTCACTGAATCCGACAAAAATTTCGGGTGTGTGCGGTCGTCTCATGTGTTGCTTAAAGCATGAGGAGGAGACTTATGAGTATCTCAACAGGAAGCTTCCAAATGTAGGCGATTTTGTGACGACGGACGATGGGCTTAAGGGGGAAGTGCACAGTGTGAATGTTCTTCGTCAGATGGTGAAGGTGATAGTCGAGGTGGACGATGAGAAGGAGATCCATGAGTACAAGGTGGAGCAGCTTCGGTTCAAGAGACGCCATAAGAAGGGGAAGAATGACAATATGAGTAACGAGGAGCTCAAGGAGTTAAGAGAGCTTGAAAAGTTGGAGAAACAAGAAAAGGGAGCAAAATCCAAGCTGGAGGATAATGAGTGATGAGAGTATGACAGATGAAGGTTTTGCGGGTTGAGTGTTTGACTGAGAATGGATTTCCAGCAGGATTGTGTATGCAACGTGGAGGCTTATAAATGGACGTAGAGTTAAGGGAGAATGAACGGCTCGATGACTTGCAGCGAAATGGTTACCGGATCATACAAAATCCTGATAAATTCTGCTTTGGCATGGACGCAGTGCTGTTGAGTGGTTTTGTGCGGGTAAAGCCTGGGGCGTGCTTGTTGGATCTGGGTACGGGAACGGGCATCATACCGCTTCTGGTGGCGGGAAAGACAAAAGCGGGACATATCAGTGCCATTGAGGTGCAGGAGGAGAGCGCTGATATGGCAAGGCGCAGTGTGCGGCTCAATGGACTGGGGGACAGGATTGATATAGTGACTGGGGATTTGAGGGAAGCAGACAAGTTCTTTGACGCTGCTTCTTTTGATGTGGTGACGTGCAATCCTCCCTATATGATCGGGCAGCATGGACTGAAAAATCCAGAGACACCAAAGGCGATTGCAAGGCATGAAATTCTCTGCACACTGGAGGACGTGGTTAGAACAGCGGCGAAACTGTTAAAGCCAGGGGGATATTTCTGTATGGTACACAGGCCGTTCCGGTTGGCAGAGATCATCAATGTGATGACAGAGTACCGGCTGGAGCCTAAGCGCATGAAGCTGGTTTATCCCTTTGTTGACAAGGAGCCAAATATGGTGCTGATCGAGGGAAGCCGGGGCGGCAGACCGCGCATGACGGTGGAGAAGCCCCTGATTGTATTTAGGGAGCCAAATGTCTATACAGATGAAATACGGGATGTATATGGATACTGATAGGATATGTTAGATCGTGTTTTGAGAGCTGGATATAAATTTCGATGCAAAGTGAGACGTGTATAGATACTGATAGGATATGTTAGATCGTGTTTTGAGAGTTGGATATAAATTTCGATGCAAAGTGAGACGTGTATGGATACTGATATGCTAGATCGTGTTTTGAGGGCTGGATATTTGTTTCGACGCAAAGTGAGATGTGTATGGATACTGATATGGTAGGTCGAGAAGTTTATAGATACTGGTGTGATATGTTAGAGCGTATTTGAAAAATCATGCGGTCCACAAGTCTAATTTCTGACTGGATGGATATGATATATTTTGGGGAATTAGGTGGTGTTACAGATGGCAGGAAAATTGTATTTGTGTGCGACGCCGATTGGCAATCTGGGGGATATGACGCCGCGGGTGGTGGAGACACTGCAGATGGTGGATCTGATTGCGGCGGAGGATACGAGAAACAGTATAAAGCTGCTGAATTATTTTGGGATTCACACGCCGATGACGAGCTATCATGAATACAATAAGGTTGAAAAGGCGGTTAGCCTGACAGAACAGATCAATGCTGGGAAAAATGTGGCATTGATCACGGATGCGGGGACACCTGCGATATCTGATCCAGGTGAGGTGCTTGTGCGGATGTGTCATGAAGCGGGAATTGTGGTGACCTCCCTTCCGGGTGCCGCGGCATGTATCACGGCGTTGACGGTGTCGGGGCTTGGGACCAGGCGCTTTTGTTTTGAGGGTTTTCTGCCTGCTGACAAGAAGGAGAAGATGGCTGTCTTGGAGGATTTAAAGAAGGAATCGAGGACAATTATTTTATATGAAGCACCACATCATCTGGTCCGGACACTGAATGAGCTGTATGAGGCGTTAGGAGAACGCAGCATGACATTGTGCAGGGAACTGACTAAGAAATTTGAGGAGGTGTTTCCAACCACAATCCACAGCGCGCTGAAGATGTATGAAGCCCAGGAACCGCGGGGGGAATATGTGCTTGTGGTGGAGGGAAAGAGTCTTTTACAAATACGCATGGAGCAGGAACAAAGCTGGCAGGAGATACCGATTGGCGAGCATATGCGGCAGTATGAAGTCCAGGGAATTGATCGTAAGGAGGCCATGAAGAGAGTGGCAAGGGACAGGGGAATTTCAAAGCGTGAGGTGTATCAGCATCTGCTGGAAGACAAATAATCAGACAAAATTTGGAGAATACGTTGACAAATACATATAGGAATACTATACTTCTCATTGTCAGGGCAATGATTGGAATAAATAACGGAACATCATGGAACACATCATAAGATCAGTCAGGAATGCATACAATAAAATTGTAGGGTTTCGTGCTTCGGCCAGTGAATATAATATCTGGAATGAACTGGGGGAGTATCTGAGGTGTTTTGCCAGAATACGGTTGTGTAAAGGAGATTTTTAAATGGAAAGAGTATTTGAAATCATCGAAGAACAATTGCATTTAACAGGAATGGAGCTGACAGAGGATCTAAACCTTAAGGATGACCTTGGAGCGGATTCCATCGACTTGGTAGAGCTGGTCATGGCATTTGAGGACGAGTATGGGATTAATGCTGACTATGAGGAAATGGACGGAAAAGTTAAGACAGTTGGTGACATTATTGAATTTCTAAGAGAGCAGGGGGCAGACATCTAAGGAGCTGCCTCTTTTTTTATGCACACGGGTGCGTATGGAATTTAGCAGCTTTGCTGCACGCACCCGGCGCGGCGAGTAGTGGAGAAGGTCATTCCCCTACTCGATTGCGCAGCCCCGAGCAGAGGAAATATGCCGCTAAGGCGGCGCACGGGGCGCGCAGCGAGTAGTGGAGAAGGTCATTCCCCTACTCGATTGTACACGGGCACGTAAGAAAAATAAGCAGCATATTTTTTATACTATGGTAAAAATGTGCAGATTATGAGACAGATAAATAGGAAAAAATATGCCTAAATACCGATTTTTACCATATTTGTGTATGATTTGTGCCTAAAAATGATATATGTTGCAGAAAAATATTATAAGTAATTCACAAAAGATGTCTTGAAACGCAAAGAAAATGCCAAATTGGTTGAAAAAAACGTGAGGATATATTATAATAACAATTGGTCATATAAGACGTAGAGAAGGAGGATTTAAAATGAAACTTAAAAAATTTCTTGCAGCAACGCTTGCAGCAACAATGGTAATGTCATCTGCTATGACAGTATGCGCAGGCTACTATGATTCAAGCGAAAGCTCTTCTGAAAGCACAACAGTATCAGAGGATGTGAAGGCAGCGAATGTACCAGTTGCTGTAGCTGGCACAAATGTAAAGACAACTATCGCAGGCGGCTACGCAGCAAAGACTGTACAGGGTACAGCTGTTACCACACCGCTTGCAGAGGTAAAGGCAAACCTGGGTCTTAAGGACGGACAGGCGGCAGCCATCACGATCTATGACACAGATCCGGCAAAGAGCCCGGCAGCGATGGCATGCGTTAACGCAGCATTAGAGGCTATGGGTGGAAATGCAGAGGCAGTTGCAGTCCTGAATATTGACCTCTATGCAAAGGAGAACAACAACGTTGTGACACTTGAGGATGGTAGCGTGGCTATGGTAGCAGGTCTTCCAAAGGGTGCTGACCTCACAAAGACATACTCTGTAATTTGTGTACAGCCAGGCGGCGTAGTTACAATTCTTGAGGACCTTGACAGCGATCCTGCAACCGTAACCTTCGATGTGCAGGCTGGTGTCGGCACATATGCACTTGTAGCACAATAAACAAGCAAAACAGATTCCGGTATGGTGTAAGAGCCACACCGGAATTGTCTGTTAGAGATTCTGTTCACTCTTCAATAAAGGTAGTGGGATTACATAAATGTTGCAGTGTGGGCTGCGTTCGTTAACAAACAGGGGGAGTTTTGAGGAGATGAAGGCATGGTGCATACAGAGAAGATATGACATACTGTTTACGCTACTTTTGTTCTGTATCGCATGCCACGGCATAAGCAAGAGTTACGGATTCTATTTTCCGGCCGATGAGTTTGGCTACTGGTCCTATGCAGCTGGGCTTGCCGGATATGACTGGTCGGATATTGCATCCCTGGGCTCTTATTATTCTTATGGATACAGTCTCATTCTACTCCCTGTTTTTCTTATATTCAAAAGCGGTGTGACCGCTTACCGCGCTGCTTTGTTTGTCAATTTTGCGCTGCTTGCAGTCTGTTTTTTTATTTTGCAGAAGATGGGTAAAACCTTTTATGCTGCAGTAGCCGTATTTTATCCTACGTGGCTGTTTTATGCAGGGACGACCTTTGCGGAGTCACTGCTTGTCACACTGTATCTTGTCATATGCCTGATGTTTCTCAAATATCTGCAGACAGAGAAAAAGCGGTATCTGGCACTTATGCTTGTCACAATGCTTTACATGTACTCTGTGCATATGCGTGCGATTGGCGTTCTGGCGTCGGGTATTATAGCACTAATTATATATAGTATCAAAAAAGGCGGGAAAAGGGTAAGGTACATGCTGGCGCTGGCGGCCGGGATGGCGCTGGTGTTTGCCGCTGGGCTGCTCATTAAGAATTACTGGACAGCTCTGGTGTATGGGGATACGGCAAGCACATTAAAAAACGCAAATGATTATGCAGGACAGATTGACAAAATCATATCTATTTTCACAAAAGAAGGCTTTAAAAATCTGGTAATCAGTGTGTCGGGAAAATTTCTGTACCTTGGACTGGCAAGCTTTGGCACGGCGTATTTTGGGCTTGTTTATGCCATAAGAGGAGTGCGGGAGAAAAAGTATTTTCCGCTGTTTGTGCTGCTCTCAACACTGGCGGCACTGATGATCTGTGCCATATATACGATACGTCCGGGACGGGTGGATACGCTGACATATGGGCGCTATCATGAATATGTGATGCCCATATTGATCATGATGGGTATTAAGGAGCTACGCAGAAGAAACAGGACAGTAAAAAGGACTGCTTGTGGTATTGCTGTGATGCTTGTGCTGGAGGCTGTCATGACATGGCTGGTAACGTTAAGCCTGCGTGCGTATGGTCAGAGATCCTTTTTTGGAAATACGATATGTGGTATCAGCTGGCTCTATGACCGGGAAAATTTTGAGCCGGTTTTGTATTACTGGAAGGTCTACTTAATATATGCGGTTCTGACGGCGGTCGTCTGTATGGGAATGTGGTGGATAGGTCGGCGCAGGGGCAGGGAGGTATTTTTGATGCTTTTGGTGGCCGCGCAGATAATCATTAGTATACGGCTGTCAACGATGTATGTCGATCCCTCGCGGTTTGGCTGTTACCGGGATACTCTGGTCATGCAGAAGATACAGGAGCTCAATCCTGATGGGAACAGGAAGGTTTATTACAGCACGGGTGGGGAGGATTATGGAAATATTGGTATTTTGCAGTTTATGATGCGGGATACACAGATACATATTGTGAAAAAGAATTATGACCTAGACAGTCAGGAGGAGTCGGATATACTGCTGCTCGATTATCGCAGTGGTCAGGCACAGACCTTGGAGGAAAAATATGACAGTCATCTGACGAATGGTCATTTTACACTGTATTACAACGCGGATGCGTATAGTGAAGGATAGGGAACGAATATGAAAAAGAATTTGGGAAAAATCGTGAGTGTTTTGTGCATACTGCTTGTCATGGGCATGACAGTATGTGCCGCGGACGTTGAGAATATAAAGAAAAACAGGGTATTTCAGACGGGCAGTGAGGTGGAGCTTCACGAGGCGCCAGACGCTGCGTCGGCAGTGACAGGGACACTTCCTGGTGCAACTCCGGTAATAGTGAAGGAAGATGCAAAGGACGGGTGGTGTAAGGTTGCATACCAGGAAACCGAGGGGTATGTGCAGGTGTCTAGTCTAGTTCTGCTTGGAAGTCAGAGCACGCCGGGCGTATCTGCAGGGCAGGATACGACCGCAAGTGATGTGCAATCGTCAGTCGGAACGGTACAGGGAAATGACGCGCAATCGTCAGTCGGAACGGTACAGGGAAATGATGCACAGTCATCTGCCGGTGAAGGGCAGGAGAACGGGACAGGAAATGATGCGCAGGTGTCAGCTGGGGCACAGGATGTATCCGTTGATATCAATACACTGAATGAGGAATTTAAAAATGTACAGGAGGAGAATCTGCTGTCATTTCAGGAAGCAGAGGCTGCAAAGGAGCAGCAGAGAGAGCAGAAAAAGGCAGATATCATGTGGAAGGTCATTATTGCAGTGCTGGTGGTAGCAATTTTCGCGGTGGGAATTGTCACAACACTTGTTGGAAATAAGGGGAAGAAGAAAAAACAATGAAGCTCATTATACAGATGCCTTGCTACAATGAGGCAGATACACTTGAGGCAGCACTAAACGACCTGCCGGAGTATCTTGAGGGAATCGATGAGATTGAATATCTGATTATCAATGATGGCAGCTGCGATGCCACTGTTGAGGTTGCGAGAAAGTGGGGCGTGCACCACATCGTAAACTTTAGT
Organism: uncultured Lachnospiraceae bacterium; assembly: GCA_910588755.1. Classification (GTDB taxonomy): domain Bacteria; phylum Bacillota; class Clostridia; order Lachnospirales; family Lachnospiraceae; genus COE1. The sequence continues at coordinate 10,956 of CAJUQZ010000063.1, read as the reverse complement.
CAGAATAAGGGCCTTGCAAGAGGATTTATGGCAGGTCTTGACGGCTGCCTTAGAAATGGGGCAGACATCATCGTGAATACGGATGCGGACAACCAGTATTGTGCGGAGGATATCCAGCAGCTAATACAGCCAATCCTGGACGGACAGGCCGATATGGTGGTGGGCGCGAGGCCGATTGATGACACGGAGCACTTCTCTTATATGAAGAAGAAGCTGCAGCATCTGGGCAGCTGGGCGGTGCGGTTGGCCTCCAACACAGATATTCCCGATGCGCCTAGCGGATTTCGCGCCATGACGCGCGATACGGCCATGCGCATCAATGTGGTCAATGACTACACCTACACCCTGGAGACCATTGTGCAGGCCGGACGTGAAAAAATAGCAGTTACAAGTGTTCCAGTACACACCAATCCGCAGCTGCGGCCTTCAAGACTGTTCAACGGGGTATGGGCCTATGTCAAAAAGTCAATTGTCATCATACTAAGGGCCTATATTATGTATCAGCCATTGAAGGCATTCACTTATATCAGCCTTTTGCCGACCGTGATTGGTGTCGGGATTGGCGTACGTTTTTTATATTTCCTGTTTTCACAGGGCGGAACAGGCCATATTCAATCACTCATCCTTGCGTGTACACTGATAATTATAGGGTTTCTGACCTTTATGATAGGGCTTGTGTCCGATCTGATGGCATCGAACAGACGTATATTGGCTGACACACAGTACCATGTCCGACGGATGGAGTATGAGCTGGAGGAGAAAATAGGGAAGAACGACGGGCAGGCCGTGCAGTCCGGGGAAAAGAGTGGCCGCTGTCAGTGAGGCAGGAAGTGGGGAAGACCAATGGACAGGCTATGTAATCCGGGAAGAGGAATGGCCGCTGGCAGTAAGACGGGAAGAGGTAAGAATCCATGATAGGACACGTGAAAGAAATACTGGCGTATATGGATATGGTAAAAAGCCTTGTAAAGCGTGATCTACGGGGAAAGTATAAAGGCTCGATATTGGGGTTTTTGTGGACCTTTATCAATCCGTTGTGTCAGATTATTGTATATATTATTGTATTCTCTGTGATTGTCAGAACGAATCTTGACAAGTTTTATGTGTATGTCATAACAGGTATGATACCCTGGTTCTTCTTTGATGTGTCATTGCGTCAGGGAGCAGGCTGTGTGCGGTATCAGGGAGATATGGTCAAGAAGATATACTTTCCGCGAGAGGTATTACCGTTAGCATGTGTGACATCGAATTTTGTCAACATGCTGTTTTGTTTTATAATCGTGTTTGCAGTGCTCATCGTTTCAGGGGTGGGAATCAGTGTTAGGGCACTGTTTTTCCTTCCGATGGTTATGATGGTGGAGTACGTGCTGGCGCTGGGGTTTGCTTTGGTCGTGTCAGCGGTCACGGTATTTTTTAAGGATTTGGAGCATATCGTGACAGTACTGCTGATGGCCTGGATATATTTGACGCCCATTCTATACTCTATGGATACAATACCGCCACAGATTTTATGGATCTTTAAGGCCAATCCGATGGCGCATGTCATAGAGGCGTACCACAGTGTACTATATTGGAAGCGTATGCCGACAGAAAAGGGTTTTCTGTATGCAACCGTGTTTGCTGTTATAATGCTCATGCTTGGCGAATGGATATTTGCGAAGCTGAATGACAACTTTGCGGAGGAACTATGATGCCAGTGGAAAACAGTATAGAAGTCTGCAATGTGAAGAAGACCTTCAAGGTATATACAGACAAGGGTTCCATGCTCAAGGAGCGGGTAATCTTTGCGAATCGAAACAGGCATGAAAACAGAGAGATATTAAGGGATATCAGCTTTGACGTGCCAAGAGGACAGGCGGTCGGCTTTATAGGTAAGAACGGCTGTGGAAAGAGTACTATGCTCAAAATGTTAAGCCGGATATTAAAGCCCAATGAGGGAAGGATATCCATAAAGGGAAGGGTTTCAAGCCTGATTGAGCTAGGGGCAGGCTTTCACCCAGATTTGAGCGGGCGCGAGAACATCTATATCAACGCGACGATCTTTGGGCTTAGCAATGAAGAGATTGATGCCAGAATGGATGACATTATAGCCTTCTCAGAGCTGGAGGAGTTTATAGACAACCCTGTCAGAACGTATTCGTCAGGGATGTACATGCGGCTGGCCTTTTCCGTGGCGATCAATGTCAATGCGGAGGTGCTGTTAATCGATGAGATTCTTGCAGTTGGCGATGTGAGCTTTCAGAAAAAATGCTTCCAGCGGCTAAAGGATATCAAAGAGGAAGGCGTCACGATCGTGATAGTCTCCCACTCAATGGAGCAGCTCTACAGCATATGTGATAGGCTGATCTGGATTGAAGAGGGACTGGTACGCGAGGACGGTGAGCCGCGTCTGGTGGGAATGCACTATCTGGATTCGATGGAGGATGAGCGCATCATGCATCTGGCAAATCAGAGCAGGGAGATGTTTGAGGATGAGCGCAGGAGATCCATATTGCAGCTTGCGGACAAGGTTCACCCGGATGCTAGGAGAGACGGAACGCAGGACGTGCATTTTACCAGTGTGGTGATAGAGGATGGAGACGGCAATGCATGTTTTCAGTTCAATACGGGTGATCGGTTTGTCCTGAAAATAGGATACCGCACGGTGCATGACGGAATCCGGGTAAATTTTAATATGGATCTGGTCAGGGACAACTGGCAGTATTGTTACGGCAGCTGCTTTACAAAGCCTGGCGATGAGCTTCCTGTCCTGAAGCAGGAGGGCGAGGTACAGTTTATCATAGAAGAGCTGCAGCTGTTGCCAGGTAAATATTATCTGGATATCGGAATTAATGGGGAACAGGGCGAGTTATATGATAATGTCAGAAATATTATGCAGATTACAGTGAGGGACTATGTGCATGACGAGTTCGGGCCGTGCACATTCCCACACCAGTGGACGATAAAGTGAGGTTATAAGGAGTTTGATATGGAAATACAGCGGATTTTATTTCCCCAGACAGGCCGGTGCACAGAGCGTGAATTGTATTTCAGGCTGGACAGAAAAGACAGCGCCTCCTGTGAGAAGATCAGGACACAGCATGTGCTGGGAAATCAGGAAATCGTGTTTGAGAGGCATGGCAAAGCCTGGTTTGACACATACTTTAACGGGTTGTCCATCGAGAAATGGAGAAAGTATACAATTGTAAGTAATATTTCCCTGAAAATAAAAATATCGGGCAGCTTCAAGGTCAGCCTTGTCAACAAGGAAAAGATAGGAAATTTTATCTCAGAAAAGGTGCTGCTGGAACAAATACTAGAGTCAGCAGAACCCCAGGAGTTTGTACTTCCATATGCGGACGGCGGCGATAAGGGGATGCACACATTTGCGATTGAGGCGCTAAAGGATGACAGCCGGTTCTATGGCGGTGCATACATCACAGAGCTTGACGGGCAGACTGCCAGGGCTGTCAAAATCGGTATTGGTATCTGCACCTTTAAGAGGGAAGCCTTTATAGAGAAAAATATAAAGATACTAAATGAAGCAATCCTGGAAAATGAATGTTCTCCTCTAAGGGGGCATATGGAAGTATTTATTGCAGATAATGGTAAAAGTCTTGACAGAGACAGGCTACAGTCGAACAATATCCACATTTATCCCAACAGGAACTTAGGTGGGGCTGGCGGGTTTACCAGGGACATGATTGAGATGTTGCAGAATAATGCGCAGCATCACATTACGCATGTCCTGCTGATGGACGATGACATTGTCATAGAGCCGGAGGCGCTTGTCAAGACATATATGGTACTTTCGCTGATAAAAGATGAATATCAGGAAGCATTTATCGGCGGGGCTATGCTGCGCCTCGACCAGCAGTACAGGCAGATTGAGGCGGGCGCATCATGGAATGGCGGGGCGCTGGAGTCCCTGAAACAGAATCTGGACCTGCGGCTGTGTGACGCGTGTCTCTATAATGAGGTAGAGGAGTATACGGAGTTCAATGCGTGGTGGTACTGCTGTTTTCCAATTGAGGTGGTGCGTGAGGATAATCTGCCGCTGCCAATATTTATACGCGGGGATGACCTAGAGTATGGTCTCAGGAATATGAAAAGACTGATTCTGATGAATGGTATCTGTGTGTGGCATGAGCCGTTTGAGAATAAGTATTCATCATTTTTAGAGTACTATATCATGCGAAACCAGCTGATTGACAATTCATTTCACTGCCAGTGGTACGGCAGGAAACAGGTAAACAGGACAATGTTCAAGCATTGTGTGCAGGAGATCATGTTTTACCGGTATAAAAATGTAGACTTGTACCTGCAGGGTATCAGGGATTTCCTCAAAGGTCCCGGATGGCTGATGGCGCAGGACGGGGAAGCCCTGCACAAAAAGGTCATGTCGGAGGGGTACAAAGGCCAGCCGCTAGAAGAGCTGACAATGGGATTTCATTATCCGCAGTATGAAGCGAGCCTTGGTGAAACGCATACCTTAAAGACAAGAATTAGCCGTAACCTGACATTTAACGGGATCATTTTGCCGTCAAAAGGGGACAATATTGTGTCGATGGCAGCAGTCAAAACACCACAGTGCTACCGCAAAAAGCGCGTGATGTACTATGACGCATCAGCAAAAAAGGCGTTTGTCACGGAACGCTCTTTTGCAAAGACTGTTCACTATCTGATGAAAACAATAGGGATGCTCTTTGCCGTTTCACGGAAGCTGAACAAAGCGCAGGAGGCTTACCGCACGGAGGGGCTAAAGCTTAGAAGTTTGGAATTTTGGAAAGGGTATTTGGAAATCTGAACATGAAAAAGGGGAAGATGATTGCGGCTGCAGGTGCGGTTTATTTTATAGCAGCGTTTGGGTTCTATTGCACCAGAATTCATTCTAATGATGGAATCAACAATGTCGGGCAGACCGGCCCGGAGGCCGAAGTCGGTACAGAGTTAGCAGAAAACCAGCCACCGGCTGTCGGGCTCAAATCAGATATCCTGTCGCAGCATTCCCTACCGGGTCTGGAGAGGATGGATCCGGAGGATCAGGTGCAGTATGTAGATCCCCTGCGGGTGATAAAGCGAATCGAAGCACTGGGACTCGATACAGCTGTTATCCTTCAGCCTGGGGCCATGATTGCGGTTATTGAGGAACACATCGGGACACTGGATGCTTCAAATGGTGTGTATGAGACAGTTGCGTTTGAAGGGACAACATCGCAAGAGCTCCAGCAGGTAATAGACGTGCATCCTAATGTTGTAGTTGATATTTATTCAGAACAGATTGACATGTCCGAGCCTGTCATGTTGCATGGGAATACCATTATAAACGGGAATGGTGTGCGGCTGTGCACAGAAGGTGTGTCGTATGGTTTCCTGGCTGAAAATGCAGACAATCTAGGGATTCATGACATACAGATTGACGGCGGGACAGAGTATGGCATTTATTGTGCAGACTGTAGCCATATCCAGATAACAGGAAATACAATTGAAGGCTGCGGGCAAAGTGCCATTATCATAACGGGTGTTACTGACAGTGTGGTTATCCGTGGGAACACAATTGCTGAGAATCGGTCAGGAGCGGTGTATATAGCGGGAAATGTAATGTACGGGTTGATCGAATCAAACACAATAAAGAGCAGCCGCGGAAATGCGGGGCTGATGTCAGGTATTGCGATGACTGGCACTACACAGGCGGAATGCCCACACAATATTATTATAAGAAATAATAAGATTGAGGATAACGGAGCGGCTGGAATTTACTCGGATGGCGCATATATGTGCTATGTGCTGGACAATAATGTAAGTGGGAATCAAAAAGAGGGTATCAGCCTTAGAAACGGGACAGTGGGCTTTTATCTAAGCCGGAACACGCTTCAACAAAATGGTGGGCGGTTTGGCAAGACAGATGATGAGCTGCATGCGGATTTTGTGCTTGATGCGGGTCGGATGGAGGATGGTTCCTCAAAGGCAAAGCTTGCTGGAATTGTGCTGGACAACGCCGCGTACAACATATTGGAAAACAATAACCTGTCAGGCAACTATGGCGGAGGAATCCATATGCCACACACCGCGGTCAGGAATGTGATTATGGGAAATGTAATTAGGGATAATAATACAGGTCAGAGCGACGCGTTTCAGTATTACGGAATCGCATTAGAGTCAGAGCCCTTTGAAACGCAGGATACAAATGTGGATTGCACGGCGGACTATGAGAACATTATATGCAGGAACATCGTATCAGGGAATCACTATTCGGGAATCTTTATTGGCGAAGGGTGTTATATCAATGATGTGTTTGACAATATCGTGATGGACGCGCAGTTCTGCGGCGTGGAGGCCATAAGCATGAAGTTCAACAGTATCCTCAACAACACAACAAACTGCGGTGTGTCCATTGCATTTGAGTAGGTCTGCTGAAGCGTTTTGCGCAGGGAATGCCGCATGGAAAGGCTTTTGAAAGGGTGGGATAAGGTGAGTTTGCTGTTATATATAACGGGATGGGCAGTATTATGCGCAGGTATCTATTTTGTGCGCAAAAGTGATGAAAAACTAAATGCAGTTACATATCTTGTCTTTACTGCGGTTCTTTTTATGATTGTGCAGTCTGTGGAGGCGGGGATTCTTAGCAGAATCCCGGTAATTCCAATCAATGCTGCAGTTTTTGGCGTGCTTCATATCGCGGAGGGAGCTGTCTTATGGTATGTGATACTCGCAAGAAAGCGCAGACAGGCGTATTTTTTTGCGGCCGCTGATGTATGGGCGTTGGCGGTACTGGCAGGGTTTGTTGTGGTGGTGGCGGTCAGGCAGTTTGGGATACGGCTGGATAATTTTAATTTTGAGGCTGATAGTGATGCAGCCCGTCATTTAATGTATGCCCGTAATGTTTCTGGCCAGGGACAATTAATAAATATGTATTTTTCTGCAATTAACAGTGGATTGATAATGAATGCTTTGAAAGGAATTATCAATGAGATTTTAATGTACAAAATATTTATCCTGTTTGAGATAGTGGTATTGTATCTTAACGGTGCGATGTTTTGGGCATTAATACGCAGATATTTGAATACTAAATTTTCTATTATGATGGGAATTGTAGTTGCAGTAGCTTATATGTTGGGGTATCCGTGGAATTCAATGGTTTTCGGTTCCTCATATTTGTCTACTGGAATTATGTGTGTATCTATGATAATATTTTTGCTGGATATGTATTATAATGATATATTCAGTTCAAAAAAAGCTACATTGGTTTTGCTTATCAGTTCATGTTATTCAGTATTAGTTTCGTATTTATTATTTGTACCTCCTGTCATTGGAATTGTAGCCGTGTCTGTTATTATCAAATGGATAAAGAATAGGCAGATATCCTGGAAAAAGATATCTATTATGGTAATTCCTATTAGTGCTATATTTTTGGCGGTATGTTTGGCTTTCTTGTATTTATGGCTGATTAGGGGAACATTTGATGGATTGGTTGGTGCTCTGTCATGGTGGGGATGTTCGTATAGTACACTTTATGCAGACTTTTTGTTTGTAATTCCGTTTTGTGTTGTATGGACTGTCAGAAGTATTAAATCAAAATCAATTAATATTGAATGTATTGTATTGTTTGTTTTTCTCTTATATTTGATGGTATTGTTTGTTGGAAATTATTTTGGGAAAATTTCGGCATATTATTATTTCAAAATGTATTCTATTTTATGGACTGTTGCATTTATGATCGTCGTGAGAACAATAGTTTCATTGGAGAAGGATATATTTGCATTTAGTTATATACTTACATGGGGTATATTGTTTATCATATATATTAGCGCTATAGAAAAGAAGCTGCCTCAGGATTATAATTTAAAATTGGTTGATACATCTGAGGGGGTGGCTGCTTCTGACTTTTTTGGTTTGTATGAATGCAATATAGTATATAGCCATCGGGATAAAATTAGTAAAGTTACTAAACAATTGTATATGGAAGCTGCCAAACTGTCTGTGCAAGCTGAACAGTTTGTACCGTATGTAGGTGAGTATAAAGATTCTGAGTGGACATATTTTGCGCTCGCAGGCTTACCGCATCAGGACGTATTGAGCGGCAAAAGCTACTGTGCGGCAATTGAGACGCTGAAAAATTATCCATATGTTTTATCGGTGGAGTGCGAGGAACCGATGATCAATATAGGCCAGTTTCTAAACACTCTTCCTGTGGTATACGAGAATGAAGCGGGAAAGATTTATAAGGTAGAAAGTGTGCAGGTTGAGGAATGCAGGAATGACGATCTCAATGTGGACATCATATTGCGCTATGGCCTTCCTAAGCTGGAAAGAATGGGTTGGGTAGAACAGGACGAGTATGTCAACAGTCTTATGGTGATTCGGAAAATAGAGCGTCTGGGACTGGATAAAGAGCAGTTTCTGTATCCGGAGCTGGGGATAGATGAGCTGAAAGAATCGGTCGGTCACCTGTCAGATGCGCATTATTATAATAGAAAGGAAATCATATTTACCGGAACGACATCACAGGAGCTGCAGCAGGTCATCGATGAATACCCTGGCGCATTGATAGATGTTCGGTCCAATAGAATCGAATTAAACGATACGCTGGTGCTTCGAAACAATACAGCAATCAATGGAAATGGTGTCTGCCTCGTTGGAACCGGAATTGAGTATGGCTTGCTCGGGGAAGATATCACGGATATTTATCTCAATAATATTTGTCTGGAGGGAGATATAAGTTATGGCATTTACCTGATAAACTGCAGTGAGACAAGTATATCTGAATGCAAAATAGACGGTCTTATGCAAAAGGCGGTCTGTGTTCTGGGGGACACAAGAGGGATAAATATAGAAGGCAGCGCGTTTTGTTATAATGGTGCAGGCGGCATCTATCTGGCAGGCGATGTATCAGAGTGCATCATTCAGGATAACGTCATAAATGGTAATGGCGGCATGTCGAAATGGATGTCGGGAATCGTGCTGACGGGTGTTATTCCAGAGGATTGGTATAATATCTGGGAAGCCTTTGACGAGGAGCATAATATCCCGCAGAGGGATAGTATCTATCATCAGACAGAATGTCCACATGATGTACTGATAACAAACAACAGGATCTCCGATAATGGTTCTGTGGGAATTTATGCGGATGGCGCTTACAGAGGGTATATTGTAGGAAATACGTTAAACAGAAACAATGGCAGCGCCGTGTGTCTTGCATATGGAACAATGGGATTTTATCTCGACGGAAACTATTGCGGGAGTAACGGGGCGTCCATGTATCCTGGAATTGCACTGGATAACACGGCTTATAATATTTTAAGAAATAATATTATAACGGATCACCTTGTAGGCATCAAAATGGTGCAGTCCTCTGTGAGGAATCTTATTATGGAAAATGTAATCCAAGGTGGCGAGAATGATATATGCCATCAATATGGCATCGAAGTCGGGAATGGGGTGAAAGAGGATGAAACTGTAGATGCTGGGGCTGGATATGAGAATATTATATGCAGAAATAACATTATGGGCAATCACAATACGGGAATATTTATTGATAAAGACTGCTATGTCAATGATGTGTTTGACAATATCATAATGGAAGCCAGGACATATTCAATAGAGGCAGTAAGCCATATGTTTAATAGTATTATCAATAATACGTCCAATGTGACTGAGAGGAATGAGTATCAGCAATAATAGAACTATGAAATGCACCTTGACAATTTCATACTTTATATCAGGAAAGCAAGTTAGGGGTTATTGACAGTAGAGTTTATTCGTATTAATGTGAAAACAGAGATTTCATCATCTTGAATTGAATGTCTGCGAAAGCAGGCGGATGGGAGTTCGCAGAAAAATAATTATTTTCATTTATTTTTTTGTAAAATACGAAAAAATGTTCGACAAGATAAATCATCTATGATATAATAAAACTGCATAGAGGGGAACAAAATACAGAGGAGAATATGAATGGAGAAGATAAAAGGCAGCATGGAGGTATTGAGTTCACTTCAGACAACAGTGGATATCGAGGGGCTTGACCATGCAAGTAAGGAGCTCTACAAGAACAAAGAAATCCTTGCAGTGATTTTGAAGGATGTGGTCAGGGAATTTGAAGCATATGACACGAAACAGATTATGGGGTTTATAGAGGCTGACTCCATAACAGACAACGAGGAAGTCTCGCCGGGCCGGACAAACACCAGAATACAGGGAAGTGACAAGGAGTTTGTAGCCCTCAATGAAAAGGTGGCCTTGTTTGACACAAGATTTAAAGCGGTCAATCCAGAACTTTCAGATGGGAAAATCGTGGTCAGTCTCCATATTGATTTAGAGGTGCAGAGAACATACCGTCCAGGATACCCCATAGAAAAGAGGGGGCTGTATTACCTGGCAAGGGAGCTTGGCGCCCAGTTGACGCTTGTGACAGAGACAACAGATTATGGTGTGCTGGAGAAATGCTACAGTATCTGGATATGCCGTGACGCCATCCCTAGGGAGGAGCAGTTCAGCATATCATTTATCGAGATGGACAACACAAAGAATTACGGGCAGTGCCATCCAGAGAAGAACAATTATGATCTGCTGACGCTGGTGATCATCAGACTGGGAGATGAACATTTTGATGCGGCAAGGGAAAATCCTGGGTATGATGCGCTAAGGCTATCACATGCGATCATGTATCCGCATAAGCCGGATTTTCTGGATACAATAAAACAATATATTGATTTCTCGGAAAATGAGATGAGTGGATTGGGAGAGAGTATATTGCTGGAAGGCTGGGAAAAGGGAGAGGCTCAAGGAATAATTATTGGAGAGGCTCGGGGAGAAGCCCGTGGAGAAGTTCAGGGAGAGGCCCGTGGAGTTGATTTAAGTGCAGAAATCTTTAAGGTGGTTGTTCGTGCAGGAGTACAAGATAATACCATTATTGCAGAACAATGCGGCTGTACAGCGGAAAAGGTGTCAGAAATAAGGGAAAAGTTTGGAATATAGAAA
>CAJUQZ010000062.1:18723-23843 GCA_910588755.1 uncultured Lachnospiraceae bacterium | reverse complement strand
CCTTGAAATAATAAGGTTTGTTTAAAAAAATATGGTAGTTAACTTGACACTACCTACCCAAGGAAGGAGGACATCTGTATGTCAGTTACCATGAACACTTTGCAGGCCCTGGACCAGTATATGACCACCTACGGCAGCCTGGACAACAACAATTCCAACAGAAAACACAACAAGCGCAGCTCCCGTTTTGCCATGCACGATTCCAGTGAACTGCAAAATTTATACAGCACCATTCAGTGGAAAAACCGTTTTACGCCGCTTTACCTCACGGAGCCCACGCCGCGCTCCATCGCGTATGCAATCCACCTAAAGGAAAGTGCAAACAGCTTAAAGCAGACCATCGATTCCTTAAGCAACGAGGATGACCTGTTCTCAATGAAATCCGCCTACAGCGACAATGAGGCGCTGGCAAGTGTAGAGTACGAGCCTGATGATGCCGACGGCGAGGTGCCAGCAGATTTTATGCTGGAGGTTGAAAACTTTGCGTCACCGCAGGTCAACACCAGCAAATACATGAAGTCCAACCAGCCCGTCACATTAAACCCAGGGAATTATTCCTTTGACATTCTAACAAACAAGCTCCATTATGAGCTGCAGTTTAATGTACATGAGGGCGACACCAACAGCGATCTACAAAAAAAGCTTTCCCGCCTGATCAATAATTCCGATATCGGTGTGTCGGCAAGAGTTGTTGAGACAAGGGGGCTATCGGCGCTGGAGGTGACTTCTGATGCCTACGGGCTACCGGTCCAAGGAGAGCGCCACTTCACAATCACGGACGAAAACACAACCTACCGCGACGGCGTCGTTGATTACCTGGGACTGAATAAAACAATCAAGGAAGCCACCAATGCGATCTACAGCATCAACGGAAATGAGGAATCTTCCTATTCTAATACATTTAACGTCCACGGTGCATACCATGTAACCCTGCACCCCGAAAATTTTGCTGCGGACATGACCACGTCCGACCAGCTGAAGGCTCGCGCGGCCGCCATGACCAACGTGCGGGGGCCTGCTGCCCAGAATGCCGTAACAAGAATCGGCTTGTACCCTGACGCGGAATCGCTCGCCAACAACATCGAGACGTTTGTGGAAGGCTACAACCGTTTTATGAATGGCGTGATAAATGATGAGACCGAAGAATCGCTCACAAAGCTATTGTCCAAGGATCTACACAAGTTCCTAGATCTGCACAGCTATAACCTCGAAAAATATGGCATCGTTGTCAATGAGGATGCCACGCTCGACTACCAGAAGGGCGATGAAATCACGGATACAGCTGCCATAAAGGGATTTGGCACACAGGTTCTGCGAAAACTAAGCGCCATCTCGCTTGATCCGATGGAGTATATTGACAGAAGAATCTGCGCATATCCCAATCCAAATGCAAGCTATCCTAACCCCTATATGACAAGTATCTATACCGGAATGCTGTATAATTCATATATGTGACAAAATCGGACAGGGAATACTTTCCCTGCGATAATAAAAAACAGGCGCATTCGCGCCTGTTTTTTATGCACACGGGCACCCTCAGCAAAAGCTGACCGGTGCCCGACACGCAAGTATGGGAAGATGGCACTTCCCTACTCAATTTTCTCTGATTTTGCCATCTCCAACGCAGCCGCAATGACCTTGTCCATGTCATAATATCTGTACTGCCCGAGTCGCCCACCAAACAGCACATTTTTCTGCGCCGAGGCAAGCTGCAGATATTTCTGATACAGCGCCGCATTTTTCTCGTCATTGACAGGATAATACGGCTCGTCGCCGCGCTTCCACTCCTTAGGATACTCCCTGGTAATCACCGTATCTGGCTGGTGCCCAAACTCAAAATGCTTGTGTTCAATAATCCGTGTGTATGGCACTTCCCGCTCTGTATAATTCACCACAGCATTTCCCTGGTAATTCTCCTCACCCTCTAGAAGCTCTGTCTCAAACCTAAGGGAGCGGTATTCCAGCGCCCCTTCACAGTACTCGAAAAATGCGTCGATCATGCCTGTGTAGAGTACCTTGTGAAAGGTATGCTGTCCGTCAATTGTGACATAGGTGTCATTTTCTTCATCCTTCTTTGCATACTCCTCAAACGCCGTGCCAAGCCGTACCTCGATGCCCTCTAGAAGCTTTGACACCATAGCCGTATAACCGCCCTTGGGAATCCCCTGATAAGGATCATTAAAATAATTATTATCATAGGTAAATCGCACTGGCAGGCGCTTGATGATAAATGCAGGCAGCTCCTGGCAGTCACGCCCCCACTGCTTCTCAGTATAGCCCTTTACAAGCTTCTCATAGATATCCGTCCCAACTAAGGACAACGCCTGCTCCTCAAGATTCTTTGGATCTGTGATGTTTAAGTCTGCAATCTGGGACTGGATGTGCGCCGCCGCCTCCCTGGGTGTTTTGATATTCCACATTTTGGAAAATGTGTTCATATTAAACGGAAGGTTGTACAGCTCGTCCTTGTAAACTGCCACAGGCGAGTTGATATAATTGTTAAACTCCGCCAGCCCATTGACATAATCCCATATTTTTTTGTCCGAGGTGTGAAAAATATGCGCGCCATACTTATGAACATTGATCCCGTTCATTTCCTCCGTATAAATATTTCCCGCAATGTGTCCCCTTTTATCGATGACAAGACACTTTCTTCCGGTCTTCGCCATCTCACTGGCAAACACGGCGCCAAAAAGCCCAGCACCGACCACTAAATAATCATAATTCATTTTCTTACGCTCCTAATTAATCAATTTTGGCTCCACCGGCTTCCAATCCCGCGCAAGCTGCTCATATTCGGCCGCCTTCTCCGTCAGCCTCGCCTGCTCAAGCTCATACTCCCGCTGCGGCAGCGCCCTGATCCTGGGTGACCTGGCAAGCTTCCTGAAGCACAGCGCCAGCGCCATAAAAGCAGATGTCCCGCTACTTGCCACATCAATCTCGCTCTCGCAGTCATGGCCCGCCCTGTGAAACCACTTGGCCGCCTCCTCGAAATCCTCCTTCTTCATGAAGAAGTATCCAAGCTCCATACAGATCTCCGCCGACGGAATAGTCGCCTCCTCACTTAGCGCCACCTTCAGCATTTTGATCGGATCGTCCGTTATCCTGTAAATCTTTAACAACACGGCAATCATCTGCCTGCACAGCAGTTCTTTCCCCTCCGCGCGCTTTTCCACCAGCGCCTGCTCAAAAAATTCCTCCGCTGTCTTTAACTCATCCTCCGTGCCAGCCTTATAGAGCTCGCGCAGATACATGCCCATCAGGCGGTCTGAGAGAACGCCCTGCTTTGCGATAAGCTTCTCAAACACACCAAAATCCCTACTGCTGTGGCTTCCTTGCGGCCTGTGCCTGATCTCAATATCACTGTCAAAGATGACCGGATTGATATTGACCGTCTCGTGGATTGGCTCAATCCAAGTAAATTCCCTAAGACGCTTAAAAAGCTTGGGCCGCAGGTCACGCGCAAAGTTCTCCGTAGGATGGTTGATCTGCTCTGTCACATAAATCATCTGTACGATCTCTACCTCAGGCAGCAACGCACGTTTGAGCGCCTTTAGTTTGTCCTGGTTCTCACGGTCTAGAACCTCATCGGCATCCGCCGAATAGATATAGTCCCCGGTCGCCTTCGAGAAAGCAAAATTTCTGGCAGCGGCAAAATCGTCCTTCCACGCGTAGTCGTACAGGTATGGTGTGTACTCTGCCGCAATCTTTTTCGTGTCATCCGTGGAGCCAGTGTCCACAATGATAATTTCATCCATGACATCCTTCAGCGAATCGAGACAGTCCCGCAGTACTGCTGACTCATTTTTTACAATCATGCATAAACTGAACTTCATACTGATCCCCTCCCTGGTCCCATATTTTCTGCCTGATATCATTGTAACGAACTTTACATAATTTCTCAACAGTTTCTTTGATAAAAATTCAAGATTTAAAAGTTTTGCAAAATGCATATACAAAAGGTAAAGTTTTCAGAATATTCTGTCGATATAATTTATGTAGTATAATTATGTAAATATTTTAGGGGCGGTTTAAGGAGGAGTTATATGGCATATCAGCAGAAATATGAAACTTTGTTACAGACACTATGTAATGCATACAATCAGATGTTTAAATTACTAGAGGGTGTAGAGCAGTGCGACAAAGAGCTCGCGCGTCTGTCCAAGATTCATCGTCCCGGGGTTGAGGCGGTCTGCCATGTCACCAGGCGCAAGGAGCAACTACTTGTCACTATGGACCAAATCTCCATCGCTGTTGAACCTCTCCACAACCAGCTTGACGGCTTACGGACACTGTGTCAGGAAATCGATAACCACCCTGTGTATCTTCGCCTGAATAATCTGCAGCTGCTGGTTTACTACTATATCCGTCAGGTTATCAACAAGGAGGACCTCAACAATCCGGATATCATCAACCGCCTGAATGATTACAAGGAATCACTCGAATTGGACAAGGCACTAAGCGAAGTGCCTGAATCACAGAAACAGGTCTTTATGCTGGTGCCCGAGAATAAAAAATAAAATATAGATATAAAATACAAACGTGCAGGAAGGAGAAACCGCCCTGCACGTTTGCATTATTAAATAGTTAGAGTGAGCTGTGTACACTTATGGTACATAATCCATTTAAGGTACTTCTATAGTTTAGCACTATTTTCCAATTAGGTCAATACCTTTTTTAATTATTTTCTTTCTTATTTTCTTTCTTCGATATCTTTAAATTCCAAATCTCTCCCCTCATCTTAATATAACCATTATTCCCTGACATCTTCTTCACGAATAACAACCATTTTCTGCATTTCTTTCACATATTATCTCAACAACTGCAAATTATGCACAATCAATTTTATCCTAAACTTCAAGTAATTGAAAGGCTTACCTGTCTTTATAAATTGAAAAGACCGCCAGATGAAGCATGGCAGCCTTTTCTTTATTATATTTGGTTAGAGTGAACGCGCGTCTATCTCGAAATTGAGATACCAGGCTATCATTTGAGTAACCTGAAACGCTTTCGTATGCCTAATATATTACCATATCCTGTCCTATTTTGTCCAGTAGATTTTCAAATTTTTCTATAAAAACTGTATGATAAGCCCCCAATAAAGTTACACTATCTATGGA
>CAJUQZ010000062.1:8862-18713 GCA_910588755.1 uncultured Lachnospiraceae bacterium | reverse complement strand
CAAACCTGACGGCTCCGTTCAATCTATCTAATTCCTTAAAAATGGATATACGGCGAAAAGTTCGTCACTCCTCAAAGGGTCTGGTATACGGGCTGTCCTCCGTCACAGTGCTTCCCCATAACGGGGTATCAATCGCGGTATCAATATCATAAAAGCGGCTCCCCCTGTTTTCCGCATATTTACCTATAACCGCAACTTCTACATCCACGTGCGGATACCGTCCCCACAATCCACTTGCATTTTCAATAATTGTCTGTTTCATTCATTTTCCCCCACCAGTGTCAAATAATTTCGTATTTTCCGCTCAGCATCGTATAAAATGTCTCGTCCTGTTTCGACAGAATGCGTTGCAGATACCCACGGAATGACTCTATATCTGGATGCTTCTCAATCATGCTAAGCGACTCAAAGCACTCTGCCAGATATTCAAAACATTTCTGATATACAATGGGTATTGTATCATATTTTCTCCCAGTCTGTCTAGACACTTTCAACATATTCTCATTATAATAATATTCCCCGCCAAACTCCTGGCACAAACTATGTTTTAGCTCTTTCTGTTCCTTCCACTTCTTTCTGAAATCATCATCCGAATGGACTATTATCGTATCGTACACAAGCATCCGGCGCATTTCCCGGCTACAATCCTCAAAAGATTTTTTTATCTTGAATTGTACAGAACGTTCAAAAGCCAAATCATACAATTCAGGTTCCAGACGTGCCGTAATAATACAGGCTATGTCCGCATAAGCCTCTTTAAGAATCATCATATAATGCGCTAGCATATCATACAGCTGGCCTCCTACAATCATACTGTTCAGATTGTTCACAATATCCCTACTGCTCTTATTTATTTGATCATATTTCTTTACACATTCCTTGAAACCACCATACGTATCCTGTATAAACGACTCTGCAAATCCCCCCTGTAATAAGGATGTTTTTGCACTGAGCAAGCCATTTACCATTTTCCCATAAACGACATTAAGCCAATTATTGCTGTACCAGCATCGATCATCCTCCTCCCCTTCATCACAACGTTTTAGAAGCTCTTTGCTGATTTCCCCAAACCAGACCTCCATCCATTTTTTCTTCAGACAGCGGTCAGCCTCTCCATCTACCGAATCCAACACCACACCTCTAAATAAGCTTTCTTTGATTCCTACTACTGCCACTTCGACAAACATCTTTGCACGCCGCCTGCGTCCTCTCTCCTTCTTTGTCAGTACATGAAATGCCTCATGCAATGCTACAACCGGTACAAAGTCCGTCTGGTCAAGAATATTGACAGGAATACAAACCACACACACCTTACCTGAGTTTTCCCTCTTACTGAAAAGGACTTTCGCTTTGATATTATTCTCCAGTGTGGGATGTATCAAAAAAGCGTAATTCTGCTGCCCTGTTGCTGATACATCATACAGCTGTACGAGTTTTTCCAGCATGCACGCATACAATCCGCACAGCTTCGGCGAAAACTCATACAGAGTTGTATCAACCGCAAGGCTCATGAACATACGTTTGTCTGCATTTGCTGTGCTGTCTACGATATTCTTGTACACTTGCGCCATCAGTATAACCGCTTCTTCTATATCGAAAATGATATCACTTTTTTTCCGAAATTCATATTCACAGCTTAAAGCCCTCTTTACCTGTTCCTGAAAATGTTCAGAAAACATCCTCACAGCATTGCCCAGAATAATCCGCTCATAGCGATGAAATCCCCCCTGCCCTATCTGAGCCATTCCATTCAATAACCTTATCACAGAGATGATATAAGAAGAAATGGCCTGTTCTTCACGACACTTTTGGTATAGACACTTCAGCGCTTTAATATTTTCCTCGATCCAACCATTATCCATTTTCTGCCTCCGCCAATAGTATTTCTGTCTCAACATTATAGAAAGCCCTTTGATATTCTGGATTAGAATGCGTGAGCAACTCATTCATTTTATAATGGACAAGCAATTTGGGTAAAGATACATTATTAATCTCCAACAGGACATCCGTATTCCCCAGCATACGACGTGCTGAAATCCCTGAAACCTCCAAAGCATTCTCAAGTTTTTCCTTCATTTCACTGACCAGACTCCAGTCTTTTACAATGGCCCGAAGCCTGCAATCCACACGCTCATTTATTATGCCCCTCTCTATAACATCATATGACTCTAGCGCTGCTTCTTTTACAGAAAAAATTGTATACATTTTATAAATCTGAAAGCTTTCGTGAAGCTTCTGGGAAAAAGAATATCCATCTGAATATGACTTTGTCTTCATAAATACAATTAATTCACTGTGTTCATACGAAAAATATGCCATTTTATCATCACTCTGATTTAACGTGTCCATCCTTCCTATCAAATCAGAACTGTCTATTGGTTCCTTCAGCCGGATAATCGATATGAACAACAGCGGAAGTACCACCTCGTCTCCCCAAAACGCGGCATCCTTTTCCTGGTCTTTTGATACACAAAGCAGGCTGCGAACAGCACAGCTGCCATCCATCTCATCAATAACGCCCTCGCTTAATATCTCCCATGCACCTTCCTGTCCTTCATACTTCTGACTGATATTCATCGCATCGAAATATCCAAATACACAGTACTCTCCTAACGGCTCACTCTTATTATTGACCTGACCATTATCCATGTACAGATTATTTTTCAGCTGTATTCTCCGAATAATCAATGTATTCTCCCCTTTTGTGAAGCAAACTCTTAATGTATAATACCGGGTATGATTTCCCGTACTCCCCTTCCAATGTCAACATTGCATTGCAAAAGCCTGCAACCCTGACCTGTCTGGACATTCCGTACTGTTCACACCATATCTCCCAGAATTCCAGACAATTTCCCCTCATATTTTTTACCACATCCCCCAGATTTCCTACAAACTTTAAGGATTGCACAACCTCTCTGTTGATAGCATCATGGCCTGCCCTGTACATTAAATCATGAAACAGATAAAACAGCACAATCTGCTCATTACGAATCTGAGCGTCTACATATTGGTTGATAAAATAAGCACAGAAACCACTTTTCCCTACGATTTCACTATCCAGCGCTGCGTTGAGAATTGCAGAGTTAATCAATAAATATGTCTGTGGTTTCATACCGGAATTGCCTTCCGTTATTTCACTGGCAAATTCATATAAAATTGTATATATTTTCTCTAATCCCTGATCTTCCCGCACCTGTCTGAAAAGACTTGCCAGATTCATATAATAGTATTTATAAATCACCCTTCTCCAGCGCCCTGTTTCCTGCTTATCTCTCCAATTCCCAGTCTCCAGGGGAACTTTCAGCAACTTATGTATCAGCTGCGATTTTTCAAGAAATATGCCTTCTGCCGTTGCTATCCCTTCCATATGATGCACCATATACATCCACAGGAACTCATCCTCCATGCCGTCCTCCAGCATAAGGTTCAACTGACGCTTTTCAATCTTACATATGAGATAAATATTACAGCGGTATGAGGTAGCGACCAGTATCAGTGCTATAATCCCCAACTGTACAGTAAAAATAATCGCAATACCTGCTTCTGCCATATAATTTTTTTTCATATCCAGCAGAATATGGATCACTGGCAAACCAATCAATGTAAGCATAAAACAAAGAGGTAACGCATATCTTCCTGCATAATAAGAGATAACCATGCGATTGGCAATTCCCATCCGCCTGTTATCAATAATCGTATAAAAAAGCACAACTGTAGCTGTTACAATTGCACTCGTCGCTATCAAAAGCTCATAATATGCAGTAAGTACCCCATTTAGCGTACATCTGTCCATCTTCAATGCCAAATGACTTCTTGTCACCTGTACCGTAAGCACTGCTACTGCGAAAACCAAAAAGAGGACAAGCACAAATTTCCATCTGAATCCAGCATATATAATCTTTTCAACCCGTTTTTTCTGTTGTTTGTCCACCCCTGCAGTCCTCTTATCATCTTTTGTTTATTCTAATTGATTATGAACTTCATGCATTTTTATTATGATCAAATATTAATTGAATATTATAATTACAAATGAGTATTTTAGACTTTTTTTATTTTTATTAAATATTATATTACCACTTTTTGTATGATTTGACAAGGGACAGAATTGGCCAAATTCAATACGAATATTACATTATAGCCGCATTAACGGTAAAATAAAAGTGCGGATAGAGAAAATATGTTCTATCAGTTTTATATGAGGAGGGATGGAACATGGATTCATCTAGGCAGGGCGAAACGGAGAGTTTCCATAGTGAAAAGAAAACAGGAACTGTGTATGTGCCAAGCGAGATTGCGTAGAACCTGAAGGTGGTGGATCAGGATGCCAGTTTCGGGTATGACGAATCGGCAAGGAACCTTGTTGCGGAAAAACCGGTTCTGGCATATATTTTAAAAAGTGCACTTGACGAATATGCAGAGTAAACGGTACAGGAGATCGCGGAGAGGTTCATTGAAAGCGAATCGGAGCTAAGGAAGATCGCGGTCCATCAGGATCATCCGGACAGGAAAGATAATCCCGGCATGATGAGCGGGGACGACCGGATAAAGGGCTATGAAGATAAGCTGGAAATGCTGCAGAATGCGTTTAAGATCAGCGTGAGCAGGGAAATGAGAGAGGAGGTACTTGATTTGTGCAATTTGAATACTGGTGTTTATAATAAAGGGATTTCAGGAGGCGAGATGAAAAAGGCCAGGGCAATGGCGTATAAGCTTCAGGACAAAGGCATGGTGCGTGAGGAAATCGCGGATATGGTTGAGGTCAGCATCGATACTGTTCGGGAGTGGCTTGCACAGCGGGAGGAGATATGAGCACCTTATTACAACATCTACAATTTTCCATAGTTTTGGACTTTGACAACATGAAGAAACCGCCGGACAAAGCCTGGCGGTTTCTTCTATATTATTAGGTTGGTTAGAGTGAAAGCAATATTGATAACTCCTCAATGACAAGGCTGTATGTATGCCTGTCACTTTATGCTACTGCAGGAGTGAGAGTACACCCTGGTTTGCCTGGTTTGCCTGTGCAAGGATAGACTGGCCAGCCTGCATGAGCACCTGATTGTTGGAGAATTTCACCATCTCCTCCGCCATGTCTGTATCGCGGATTGCGGACTCTGCTGCTGTGGTATTCTCTACAACGTTGTCTAAGTTCGAAATTGTGTGCTCGAGACGATTCTGCACTGCACCGAGTACAGAACGCTGGGTGGACACGACCTTCAGCGCATCGCCTACAACGTCAATTGCCTCTCTTGCATTCTCTCCGGAATCATCTACAACACCGATTCCGCCGTACTTTGTGCTCTTAAGGATATGTACGCCGATTCCTCTCGCCGACATTGTGTCAATCTGCGCGGTAATCTTATTGGTGAGGTCAGAGTCAGAGCCTGCATGTACAGAGAATGTCAATGGAGCTGTTACCTTTTCTGTAATATCGCTAATATAGAAATAAATTTTTGTTGGATCATTCAATTCTTTCTTCGTACCATTTTTTACTTCTGCTGTCTGCATGGTATCGCTGAACAGACCACCTATATAATCACCATTCTCATTAAAATATTTGTGAAGCCCCATTCCTGGTACACGGTTTCCATCTTTATCATAGAGATTACGCTCAGTCTTAGAACCTACAAAATCCTTCTTTGTCAGTTCTCTAAGTGTACCAGTTATCTCAGCACCTAACACATCTGTTCCTACTGTAGTCTCTCCATCTGCTTCTGCAAGCAGTCTGTATTGATCCTTGATTACAAACTGACCGTCCTTCTCCTCAATATATTCCGACAAATCCTGTGTTTTCGCCAAATGAATAACATTTTTTGAATTGGTATCATAGAAATATGCATCCAAAGTATCACTACGAATCTTTCCCTTTTCATCTTTTACTAAAACGCCTCCCGCAGGATCTTTTTGGTCTGCTGTTAAATCCGTATTCTTAAATGCCACAAAAGCTTCATTCGCTACATATGCGGTGACTGAAGAACTTGCCCCGACTACTGTACCCGTATTAAGATACTTTGTAAAATCACTACCTTTTGTAACAACATCTGCTGTCTCCGGGCTGCTTGAGCTTGAATCCTTTATTCCCGCTGACACCACATACACATTTTCAGTGCTGTCATAGTCCACTTTTACTTTTTGTGCCGGAGTCTTATCATTCACAACCAAAGATGTTCCGGTCGGATCAATCTCATCATCCTCTAGATAATTAATCGTATGTACCAAATCTGTCGGAAGGTTCTCATCGCCCTTGAGCAGATATGTCTCATTGAACTTTGTCGTCTCTGCGATTCTGTCCATCTCGATCACGAGCTGGTCAATCTCATCCTGGATATACTGGCGATCTGTCATGGAGTTTGTTCCGTTTGCCGCCTGCACGCAGAGCTCGTTCATTCTCTGGAGCATATCCTGCACTTCTGCGAGTGCACCCTCTGCTGTCTGCACGCATGAGATACCGTCCTCCGCATTTCGTGAGCCCTGTGTCAGACCGCGAATCTGCTTTCTCATCTTCTCTGATATCGCAAGTCCTGCCGCGTCGTCCGCTGCCCTGTTTACGCGATAGCCGCTTGATAATTTCTCTGTTGAACGAGCTGATGCATTCGTATTGATGTTCAACATTCTGTTTGCGTTCATAGCTTTAAGATTGTGCTGTACTACCATATTTTCTCCTCCTTCAGCAGCCCAGGACATCCCTTTCACCAAGCAACTTTCCCATACTATTCTTTATTTTTCGCTCTGATCATTCCCCTTGAATCAGTCAAATTTGTTATTGTCAATATATTCTGTAACTCCATTTACACTATATATATCGGAACTATTTTCAGAAAATTAATATAGGTTTGCATATTTTTTCATTAATTTGTCAAATTGTCTAAATTTTATATACAATTCCTGTAATTATCTCATTTGTTCACCTTGTTTTCCTGCGCCTATCCCATTCAGAAGCCATGTGCCTTTCCAGGCAAACCGTGCCTGCACCTACCGCAGCAGTGTCAAAACACCCTGATTGGCTTGGTTGGCTTGTGCCAGCATGGCATTGGCCGACTGCTGCAGGATACTCTGGTTTGAATACTTAACGATCTCCTCCGCCATATCTGTATCGCGGATCGTAGACTCTGCGCGCTGTGTGTTCTCATGTGTGTTGCGGTTAATGTCGTATGCGCGCTCCAGACGGTTCTGGTACGCGCCAAAGAGACTTCGCACCGCGCTTACTGTGGCAATCGCCGCCCCCACAATGTCGATATTCCCTGTCGCCTGCATCTCCGAGAGCGTCGCTACATTGGAGAGTCCGAGACGGTAGAGCGAGAGCCTCTGCTTCTGAATCGCGATATTGTCAATCGAGTTGGAGCTGCACTGCACCAGCAGGTATTCCGGTTTTTCCTTTTCTTCCTCCCGCGGCGGTATCGGATCGTGCTGAAACGGTGTCTGATACCGTGTGACCAGGGCGCTGTTTCCATGCTCATCCGCTGACAGGATTACGTCGGGATAATCTGTTGTCGCCAGCTGGACACTGGCGCCATTTGCGATGCCTGGATATACGGTGTCCTTAAGATACTGGTCAAGTGTCTTGCCGCCTGAACTCTTTATGCTCACATTATACCGCTGCGGCTGGTTATCGGGATCCGGATAATTCCATGAATGGTATAACTGATAGCGGTTTCCCACTTTCACATACTTGCCCGAATTGCTTTTTGTTTCCACGATCTGCGCACCGCTGCTCCCGAAGAAATCTGAATAATTATATGAAAAGTTCAGACTCATGGAGCTGCCGTTTCCATTGGTCATGTTATATACATTTACTCCCATACTGGTAGAGCCCGGTTTCAGCCTGCCGCCACTGATCGTTCCGTTCTGAATGATATAATCCTCGGAAATATTCGCGGAAACGCTTCCGCCGCTAAATGTCGTGGTCCCGCCGCCCCTGGCGCTGTCATATGCATATGTCACAGAAAATTTACCACCACTGTAGCTAAGCTGTTCATAACCTGTCAGGTCAACCTGACTTCTACCATTTTCATAATCCCTTCCAAGCTTATACTCGTCCTCCAATGTCAGGTGCACAGAGCCGCTACCACTGTTGACCTTGCCGCTTGTCTGTACCCTGATGGTATCATGCATGGTTTCTGTTCCATAGCTAATGCCAATGTTGTTCAGTGCGTTGACTGCATCTTCCTTGCTGATCTCATTGATGACGCTGAAATTAAATCGGACGGTCTCCTGGTTGTTATCCTTTACCGGTTCAGTCCCCTTGCCTGGAAACGCATCTTCTCGGAGATGGCAAGTCCTGCCGCATCGTCGGCGCCCCTGTTAATCTTGTAACCCGACGAGAGCTTCTCCGACAGGCCAGACAGCTTCCCAGAGACTATTTTCTGCATACGGGCACTGTTCTGGGCCGCCATATTATGCTGTATGACCATATGCTCCTCCTTCTTTGGTGGTGTTTCCTGCATTGTTCGCAAAAAATCAAAGCAATATTACATTAAAAAGTTTACCATATTTAAGTTATCGGCAAACTGTTATGTAAATTTAATATATTGTTGGAAATAAATGCACAATTTATACAATTTCTTGGTTCTCGAGAAGCGCAAATAGTTTATGATTTTTACCAAAAATCGAGTAAGGAAAGATGACTCTTCCCCTACTCGCCGCGCGGGGTGCGTGCAGCAAAGCTCCTAATTTCCATACGCACCCCTGCGCATAAAGAAAAAGCCGATACATAACGTATCCGGCTTTTTCTTTATTATAACAACCTTATCAATAATCTCAACCTAACAGCTTCGAAACAGCAGCCGTTGACTGGTTTGCCTGTGCAAGCACAGAATCGTCAGAATTTTCCAGAATCCGGCGGTTTGCCTCTCGAATCATCGCCTCTGCCTTTGCAACATCCGCAACTGCGCTGGCCGCTGCCTTGGCGTTCTCGAGCGCTGCTTCTGCCGTGTCACTTACCTTGGACTTAATCTGAAGGGACGCTGCGTCTGATGACTGCTCCGCTACCTTCTGTCCTGATGCGAGTTTGTTTTCCTTTGCCGCTGACGCGTTTGCCTTTGCCGCATAAGACTCGTTTGTAATCTTGCTGTCATAATTGAAGCTACTCTTGATATCCATACTAATACCTCCTTGTGAAAAACAATTATTCCTTTATATATTAATCTGGTGACAGGATATTATGTCACCCCTCTTAACAATTTCTATTGTAACCGAATTGTCAGACTATGTCAACTAATTATTTTAAATTTTATGTAAATTTATATTTTTTCAGACAAATTAGCGCAATGCGGTAAAAAAAGAACACATGCTTTCGCACATGTCCTTTTTGTCAGACAAATTATCTAATTGGTTAACAGTTATGCGATGAGTGCGAGTACGCCCTGGTTGATCTGGTTCATCTGTGCTAACATGGACTGGCCGGCCTGCTGTAAAATATTGCCCTTTGCAAATGCGACCATTTCCTTTGCCATGTCAGTATCGCGAATCTGGCTCTCGGCTGCCGTGGTGTTCTCCACAACGTTGCCGAGGTTGTTCACGGATTGCTTCCGCCTGCGAGAAAACCAAGATACATGCATGCAAGATAACCTGTTCCATAAGGAGGCTGGTCTCGTTGAACTTTGTTGTCTCCGCCACCCTGTTGATCTCCGTGATAAGCTGTGATATCTCATCCTGGATGTTCTGTCTGTCAGAGGTAGAATTCGTACCGTTTGCAGCCTGTACACAGAGCTCGTTCATACGCTGGAGCATTTCCTGGACTTCACTGAGCGCGCCGTCTGCGATCTGCACCATAGAGATGCCATCCTCCGCGTTTTCTGTCGCCTGTGTAAGTCCTCTGATCTGGCGTCTCATCTTCTCGGATATGGATAAAC
>CAJUQZ010000062.1:0-8852 GCA_910588755.1 uncultured Lachnospiraceae bacterium | reverse complement strand
CGCAAGTCCTGCCGCGTCGTCCGCTGCCCTGTTAATCCTGTATCCGCTGGAGAGCTTCTCTGATTTCTTCGCCACTGTGCCGTTCACGATAGATAACTGTCTCTGGCTATTCATAGCCATAAGATTGTGTTTTACTACCATATTATTTCCCCCTGATTTCCATATCATTAGGTGTCGTCTTGTTTCTTCCCTGATGCGACATATCTTTGATTCCTGCCAGGCCTCACCTCCTTAAAGCTGTAGCAATCAGCTGTTTATGATGCGTTCCCTCTCACTCAGACACTGCTGAAACTTCTGGTGAAACAGCTCCGCCATCTCCACATTGCCCATTTTTCTATAAATATCTATAATATGTGCGTAGCAGGACAGTTGGCGCTCGCCAAGCGTATCCATATCCCGCATTGCCGTCACCTTGACATACAGCATCAGCGCCTTAATCACCTGGTTGTTCTCCCTAAGCAGGTCGGCATACTCGTATGTAAACTTCGCGGTGTTGTATATTTTATTATATTTCTCCAGCAGCTCTAACGCCTCTGAGAGTCTATCCTTCTGGCAGTACGCCCTCGCAAGCGACATGATGAGCTCTGGCACATACAGGTTCTCCATATCATTCGTCAGACGCATGCTCTTCTCATACGCGCGAATAGCCGCATCAATATCCCCAAGAACATACTGCGACTGACCAACCTGAAAATGGTAGTATGCGTTGTCTGGATCACTCTCTAGGGCTTTGTACAAGAGATCCAAGTTCCGTCTCTGCTTCCTTGCCATATCCTCGCCCGTGAGTGTATACCCGTAGTGAACCACCTCGATCGGAAGCATAAAAACGTCCATAGCATCCTCAATCCTTGCCGGGTCAATAAAACGCACCTGCTCGTGAATCGGAAAAAGATAGTGATAATAATTTTTGTTGTATAGCCTTGGTACATCGTCCATCACATACCCGCTCTCTTCCCCATCCTTTGGAACCAGGTTTGTGATCCGCAGCATTCCCGCATGACGTGGAAATTTCTGCAGCAACATACGCAGCACGCTGGTATCAACGCTGGTAATATATTCGTCGCAGTCGATCACCAGTATCCAGTTGTTGGATGCGAAGGAAGCACAATAGTTTCTCGCCGCTGCGAAATCATCAACCCACGCAAAGTCAACCACCTTGTCTGCATATCTTGCTGCAATTTCCCTTGTGTGGTCTGTGGAGCCGGTGTCTGCCACAATGATTTCCCAGTCATATTTTCTAAGATGCTTCAGGCACTCCTCAATGTGCTTCTCCTCGTCCCTTGCGATGATGCACACTGTAATTGGTAATTTTGCCATATCCCCCTACTCCTCTAACTCCTTTGCCCTCTCAACGATGCGCTCTTTGCGCGCATTGTACTCCAAAAATCTCTGGTGGAAATTCTCCGCCATCTCCTTCTCTCCAAATGCCTCGTATATCTGTATTATCCTTCCATAGCACGTCGTGAGTTCGCTGCCAAGACTAGACATATCCTTCATTGTTGTCACCTTGATGTAATTTCCCAGCGCTTTGAGCATCTGGTCTGATGCCCACAGGATATTCGCATAGGCATAGGTATATTTGGCTGTCTGAAACAGCGGCGCATATTTTTCCATCAGCGCCAGCGCGTCCTGCGTCCTGCCGGTGTCCGCATAGGCATACGCCAAGGACATGATCAGCTCCGGCACATAGACTCCCTCTATCTCCGCGATATTTTCAATACCCTTTTCGTAGGCATCGATCGCCTTCTCGTACCCTTCGGTCGTCAGCAGCGACTGTCCGATCTGAAAATAGACATATCCCTTGTCCGGCGTTTTCTCAAGCTCCCGGTACAACAGTTCGAGATTGCGCTCCTGCTTAAGCTTCATGGTCTCATCATCAAGCGCATAGCCATGATGCACCACATCGACTGGAAGCAGGAAAGAGTCGATCGGAATATCCCTCTTAGAGATATCCTTACGGCAGATCTGTTCATGAATGGAATATTCAAACAGATAATAATTCCTATTGTAAAACCGTGGAATATCACTGTTGACATACCCGGCGTAATCATTCGCACCGCGCGTGATATTTTTCAGTCGCAAAACGCCTGTATGTTTTGGAAACTTCTGCATTAATATCCTAAGAATCCTGACATCGATCGCATTGACATACTCGTCGCAGTCCAGCGCCAGTATCCAGTTGTTAGACGCACAGGAGGCGCAGTAATTTCTCGCCGCGCTAAAATCATTTACCCACTCAAAATCAACGACCTTATCTGCATACATTGCCGCGATCTCCTTCGTCCTGTCCGTAGAACCTGTATCAGCCACAATGATCTCCATACCATACGGCCTTAGGTGCTTTAAGCAATCCCCTATAAACTTCTCCTCATTTTTGGCGATAATGCACACTGTAACCGGCAGCTTTGACATCGCTATATCCTCCCCTATTCCCTGTTTTGTCGTTCCAGACGCATTTTCAGTACTCCTAATCGGGAAATGGCGTCCAGAAAACGCAAGGACGCGCAGACATACTCTATGAATATGTCTGCGCGTCCTCCATGACGTTATATCATCCTATTTCTTGCTATCCATCAATTGTGGATCCACATTATTCAGCTTGCTGACAGCGCTATAATACTTCGTGGCGGCGTTTGCAGTAACTTTGCGTACCTTTAACTCCTGTCGCTTCGAAGTCAGTGCTGCTTCCATCGAAGCCTTGTTGCGCTGCTCCTGTGCCTCAATCGAGACGCCCTTGTCTACCGCTTCCCTGACAAGCTCTTGCATCCGCAATATCTTTTCCCGATACTTGTCGGGCTCGCTCTGAACCGTTTCCCTGACAAGCTCATAAGTTGAAGTAAATCCGTCGTCCAGTCGGTTGAGCTCATCAATCAATTCGCCCTTCTCATCCATAATGGCATCATATGCCTCCGGATCAAAAGGCCGTTTCATGGAAGCCTCCAGCTGACGCTTGTTAACTTCATAGACCTGATCAAGTACTTCAAGTTTCTTTTCCAGACTTTCTGTCATAATCTGCAGATAATTTTCTGTCATGTCTGTTCCCCTTCCATACTATACAAACTGTCCAATCAGGTTCCTGTCCGCTTGTAGGCAGCCGCATTTCCCTGTCCGCCTGCCACCCTGGCCTGCGCACTCGGGTTTGTCTTGTCCCCGGCAACCTTCTTCATTACTTCCTTCCAGTTGTCCCTCATGGAGCGCAGGTGCTTGAGCACTTCCTCCATAATTTCGGGATCCTTGGCAATATTCGCCTCATGACACCGTCTCAACAGATATACATACACATTTTCAAAATCCTGTGACACCGCATATTTTTTGTCAAGTGTATCCCTGAAATTCTGCACAATCTTTTCTACCTTGACAATATTCTCATGTGCTTTTGCGGGATCTTTGTTCTCCATCGCCAAGATTGCTACGTTTCCGAATTTAATTGCCCCATCATAGAGCATCAATGTCAGCTCTGCCGGCGAGGCCGTCATAATCTTTGCGTTTTGATATTGTGCGTATCCATTTTGTTTGAGCATGCAATTCCTTCTTTCCACACAAACCCCCCCTGATGCATATACCCTGTCTGTATCTGGGCCTGCTGTATCAGGGATTTGTGTTGTGTTCCTTAACATTTCACCTAATTAACTCAATTCATTACTGTCCCAACATACTTGCAAGAGAGTTCTGGCTAGACTGCAGCTTTGACAACGCCACCTCCATCGCTGAAAACTTCTTGTACCACTTATCCTCATAGGCGTCAAGTTTCTTCTGCGCTTCTTTGATCTGCTTAGTATAATCATCATACTCGATCTTCATGCGCTTGTCATCATATACCTTGTAGATACTTCTATAGTTTGTGCTCGCCATCGTCTTCTGGAGAGAATTGTACATCTCCTTGCTCACGGCTGTGAAGAGTTCTATCACCTGGTCCGGATCTTTTGCTATCGCTGCTCTGAGTTCATTTTCCTTGTCAGAATACTTGTCATCATCGCTATCGCCAAAGATATGGAGTGCGTTGCGCTCTGCCTTCTCCGTATCGAAATAGCTTCCTGTACCGATGCCAAAATTAACAAGATAGAGTGTCTCACCGCCCACATCATACCCCTTGTTAATGGCGCCTGTCATGCACTGCATTACAGTGCTAAGATCCTTATCCCGCCTAAGCAGCGATCCCTTGATCATGTCCTCCCACTGCTCTACCTCATCGTCTGACATAGCCTCCTTCTCCTCATCGGAGAGCATCGTGTACTTCCTGGCAGAACCCGCATTATAGAGCTTTGTCATCTCATTCATAATGTCATTGTACTCTGTAATGAAATCCTTTATCATGTCATAGATGCCATCATAATCTGTATCTGTGGTAACATCAACTGGGCCTTCCTCCGTCACTGCCTTGGCCGTAATACTAAGTCCATTGATGCTAAATGTATTGGTATCTGATGTAAATGTCGCATTATTTAAAACAATCTCTGCGTCCTGGCCGTCGATACGAGTACACTGCGAGCCGTTACCATAGGTTTCACCTACTGCAAGTCCGAGCGTTTTGAGCACGGTGTCATCAGCGTTACCGCTGTTATTGAGCCCCTCGATCTTGAAATCCTTTGCCGCGCCCGTTCCTGATGCAGCAATAAAAAACCTCTGGTTACTCTCATCAAAGTTTGCAGTTACACCGCCCTCTGACAATTTCTGTGCAAACTCTCCTATCTGCATATCAGCCGTAATCTCAACGATGGTTTCCTTCGCATCCTCACCCTGGCCTACTGTAAGCTTAATCTTCTTACCTACCAGATCCGGTGCAATATCACTCATCAAAAAGCTATATTCTTTATCCTTCTCGGGATCACCTGTCTTAAATGCCTTAAAATTGCCCTTGCTGTAGATGGTATCATACTTCGTGATCGCCTCGCCCGTAACTGTGCCTGAAGCATTCTCCGATGTCGTACAGGTGTTTGCAAGGCCAAGTCCCTGCATGATTGTCTTCTTGGCGCCTGACGCCACACCGCCTCCGGTCATCTCATAATGCTGCCCGCCAGTTGAGTTTACAGTCAACTTACCCTCGCTGTACGATATGGACATCCCACTCGCTGCGCCCTGTGTATTAAATTCATTGACAAAATCTGCAATTGTTTTGTCCTTGTCTACTGTGACATCAAAACTGAAGGCCGGCGTCTCACCGGTTTTACTCCGCACTGTCAGTGTGCCGCTGCCGATGCCAAGATCAGAAAGCTTCACATCTGAGCCATCACTTGGCGATGACGCATTGTCCTTGTCATATATTTCTACTTCGCCTGCCTTGCCTTTAGAAAGAGCTGCACCCGTCAAATATCCAGACTTTGCCAGCCTCTTCACCTCCAGCGTCTGTGTGCCGTTCACTGCACCTTCACTGGCTGTGATGACTGCCTTGGTCGGATCAGATACCGATGTCTTCTTCTTGGCATAGCTGCCTGCCAGTCGCATATTTGACAGCGTACCTGTGTAGAGCTTATAGATCCGCTTGTTCAAATCCTGCCACTTGGCTGTCTTCCACTCCAGCTTCTTCTGGTCATTTTTGAGATTTGTAACCTTCTGCGATTTCGCCTTAACCAGCTGCTGTATTACTGATTCCGTATCCATACCTGAATACATACCCGTCATTCTCAATAAATCTGACATTGTTTATCCCTCCAAATTCAATATGCTGCCTGCATCCCCTAAATCAATCTCACAGACACCAAATCACACAAACTTATAGCTTCTCATCAAACAACACGCCCGCAAGCTCCATCCTCTTTGCCAGCAGGTCAAGCGTCCTCTCAGGCGGTATCTCCTTGATTACTTCCTGTGTCTCCCTGTCTACCAGCTTGATGATGATGCGGTTCGTCTTATCATGGATCCCAAACTTTGCATCGGAATGAGGCAGCGATGCAACGGCCTGCTCCATCACCTTTTTCAGCTTGTCGATATTGGCATCCTTCTGCTCATCAAAAAGCTTTTTGTCAGCCTGTATGGACAGCGTTACCGACTCATCTGATTCCTTTGCAATCTGTACATCCATCACTCCATCCGTGGATTCTGTTTTCTTTGCCTCTGCAGCCTTGGGCGCTGATGACTGCTCCTGTGTCTTTGCTGTCGAAACGGTCGAAGATAGCGAAACCGGCTGCTGCCGAGTCTTTCTTCCTGATATAGACTCCATATACATGCTAATCACCTCCATGTCACGCATGCGCATCTTTTCATGCAATTCCTGTAACCGTTTCGCCCCCCTTAGTCCCATCAAAGCCCGCCGCAAACGGTCATCTACTTCATCAAACTAACTGCAATCCTAATGACTTCATTTATTATATCGTCAAATCATATTGAAAAATTAATGGTATGATTTTATTTTATATGAAAACCGCGCAAAAAACAACAGGAAATTGCGATTCGGATGAAATTCATTCCGTGTACGTAAAAAGCTTCAGTCTGCATAAAACACGGCCTGAAGCTTTTGCTGCTGATACTTTACAATTCGGTATCCATATTTAGTCTTGACATATCTGTGTATTTTTCCAACAGAAACAAAATATTCGCATGAGCAAACACATCAAATCTATTCAAATTCCCTATACTCACATAATACAGTGTCCTACAATAATTAGTTGCATAATCATTTGACAGATCATTACAATACGTATCTGGAAATAAAATTTCATATTCCCCTTCTCTTAACTGATACTGATTCATCTTATACATAACCAAAATATTTAAGGCTGCATACAGCGCCAGGTATTCATTTGCCAAAAGCAGCTTTTCGTCCAATCCTGGAGTTTTCCGAGAAACCATCAACGGCTTTGCCTTTAGAACCGCATACATCATACATGCCGCCACCTTATGCCGGTCCAATGCGACATCAACCTTTTTGCTCATATAGTTGCACCTGACATAATCCCGCATTTTCTGGCCTGCCGGATATCCATTCCTGATTATTACCCAACCAAAGAGAAAAAAGAAGCTCCCAGAAATCTCTGGAAGCTCCTTTGGTTTGCCGTGGTAGCTTATAGAACGCTGCCGTCCTGCGGAATTGGTGGTGATTACTGCAATAAGCTAAGTACACCCTGGTTTGCCTGGTTGGACTGTGCCAGCATGGACTGACCTGCCTGCTGGAGGATGTTTGCATTGGAGTATTTCACCATCTCTGTAGCCATATCTGTATCGCGGATTGTTGACTCAGCTGCTGTCGTGTTCTCTACGATATTATCCAAGTTGTTAATGGTATGCTCTAAACGGTTCTGGACCGCTCCGATTGCCGAGCGCTGCCTTGACACATGCTCGATTGCCTCCGCGATGGAGTCAATTGCGTATGTAGCCGCTGACCCGGTGGAGTCCTTTACATTCAGACCATCGATGCCTAATCCCTTGGTATCAAGTGCATCAATTGATATGCCAATCTTGTTGTTCATGTCTGCGTCTGCGCCTGCATGAATGCTGAAGTTCAATGTTTCCTGTGCGGTGTACTGGCCTTTGTCGAAGGAGAAGATGATCTTGTCGCCCGTAAGAGCTGTAAGGTCTGCATCGGCAGCAGTTATATCAACCACGTTGCCATCATTATCTGTAATCTCAACATTAACATCTGAGTTCTCCTTGTTCGCTCCAACGTTGTTCGCAAGTCCAAGCTCCTGTCTAATCATCTTATACGCTTGAAGCTCTGTAATATATGATGCATCTGCATCATCTATTCCATTAGGAGCATTATCACCATTTTCATCCTTATCCTCATCAATCATCGCATGATATATATTTCCGTTATACTTGACTGTACTTCCTACCTCTACCTTATTTAAAATACTCGAAAGGGTTAAAATATTCTTATCAGTATTCTCCTCCGACGCATTCTTAACAACTGTATATTGTATTCCATCCAAATCAATATATACCCCTGCCATCGCATCTGCATCCGCACTGTTATCCCCAGGATATGTTGCTTGTTTACCATTCGTTATAGATGCTGTGATTGCATTCTGAATTGCCTTAATCCCAGCTGTTGGGTCATCAGGATCATAAGCTGCACCTATCCGATACTCTTTCCCTGCAATCTTTACACTATCACCAAGCTTTAACTTATCCATCGTGAAAGATGCCTTCGTAGCGCTCTGTGCGATCGAACCCTCAAGTCCTGCATCCTTCGCTGCGAGATACTTTGTCACGCGGTCTGCATCACCCTTGAGGAGATAGATCTCATTAAACTTGGTTGTCTCTGCTACTCTATCGATTTCAGTAAGGAGCTGGTCAACCTCATCCTGAATGGTCTGACGGTCTGACAATGCGTTTGTGCCGTTCGCTGCCTTCACTGCAAGTTCATTCATTCTCTGTAACATATCATGCACTTCTGTCAATGCGCCTTCTGCTGTCTGCACCGCGCTGATACCGTCCTCTGCATTTGAGGAAGCCTGTGTCAGACCTCTGATCTGCTTTCTCATCTTCTCTGAGATCGCAAGCCCTGCTGCATCGTCTGCTGCACGGTTGATCTTGTAACCAGAAGAAAGCTTCTCTGAAGACTTTGATAATGTACCAGTTGTGATTCCTAACATTCTGTTTGCGTTCATTGCTCTAAGATTGTGCTGTACTACCATAATATTACCTCCTTGTAATAGCCGCATGTGACTCCTCACCTGCGACGGCATAGGCGACTCCCTTCGCCCGTTTTTGTTACACTTTTTTTACCTTATTCAATTTTTATATTCCCCGGAAATTGCTTTAAATCCCATCTCGGCATCAACCTAAAGTTTTACCGGTTCTGTGAGTTGTCTTGCATTTCCTCACTCACATACTATATATCGGACAATATCTGTATTACTTAACCTGAATTATTCACCGTTGTACCGTAATGATGGCTGAAAACCATATAGTTA
>CAJUQZ010000061.1:1147-23936 GCA_910588755.1 uncultured Lachnospiraceae bacterium | reverse complement strand
GCCCGTTAGGTCAGCCGAAAGGCTGAACTGTTACGAAATTTTTGATAAGAAAAAGAAATTTATTAGTAAATATGTCAACTGTACATTTTGGGCAAATCAGTCTATACTATAGTATAATAGAAACAGATGGTGGTCAGGTGCAGGATGGCAGCAAAGAGGATGTGAATTCTTATGGCAGAGAAGAGACAGGGGCGGGAGACCGCTTTTGCAGAGACGTATGATGAGACAGTAAAAAAGGCGATCGAGAAGGCTTTTTTAAAAAAAGGCATCTCTTATTTGATCAAGGTCGATAAAGTGCGAGAAATGAAAAAGGGTCATTTTGAGAGTCGGATGAAGTATTCCTTCCATATCAACAAGCTGCAGGCCGAGGAGGCGAAGGCGGCATTGGCAATGCAGGAGCTGGAGGAGAACAGTTTTCATTACCTGGTATAATACACTGTCATAGTACATATGAAAAAAGTATCACTGCATGTGATGCTTTTTTACTGTAACCGTAGAAAAATGTAAAGCAACTGTAAAAATAAAAACAGGAGGAAAAATAGTATGATGGATTTTTCAGCGATTATGAAATTTAAGGGGGCGTGGGACACATTTACAAGAAACCACCCCAAGTTTGTCCCGTTTATTCAGGCAGTGGGGCGCGAGGCCATGACGGATGGCACGATTATCGAGGTGAAGGTCACAAGCCCAGACGGGAAGGAGTACAATACGAACATGAAAATCTCACAGAGTGACCTTGACTTGTTTGCACAGTTAAGGGGAATGATGTAAGAATTTTTCCCTGCTACTAGAACGGAGTGAGCAGTAACTTAATATGCAGTTTGCAGAAAAACGAATGCATATATTTCTTGATGGACATAATTTCTTGTGATATAATGAAGCGATTATCAGGGCATTTAACCATAGATGCCCCAAAGAAAGCACAGGTGATGAGATGAGGGCATTTTTGATTTTGGAGGACGGCACGGTATTTGAGGGGACTAAGATCGGTGCGGACAGGGAGGTTATCAGCGAGATTGTATTTAACACCTCTATGGCGGGGTATCTTGAGGTGCTCACAGATCCGTCCTATGCAGGGCAGGCGGTGTGCATGACATATCCGCTAATTGGGAATTACGGTATCTGTAAGGATGATATGGAGTCCAAAAAGGCATGGCCTGACGGGTTTATCGTCAGGGAGCTGTCCAGGAATTACAGCAACTTCAGGGCGGATTTTTCCATTCAGCAGTTTCTGCTAGAAAACGGTGTGCCAGGTATTGCAGGGATTGACACCAGGGCGCTCACAAAGATTCTGCGCGAGAAGGGTACAATGAACGGCATGATTACAACGGACGCACAGTACTGCCTTGACGAGGTGATTCCCAGATTAAAAGCTTACACGACGGGTAAGGTAGTCGAGAAAGTCACCTGCAAAGAGAAGTATGAATTGAAGGGTTCTAAGGAGCTCTCGGAGAATGGTGTCTTGTCTGGGTGTGCAAAGTTTGTGCCGGAGGATTACGAGGCGGGAAAGCGCGAGCGAAAGCCGTCGCTTGTCAGAAAATTAAATGGCGCTGGCAGGCGTGTGGCACTCCTTGACTTTGGCATGAAGGACAATATCGCGCACTCCCTCAGGGAGAGGGGCTGCGATGTCACGGTCTATCCGGCATCGACGCCAGCGTCAGAGATCATCGCAGCAGTCCCAGATGGCATCATGCTCTCCAACGGTCCGGGAGATCCCAAGGAGTGCACCGGAATCATCGCGGAGCTAAAGAGGCTTTATGATACGGATATCCCGATCTTTGCGATTTGCCTAGGACATCAGCTCATGGCGCTTGCCACAGGGGCTGATACCTACAAGATGAAATACGGGCACCGTGGGGGCAACCATCCGGTCAAGGATCTCGCCACAGGGAGGGTCTATATCTCCTCGCAGAACCACGGCTATGTTGTAGACACGGATAAGCTTGACCCGAAAGTTGCGACACCCGCTTTTGTCAACGTCAATGACGGGACCAATGAAGGACTTGATTACACGGGAAAAAATATTTTCACGGTCCAGTTTCATCCGGAAGCGTGCTGCGGTCCGCAGGATTCCGGCTATCTGTTTGACAGATTTATTGATATGATGGACCGTGCAAAGACGGAGGTGGGAAGATAATGCCAAAGAATCCAAATGTGAAAAAAGTACTGGTGATCGGGTCGGGCCCTATTGTCATCGGACAGGCTGCAGAGTTTGACTATGCAGGCACCCAGGCGTGCCGCTCCTTAAAGGAGGAAGGCGTCGAGGTCGTGCTGGTAAACTCGAACCCTGCCACGATCATGACAGACAGGGATATTGCGGACAAGGTGTACATTGAGCCCTTGACCGCAAAAGTAGTAGAGCAGATTATAGAAAAGGAAAGGCCTGACTCTATCCTTCCAACGCTGGGCGGCCAGGCGGGGCTGAATCTTGGCATGGAGCTTGAGGAGAGCGGGTTTCTGGCTTCCCATAGCGTGAAGCTTTTGGGCACGACGGCGGCGACAATCAGAAAGGCGGAGGATCGGCAGGAGTTTAAGGACACGATGGAGAAAATCGGGGAACCCTGTGCAGCGTCGAAGGTCGTGGAAAATGTAGAGGACGGTGTGGCGTTCACGCATACAATCGGGTATCCGGTGGTGCTCCGCCCCGCGTACACTTTAGGCGGCAGCGGTGGCGGCATCGCGCACAACCAGATGGAATTGGAAGAGATCCTTGAAAATGGCCTGCGCCTCTCGCGTGTGGGACAGGTTCTCGTCGAGCGCTGTATCGCAGGCTGGAAAGAAATTGAGTATGAGGTGATGCGCGACAGCGCTGGCAATTGCATCACAGTCTGTAATATGGAAAATATCGACCCAGTCGGGGTGCACACCGGTGACAGCATCGTCGTGGCGCCCTCACAGACTTTGAGCGATAAAGAGTACCAGATGTTGCGGACCTCGGCGTTGAATATCATCTCAGAGCTCAATATTACAGGCGGCTGTAATGTCCAGTTCGCACTGCACCCGACAAGTTTTGAGTACTGTGTGATTGAGGTGAATCCGCGTGTGAGCCGCTCCTCTGCGCTGGCTTCCAAGGCAACAGGCTATCCGATTGCGAAGGTTGCGGCAAAGATCGCGCTTGGCTATACACTGGACGAGATTAAAAATGCGATCACAGGCAAGACCTATGCGAGCTTTGAACCAGCGCTGGATTACTGCGTCGTAAAGATGCCAAGGCTTCCGTTTGACAAGTTCATCACGGCAAAGAGAACGCTCACCACACAGATGAAGGCAACAGGCGAGGTCATGAGCATCTGTACGAATTTTGAGGGCGCGCTGATGAAGGCGATCCGCTCATTGGAGCAGCACGTGGATTGCCTGAGAAGCTATGATTTTTCCGCGCTTGACAAGGATGCTTTGCTAAGACGTATGGAGAAGGTGGATGATCAGAGAATCTATGTGATTGCGGAGGCGCTCAGAAAAGGGATTGACTATGATACGATCTATGATATCACCAGGATTGACAGATGGTTTATAGACAAGCTTGCTATCCTTGTGGAGATGGAACATGCGCTGGAGACGCAGCCGCTCACAGTGGAACGCCTGCGGGAAGCAAAAAGAATGGAATTTCCGGATACTGTGATCGCCAGACTGACAGGAAAGGATGAGCAGGAGATCAAAAAGCTGCGCTATGACAATCAGATCACAGCAGCTTTTAAGATGGTTGACACCTGTGCGGCGGAGTTCGAGGCAAGCACACCATACTACTATTCCTGCTTTGATGGCATAAATGAGGCTGTGGAGACAAATCCACCCAAAAAGGTGCTTGTGCTCGGTTCGGGGCCAATCCGTATCGGACAGGGAATTGAGTTTGACTACTGTTCGGTACATGCGACATGGGCATTCTCAAAGGCGGGGTACGAGACGGTTATCGTCAACAATAATCCAGAGACAGTGAGTACTGATTTTGACATTGCGGACAAGCTTTATTTTGAGCCGCTCACGCCGGAGGACGTGGAGAATATTGTCAATATTGAGAAGCCAGACGGGGCGGTTGTGCAGTTTGGCGGACAGACCGCGATCAAGCTCACAGAGAGCTTGATGAAAATGGGCGTTCCGATCCTTGGGACAAAGGCGGAGGACGTTGATGCTGCGGAGGACAGGGAGCTCTTTGACAGGATTCTTGAACAGACGCAGATCCCGCGTGCTGCCGGTGGCACGGTTTACACAGCCAGAGAGGCCAAGGAGGTTGCAAACCGCCTGGGGTATCCGGTGCTTGTCAGGCCGTCCTATGTACTTGGAGGACAAGGGATGCAGATTGCGATTTCCGACGCGGAGATCGAGGAGTTTATGGAGATTATCAACCGCATCGCGCAGGATCACCCGATTCTTGTTGACAAGTATCTGCAGGGAAAGGAGCTGGAGGTGGACGCTGTCTGTGACGGTACAGATATCTTGATTCCGGGTATTATGGAACATATTGAGAGAACAGGAGTTCACTCTGGCGACTCGATTTCTGTCTATCCGGCACACACAATTACCAGTAAGGTGAAGGAGACGATTGCGGAGTACACGAGAAGGCTTGCAAAGGCGCTGCATGTGAAGGGACTAATCAATATCCAGTTCATCGCTGTCGGGGAGGAAGTGTTTGTGATTGAAGTGAATCCACGGTCCTCGAGAACGGTTCCGTATATCAGTAAGGTGACAGGGATTCCCATTGTGGATCTTGCCACGGAGGTAATTATCGGAAAGACGATCCGGGAGCTTGGGTATGAGCCCGGATTGCAGAAGGAAGCAGACTATGTCGCGGTCAAGATGCCGGTGTTTTCTTTCGAGAAGATCAGGGGAGCCGAGATCAGCCTTGGCCCGGAGATGAAATCGACAGGGGAGTGCCTTGGTATCGCAAAGACCTTTAACGAGGCGCTGTATAAGGCGTTTTTAGGAGCGGGAATTGACCTGCCAAAGCACAAACGCATGATTATCACCGTGAAGGACGCGGACAAGGGTGAGGCAATCGAGATTGGAAGGCGCTTCGAGAAGCTCGGATATACGATCTATGCGACGCGCAGTACAGCAAAAGCGCTGAATGACGCGGGTGTCAGCGCAAAAAAGGTCAATAAGATACAGCAGGAATCACCGACTGTCATGGACCTGATTCTCGGACATAAGATTGACCTCGTGATCGACACACCAACGCAGGGGCGTGACAAATCGAGAGACGGATTCCTGATCAGAAGGGTTTCGATTGAGACCGGCGTCAACTGCATCACAGCGCTGGATACGGCAAAGGCGCTGGCGACAAGCCTAGAGAGCAAAAATGACAGTCCGCTGACGCTGGTGAATATCGCAGACCTGTGATGTAATAAAGAGAGGATATATGGCAACAAACGCAAGAAATTATCAAAAAGAGCTGGATAAAATTCTCGGACAGATTACAGTTGTTCCCCTACGCCTTATGCTGCATAGCTGCTGTGCGCCGTGCAGCAGCTATGTGCTCGAGTATCTGCGGCGGTATTTTGAGATAACCGTGTTCTACTACAATCCAAATATCTCGATGGAGGCGGAATACCAGAAACGTGTGGCAGAACAGAAACGTCTGATAAGAGCATATAACCAACTGACCGAAAGCGGATACCCGATCGCTGTCATAGAAGGGGATTATGAGCCAGAGGCTTTTTATGGAATTGCAAAGGGATTGGAACAGTGCCCAGAAGGCGGCGAGCGCTGTTTTGCCTGCTATGAGCTTAGGCTTAGAAAAACGGCGGAGCTTGCAAAGCGTTTTGGGCAGGATTATTTTGCGACGACACTCACGATCAGTCCGCTCAAAAACGCAGCGAAATTAAATGAGATTGGCGAGCACTTGGCGGAGGAATACCAGATTCCCTGGTTGCCAAGTGATTTCAAGAAGAAAAATGGCTATAAGCGCTCGATCGAGTTGTCGGCGGAGTACGGACTGTACCGGCAGAATTATTGCGGGTGTGTCTATTCGAGAGTGTAGTTTGCAAATGGCAGGCTGGCGGTATGATACGTTTGGAGAGATTACGTATTACTGTTAGGGCAGTCAATGGAGGTAACAATGAAGAAAATAATAGACCTGATATCAGATGAAATGAAAAATGCATTCGAGCAGGCAGGGTATGCGCGTGAGCTTGGCAAGGTCACGCTCTCAAATAGGCCAGATCTGTGTGAGTACCAGTGTAACGGTGCGATGGCAGGCGCAAAGCAGTACAAAAAGGCACCCATTATGATTGCAAATGACGTTGCTGCAAGGCTTTCAGACAGCAGTGTATTTGAGCGGGCAGAGGCTGTCGCGCCTGGTTTTCTGAACCTGACTTTGAGAAATGAATTTGTCGGTGAGTATATTAAAAACATGCGCGCGGACAAAAAATACGGACTAGAAGAAGTTCAAAATCCGGCAAAAATCGTGATTGACTATGGTGGGCCAAACGTTGCAAAACCGCTGCACGTGGGACATCTGCGCTCCGCAATCATCGGGGAGAGTGTAAAGCGTATCGCCCGTTATATGGGGCATCAAGTGGTTGGCGATATCCATTTGGGTGACTGGGGACAGCCAATGGGATTGATCATGAATGAACTCAAGGCCAGAAGGCCAGAGCTGGTATATTTTGATGAGGCTTTCACAGGGGAGTATCCAGCAGAACCGCCTTTTACGATTGTGGAGCTTGAGGAGATTTATCCGTTTGCGAGCAAGCGCGCCAAGGAGGATGAGTCGTACAAGGCTGACGCGATGGCATGCACGTATAAGCTGCAGAGCGGTGTGCGCGGATACCGTGCGCTATGGAACCATATTATAGCGGTGTCTGTTGCGGATTTAAAGCAGAATTATGAGAGACTCAATGTCGATTTTGACCTGTGGAACGGGGAGTCCGCAGTGCATGACCGGATACCGCAGATGGTCGATGCGATGAAGGAGGGCGGTTATGCCTATTTCAGTGAGGGCGCGCTTGTCGTTGATGTGAGGGAAGAGACTGACACGAAAGAGGTTCCGCCATGTATGATATTAAAATCTGACGGGGCAGCGCTCTACAATACAACAGACCTTGCGACGATCCAGATGCGTATGGAGGTGGAGCAGCCAGACAGGATGATTTATGTGGTGGACAAGCGTCAGGAGCTCTATTTTGAGCAGGTTTTCCGCTGTGCGCGCAAGACAAGGCTCGTGCAGGAGGACACAGAATTGAAGTTTCTTGGCTTTGGTACGATGAATGGAAAGGACGGAAAGCCGTTTAAGACACGTGAGGGCGGTGTGATGCGCCTTGAAAGCCTGATCAAAGAGATTAATAACGAGATGTTATATAAGATCAAGGAGAGCCGGGAAACGACAGATGAGGAGGCGGCTGCGACCGCGCAGGTGGTAGGTCTTGCCGCGCTGAAATATGGCGATTTGTCCAATCAGGCCAGCAAGGATTATATCTTTGACATTGATCGCTTTACATCGTCTGAGGGGGACACAGGTCCATACATTCTCTATACAATCGTGCGCATCAAATCAATTCTCGCAAAATATGCCGAGAATGGCGGGGATGTGG
Source organism: uncultured Lachnospiraceae bacterium (assembly GCA_910588755.1). GTDB lineage: Bacteria > Bacillota > Clostridia > Lachnospirales > Lachnospiraceae > COE1. The sequence goes on along the minus strand of CAJUQZ010000061.1, from coordinate 16,410 downwards.
CGTCCGTGCAAAATGGAATCAAGGCGCCTGTAAACGACAGTGAGAAGCAGCTGATGATGGCACTTGCAAAGTACAATGCAAGTGTTGAGGCGGCTTGTGAGGAGTATGCGCCGCACAAAATCTGTGCCTATATCTACGAACTCGCCAATGCGTTCAATCATTTTTATCACGAGACGAAGATTCTAGCGGAGGAGGACGAATCCAAAAAGGCCGGCTGGATTGCGTTGCTTATGCTCACAAGGGACGTGCTCGAGACTGCGATCGATTTGCTTGGCTTCTCGGCGCCGGAGAGAATGTGAGGTAAAATATATCAATTGATGTTATCTTTTTCATGCAAATATACTATTCTCAGAACATTGCCAGGTTGTGAGATCTGTCTGGGAAGGATGCTGCAGCTGATGTATTTCTGAAAGATATTCAGAAATGCATCTTTATGCAAAACGCTGATATTGGAAAGTGCTATTTTGAATAATCGAAGAAAAGAACGATTGTATAAAAGTTACAAAAAAATATATTTTAAAGCGAAAAAATAGTAAGAATTGTGTACGCAGACAAAATTTTATGTTAAAATAACGATATGTTAATATATTAACAAGAGAGGATGTGTACACAATGTACGGGAATCAGAGTGGATTGGTTTTTACAAATGACAAATGTATCGGCTGCAACAAGTGTATCTCAGCCTGTCCGGTGATTGTTGCCAACCGGGCTGTCAAGACAGAAGCAGGACTCCAGCGCATCGAGGTGGACGGCGAGAAATGTATCGCGTGCGGCGCCTGCTTCGATGCGTGTGAACACAATGCGAGGGAGTTTGTGGACGACACGGAGGCTTTTTTTGAAGCGCTCTCAAAGGGGGAAAAGCTGTCCGTCCTGTGGGCGCCTGCATTTGCGGCGAACTATCCGAATGAGTACCGTCAGATACTTGGAGGATTAAAGAAACTGGGTGTAAACCGTATCATAAGCGTAAGTTTTGGGGCGGATATTACGACCTGGGGGTATATCAAATATATCACGGAACACAATTTTCACGGGGGAATCTCCCAGCCATGTCCCGCAATTGTCAATTACATTGAACATTACATACCAGAGCTGATACCAAAGCTCGTGCCAGTGCAGAGCCCGCTCATGTGCGCGGCGATCTATGCGAAAAAATACTTAGGCATCACAGACAAGCTTGCTTTTATCAGCCCATGTATCGCCAAGAAGGACGAGATCAGCGATCCGAAAAATAAGGGCTATGTGAGCTATAATGTGACTTTTGACCATCTGGCAAAGTACGCAAAGCAGCACAATATCAAGGCGGAGCCCGCGCCAAACGAGATCGAGTATGGACTGGGTTCCATCTATCCCATGCCCGGCGGCCTCAAGGAGAATGTATACTGGTTTTGTGGCGAGGAAGTGTTTATACGCCAGGTTGAGGGGGAGAAGCACGCGTATGATTTCTTAGAGGATTACAAAAACCGGGTTCTGGGAGGCAGGCGGCTTCCTTTTATGGTTGATGCGCTCAACTGTGCGCAGGGTTGTATCTACGGCACTGGTGTGGAGGAGGAAAAGACCAGGACCGATGATATTCTCTATGAGCTGCAGGCGATCAAGGAGGCGAGCAAATCCAACAGAAAGAGCAGTGCATGGGCGAGAAAGGCGACACCCGCGCAGCGGCTTAGAAGCCTCAACAGGCAGTTTGCGCGCCTGAATCTGAATGATTTTATGCGCGAGTACACCGATAAATCAAGGGGAAATGAGGTACAAAAGCCAAGCCAGCCAGAGCTTATTGCCATTTTTACGGATATGAACAAGACCAACACCGTACAGCAGCATATTAACTGCAGCGCCTGCGGCTATGATACCTGTACGGAGATGGCGACCGCTATTTTCAACGGCTGCAATGACAAGAACAGCTGCGTCCATTACATTAAGAATGTGGCGGAGGAGGAGAAGGAGCGCATACAGGAGATCTCGTTTGAGGTGGAGGCCAAGAACGCGGAGATGGCGCAGAAGAACGAGACGATCAGCGAGATGGTTATGGAGGCGAACGGTGAGTTTACGACGCTTAATGCGTCCATTGACGAGATGATTGACGGAAACAACAACAATGCGGAGGAGAGCACCAACATCAGCATGGCGATGGTGGAGGTTGTTGATTTCTGCGACGAGATGAAGAAGTCCTTTGGCGAGATTCACGAGCTGTTAGACCAGCTTGGCGGCAATAATGAGAATATTACCAAGGTTGCGGCAAAGACAAACCTGCTGTCGCTCAACGCTTCCATAGAGGCGGCAAGGGCTGGTGAGGTCGGAAAAGGATTTGCGGTGGTTGCGCAGGAGATCAAGACTTTAAGCGATGTCAGCAGGGGCGCGGCTGACGACAGCAGCAAGAATAAGGATCAGATCGTGGCGGCGATGACGAGGCTGATGGAGAGCTCGGAAAATCTGATGAAGGTTGTGGACAATGTAAATGAGCGGATCACAAATCTGGCGGCGAGCACAGAGGAGATTGCAGCGTCCGCTACGATGATAGGACAGGTTGCTACGGAACTACACAATAAGTTTGACAGGATCAGTGCACTCTGACAGTTCTGTATCGGAGACGCAGACCTGTGCATAGAAAACGGGCAGGGAACGAAAGAGCGTCATTCCCTGCCTGTTTTCTACTGGAACGGAGCGAATAACAAAACTCCAGTTCGACTGTATAAAGGGGTAAAAAATCGAACTTTATTGACATAAAAATACAAATGCGCGTATAATAATCTTGCAATCGTATATTTAGGGGGGCTGGTGAGGAGATTCCCTTTTCACGGCTTCCAGACGGATGGGATCGGAAATGGGGAAGAATAAGAAATGGGGATCGGTCATGAAGAAAATAAGATACAGGACAGGAAACAGAAAAAGGGACAATACAGACGAAGGGAAGACAAAGGCATCTCGCTGCTGCTCTCTATCATAATCGTTTTCTGTATACTGGGCGCTGTTGTGTTTTCTGTTGCGAAAAAGATTTCGGAGGAGATGGAGGCATCGGCAATCCAGAATCTCAGCGAGAATCTGGATCTGATTGAGAGTACAATCGAGGCTGTGCTCAACAAGGAGGCGGAGTTTCAGCAGTTGATGGCGCAGGAGGTCGCGCAGGCACCAGATCCTATGAAATATATCCAGACGTATCAAAAGAATTCAACAATGGTCAAAATATCATTGATTCTGGATGGCCAGACGGTGGGTGTGTCCAACTTGGGTGAGGCTTTTTCGGAGGAGGGGCTTGATTTCTCGGCGGGAGGAACTGTGGACGGACTGGCCGTTTCCGAGTCTTATGTGAATTTTATGGGGACATGGGCGTACACTCTAAAGTGCCCTGTTAAGCGTGATGGAAAGGAGATTGCATCGCTCTATATTGAATATATCTATGACTCGCTGGACAAATCCCTGCCCGATGGATTCTACAACAAGCGGGCGATGCTCTATATCATGGACGCTCAGAGTGAGCGGCTGGTGCTCAAACCAAAAGGGATGGGAGAGCGCAGCGCGGGGCATCTGAACCTGGAGGATTTTTTCCATGCAAATGATATTCTGGACGAGGGGCTTTTAGAGGAGATGACTGCGAGCGTCCAAAATGGGAAAAGCATTATGTTCAACCACGATATCCGCGGCAAAAATTCGCTGATCTACATGTGGTCCGTGAATGAGGGAACGCTGTATCTGATCGGGTATGTGCCGATCGAGGCGATCCAGCAGGAGGGAGACACGGTAAACCAGAATATCTTTATCGTTGTTGCGGTGATGCTGACGGCATTTTTCCTGTGTTGTGGGATCTACTATCTGAACCAGCGGCAGCAGAACAGGCTCAGGGAAGAGCGCGAGAAGGAGCGTGAGCTGTACAACAAACAGCTGGCCGAAGCGTTGCAGGCGGCGCAGATTGCGAGTAATTCCAAGACTATGTTCCTGTCAAACATGTCGCATGATATCCGCACGCCGATGAATGCGGTGATTGGCTTTACGACGCTGCTGGCAAAGGATGCGGACAATCCGGAAAAAGTGCGGGAATACACAAAGAAAATTATGGCGTCAGGGCAGCACCTGCTTAGTCTGATCAATGATATTCTTGATGTCTCAAAGATTGAAAGCGGCAAGGTGGTGCTCTCAGTCGAGGAGTTTACACTGAATGATCTGGTGTCCTCCGTGGACGCGATCATTCGTCCGATGGCGGTGGCAAGACACCAGAAGTTTCATGTAGAAGTCGCCAATGTAATACATGAGTATCTGCTGGGGGATGAGACGAGAATCAACCAGATTCTGATGAATCTTCTCTCCAACGCAGTCAAATACACACAGGAGGGTGGGAATATCTGGTTCCGCATCATTGGCAGGAAACAGCGCAGTCCACAGTACGAGCGGCTTCGGATCGAAGTACAGGATGACGGGTACGGAATGACGCCAGAGTACCTCAAGGTGGTGTTTGACGCGTTCACGAGGGCGGAGAACAGCACGACGAACAAGGTGCAGGGCACAGGGCTTGGCATGGCGATTACCAAAAACATCGTGGAGCTGATGGGCGGAACGATCGATGTGTCGAGCGAGGTCAATAAGGGAACACTCTTTCGCGTTGAGCTGGAGCTGCGGATACCAGAGGAACATGCCTATAAAAAATTCTGGGAGGACAGCGGTATTTCGCGGATTCTGGCAGTGGACGGGGAACAGGAGGTCTGTGAAAATATTCAGTTATTGATGAAAGATTCCGGCGTTGTGACAGACACGGTCCTGACCGCAAAGGAGGCGTTGCGGTTGCTGAATCGCGGGCAGACGGTGTGTTATCAGCTGATTCTGGTTGACTGGAACATTGTTGAGACAGAGGGAATCCAGAAGATAAAGGAACTGCAGGCACTTCTGCCAGATACGGTGCTCATGCTGTTTCTGGCAGACTATGAGGCGAAAGATACAGAGGAGGCACTCCGATTGCCAAATACGGGCCTGCTTGCGAAACCGTTTTTTGTGTCTGCGGTTCAGGAGAAGGTTCTGGAGCTGCGGGCTGTGCAGGGCGGCAAGGACATCACACAAAACGAGGGTATACACAGTCTGGAAGGGCTGCATTTCCTGGCGGCGGAGGACAATGAGATCAATGCCGAGATCTTAAAGGAAATCCTGTTGATCGAGGGGGCCGACTGTGAGATTGTCGAGAACGGGCAGCTGGTGGTGGAGCGCTTTGAACAGGCCGCACAGGGGGAATTTGACGCGATATTGATGGATGTTCAAATGCCTGTTATGAACGGTTACGCTGCGACGAGAGCGATCAGGGCGCTGGCGCGCCAGGACGCAGGGACGATACCGATTATCGCCATGACAGCGAACGCGTTTGCGGAGGACGAGAAAGAGGTGCTCGATGCAGGAATGAATGTTCATCTGGCAAAGCCGATTGATGTGGCGTTGTTAAAAAAAGCGATAGCGCAGTGTGTTTTGGAACAAAAATCATAAGATGTTATCACAAGACTCTTATACTGCAAAAACTCTGGAAGTTTGATCAAAACAGATTATCAAAAACTTCGTGGGATCACAGTGTGACATGGATGATTGGAAAGGAATAATGAAATAGAGTGAGAGAACAGATTAAGAAAATGGCAGCGTTTTGCCTGACAGGAATAGCAGTACTCATGTTCAGTGCATGTGGCGGGAACAAACAGGACAGCAGGCTGATGACTTTTGAGAAGGAGGATAAGCGGACAGTGGTCCTCTACAGTCCGATGGAGAAGATGAAGCCTGACGCTGAGAACGTGGCAAGAAGCGCGTCGGAGAAGACCGTTATTATGGCGGAGGAGCGGCTTGGCGTGACGATGGAATACATCACGTACACGGCGGAAGATTATCAGGACAAAACGTATGACGACGTGGCGCTTGACAGGGCACGCAATGATATGGATGACCTGTACCTGCTCAATCCCGATACCATCCGGACGCTGGCTATGGAGGGAAAGCTGATGGACCTGTCGGGACTTGACAGCGCAAAGAACCTGCGTGATGTGGTAAAGACGGCAAATGTCGTGGATGGAAAGCTGGTAGCGATACCGCAGGAGGTTGTCGTGTACGGTTTGTTCATCAATAAGGATATGTTTGACCAGTATGGGCTGGAGCTGCCGGATACGCCGGAAGAGTTTTTGGCGTGCTGCAGGGTGTTTAAGGAGAACGGGATAGAGACGCCGGTCGGCGCAAACCGCTGGTGGCTCGAAACCTTTGTGCTCGCGCAGGCGTATGCGGATCTGTACAACGGCGGAAACACGGAGGCGGAGATTGCAGCCCTCAACAGCGGCGAGAAAAAATACAGCGATTACATGCGCCCTGGCTTTGCGTTTTTGCAGGAGATGATCGATCAGGGCTATATTGATGCGAAGAAGGCGTATGTCAGTGAGGCGATTGAGGGTGAGGGCGCTGATTTCCTGGCGCAGAAGACACCGATTGTCATGGCATACTGGGGGGCTGCAAACACCGAGACCGCTTACGGAAACCCGGATTTTAACATGCTGGTCATCGGCTTTCCAAGCAACAGGGGACAGATGCCGGTCATGCCCATAACCGGGTTTGCAGTTGGAAGCAATGCAAAGCACGCTGAGGACGCGATGGCGATGCTGGACATCATGGTTTCTGACGAGGCGCTTCAGGTTTACACAGAGACCAATAAGGTGATTTCCCCGTCAAAAAATATCGAGGTGGACTGCATTCCCGCGCTCAAGCCGCTCAACGACCGGATCAACGAGAATGTGTTTGTCCTTGGCTCAAACGCGTCGATGAAGGTGGAACAGTGGGGAAATACCTGTCTTATCGTGCGCATGCTGCTTAACGGCGCATCGGTTGACGCGTGCATGGCGGAGTTTGACCGGATTCAGGAGGAGTCCTTGAGGCAGTAAATGCTGCAAACCTTTACTTTTGCGATGATAAAGTGTATAATCATGAGGTATGCATAAAATAAATCAAGAAAAGAAAGAGAGATCTGAACATGAGTGACAAAATACCATACAAAATTTATCTGGAAGAGAATGAGATGCCCAGGCAGTGGTACAACGTGAGGGCGGATATGAAGAACAAGCCCGCGCCAATCTTGAATCCGGCGACGATGAAGCCGATCACGGTGGAGGAGCTTTCGAGCATCTTCTGCAGGGAGCTGGCGAAGCAGGAACTGGATGATGAGACGGCTTATTTCGATATTCCCACGGAGATTCGTGATTTCTATAAGATGTACCGTCCGTCTCCGCTGGTCCGCGCCTACTGTCTGGAGGAGAAGCTTCAGACGCCTGCGAAGATCTATTACAAATTCGAGGGCAATAACACCAGCGGCAGCCACAAGCTGAACTCCGCCATTGCCCAGGCCTACTATGCAAAGAAACAGGGACTCAAAGGCGTGACCACTGAGACCGGAGCCGGCCAGTGGGGAACGGCCCTTTCCATGGCGTGTTCCTATTTTGGACTGGACTGCAAAGTATATATGGTCAAATGCTCCTATGAGCAGAAGCCGTTTCGGCGCGAGGTGATGCGGACCTACGGCGCGAAGGTGACACCGTCGCCGTCCATGCTCACCAATGTCGGCCGGAAGATCAACGCGGAGTTCCCAGGAACGACAGGAAGTCTTGGCTGTGCCATCTCAGAGGCGGTCGAGGCAGCTACGTCCCAGGAGGGATACCGCTATGTGCTGGGTTCTGTGTTGTCGCAGGTGCTGCTGCATCAGACGATCATCGGGCTTGAGACAAAGTCTGCGCTGGATAAATACGGCATCAAGGCGGATATGATCATAGGCTGTGCGGGTGGCGGCTCCAACTTAGGCGGGCTGATCTCTCCGTTTGTCGGGGAGATTCTGCGGGGGGAGGCCGACTATGAGATCATCGCAGTCGAGCCGGCTTCCTGCCCGAGCCTTACGAGAGGAGTCTATGCGTATGACTACTGCGATACGGGAAAAATCTGTCCGCTGGCGAAGATGTACACACTCGGAAGCGGCTTTATTCCATCCGCAAATCATGCCGGCGGACTGCGCTATCATGGGATGAGTTCGATCGTGTCACAGCTGTATGATGACAAGATCATATCAGCGAGAAGTGTGGAGCAGACAGAGGTATTTCAGGCAGCCCAGACATTTGCGCGAGTGGAAGGCATCCTGCCGGCGCCTGAGAGCAGCCATGCGATCAGGGTGGCAATCGATGAGGCACTAAAGTGCAAGGAGACCGGCGAGGAGAAAAACATCGTGTTTGGTCTGACCGGAACCGGATATTTTGACATGGTCGCATACCAGAAGTTCAATGACGGGGAGATGGTGGACTATGTTCCCACGGACGAGGAGCTTGCAAGGAGCATTGCGGCACTGCCAAAAGTGAATATGTAATCAAGACGGTGTTTTTATCCGCAAAGATATGAAACAAAGGCTGCACCAGGCAGGAGTCGTTCCGTCTGGTGCAGCCTGTATAGAGGTATAAAAAAATAGCGAAGGGGGGATTCGAACCCTCGACACCGCGGGTATGAACCGCGTGCTCTAGCCAACTGAGCTACTTCGCCATAAAAGAGTAAGGTATAAAAATGGGGCCTACAGGGCTCGAACCTGTGACCCTCTGCTTGTAAGGCAGATGCTCTCCCAGCTGAGCTAAGACCCCATGCAACTGACGTGCCATCTGGCATGCCGACTGACTTGTCAGCCGACATTTTTACTATACTAATTCCCTGAAAAAATGTCAATACTTTTTATAAAAAAATAAACAAAAAACTTTTTTATTCTGTCAAAATATGGTAGAATAAAAATGATTATGTGAATTAAGAGACTGAACGGAGATTTGTTTGGATGAAAGTAATCGTACATGACCTGCAGGAAAAGTCATGGCAGGAACTTGGGATGCGGCTACAGGAAAAGGATATCGTCATAAGTGAGGATAGGCGCTGTGCGGGCGGGGACATCAGGGATGTGATCGGAAGCTGTGGCCAGCTCGTGCTGATTAGCCGTTGTGTATTTGGTGGATTCAGTCCGTTTGTCCAGGGTGTGCTAGAGGAGTGCAGACGGTATTTTGGCCCTTTTTTGGAGATGCGGCATGGACAGACGCACTATGAGGTGAGAAGTGAGAACAGGAATACATTTGGCATGGTGTGTTGTTTTTATGGGGACCATATCACACCGATGGAGGAGCAGTCGGCTAGGATTCAGTCTGTGTCAGACGGCATATCCCTGCAGGCAAGGGGCGTCAAAATCGTATTTTATGACACGGTAGAGAAGCTAAGACAGCTCAATGGTATCGTTTGACAGGTGACGCATCTGGACCGGGCAGATTGGGAGGTGACAGGCGGGATGATTTTATTTCTGGATGGCGGGTATTGTACCGCGGCCACGGACACAGTGTGCCAAGGGGGCATTCAGGAGTACGCACAGGGGGAAGAACTGATTTCGGTAAAAATTGAGGATGATATGGACTGGGGCAGTGTGTGCAGATATCTTGAAGACGCACATGCAATCGTGTTGGCGGCTGACGTGTATCTGGACAGTGTACCCTCGAAGGTTTTAAGGTTTCTTGAAAGGGTGGAACAGGCAGTGATCGGCGGCGAGAGCATTGGCGGCCGTTTTTATGCGATTCTCTATACAGAGCTGTATGAGGGCGAACAGACCAGCGTGGCGATGGCGGTCCTGAAGAACTTTTGCGTGCACGCCAATATCACATGGGGAAGAGGACTGGGGATCGGTGGCAGCAAGGTTCAAACAAATATTCGAAAGCGAGGGCCGTGGCGCTTTTTCCGCAGGCGTGTGGCGGATTTTAAAGCCAGTGCGTTGCAGGAGCAGGCGTTATTTATACGGGAAAGGATACAAGGAACAGATGCGTATGTCAATCCAAAGGAGGTGTCAAGAAAGGAATATATTCGCAGAATGAACCAGGAGATGAAAAAAATAAATCGCGCAAAAATCGCCCAAAATATGTAAAAACACGAAAAATCCACATAAAAATTTCAGCTCTTTCAACAAGAAATAACAGCTATTTTTAAGGGATTTGAACGGATTATGGGGTATTTTGGCATTTGCTGTATTTAATGCGCAAAAAGTGCGATAAGTAACTGTTGCAAGATAAATTGACAATCTTATATAATGGACATTGCCAAATCCTGCTAGAATTTGTAAGTATACGTAAATTGGGAGCAGCGTTTATAAATTCTTTGGCCAGATTATGATTGGGAGACGTGATTATGGTGCAGTTGGCAGTCAAAGATGAGAATGGAGGACAAATCTATGGAGCAGTTAAACGTAATGACACAGCAGGATAACGAGAATATTTTCAGAATTCTCAGCGATTTATTGACGAAAGACAAAGAATTTCAGATCATGATTACCGTTCCGGCAGGTTCGAAGCTCACTGGCAGTGAGAACAGCCTGATGGGAAAGCAGACGGAGAAAAGACCAGAGACGGGATCCTTGGAAAATGTACATGATCTTGAGAAAGACGTGACCGACATGATCCATGAGATCGGAGTACCCGCCCATATCAAGGGGTATCAGTATCTTCGCGAGGCGATCATGATGTCGGTGGAGGATATCGAGATGCTAAACTCGATCACGAAAATTCTCTATCCGTCAATTGCCAAGAAATACCAGACAACACCAAGCCGCGTTGAGCGGGCCATCAGGCATGCAATCGAGGTAGCGTGGAGCAGGGGAAAGATGGAAACGCTTGACTCACTTTTCGGATATACAATCAACATCGGGAAGGGCAAGCCGACGAATTCTGAGTTTATAGCTTTGATCGCAGATAAAATAAGGCTTCATTACAGGGCTTAATCAGACAAATTCCTTTACATTCCGGCGGCGGTTGGTGTATAATAAATTTATTGTGACAGCACGGGAAATTTGCAGCACTGGAATGAACACTGGATCGAGTGTGGAAAGGGATTTGATTGTATGAAAAATATTTTATTTGTGGCTTCAGAGGGTGTACCATTTATTAAAACGGGGGGACTTGCAGATGTGGTGGGTTCACTCCCAAAGTATTACGATAAAAGATATTTTGATGCAAGGGTGATCTTGCCCAAATACATGTGCATGTCAGATCACATGAAGTCACTGATGCAGTACAGGACTCATTTTTACATGGATTTTATGGGACAGAGCGAGTATGTAGGTGTACTTGAGGCGCAGTACGACGGTATCACATATTATTTCATTGATAATGAGAAGATGTTTGGCGGCTTTAAGCCGTACAGTGACGATCATATTGGCGAGATTACGAAATTCGTATTTTTTTCAAAAGCGGCGTTGTCAATCCTGCCAGTGGTAGGTTTCCGTCCGGATATCGTACACTGTCATGACTGGCAGACAGCAATCATACCGGTTTACCTGAAGGAACGGTTCGCGCAGGGCGAGTTTTACCGGGGAATGAAGTCCGTCATGACGATCCACAATCTCAAGTTCCAGGGGATCTATGATATCAAAACAGTCCAGAATATCACAGGGCTTGACGGCTCCTATTTCGCACCTGACAAGTTGGGATATTTCAAGGACGGCAATCTGCTCAAGGGTGGGCTGACCTATGCCGATGCGATCACGACGGTGAGTGCGACATACGCGGAGGAGATCAAGACAGATTTCTATGGTGAGAAGCTCAATGGTTTGCTGACGGCGAGAAAGAATGACCTGCGCGGAATTGTAAACGGTATTGATTACAATGAGTACAATCCTGACACAGACCAATTTATCGTACATCATTACAATGCTTCGAACTTTAGAAAAGAGAAGGTGAAGAATAAGAGAGACCTGCAAAGACAGCTGGGACTAGAGGAGAATGACAAGAAGATGATGCTTGGCATCGTGTCAAGACTGACAGACCAGAAGGGTATGGATCTGGTTGCCTACATTATGGATGAGATGTGCAGCAAGGACGATGTGCAGCTTGTCGTACTCGGGACAGGTGAGGAGCGTTACGAAAATATGTTCCGCCATTTTGACTGGAAATATCACGGTAAGGTCTCTGCAAACATTTACTATTCAGAGGAGTTGTCACACAGGATCTACGCGGCCTGCGATGCGTTCCTGATGCCGTCGCTGTTTGAGCCCTGTGGGCTTAGCCAGCTGATGTCGTTGCGCTATGGCACGGTTCCTATTGTGCGTGAGACCGGCGGGCTCAAGGATACAGTGGAGCCTTACAATGAGTATGAAAACAGGGGGACAGGTTTCAGTTTTACGAACTACAACGCACACGAGATGTTTCATACGATCCGCTATGCTGAACAGGTGTTTTACGACAGGAAACGCGAGTGGAACAAGATCGTGGACAGAGCGATGGCAGTGGACTATTCGTGGGGTGTGTCTGCTAGTAAATACCAGGAAATGTATGACTGGATGATAGGAAACTAAGTGCGACTAAGGCTGTAAAGTATACAGCCAAAGTCTTACTAAGTTCCCTGAAAGAACGCAAAGGACGTGTTCTTTCGGTTTGCTGGTAAGAACTGTGAGGGGGAGAACGCGTGAACGCGTTCTTTCTCTATGTGCAGCCCCGTGCAGAGGAAATATGCCGCTAAGGCGGCGCATGGGGCGCGTAGTGGGTGGGGAAAGATAACGCTTCCCTACTCGATTGCAAAGGGGTATGTAAGAAATTGCCTGGCACGGCAAATAGGGAAAGTATTCCCTGTTTGATTGTTAATGGGATATAAGGCGGGATTAGAGATGGCATTTGATGGGGTGACGATCGCGGGGATCGTTGATGAACTAAAGGGTAAACTGATTGGAAACAGGATTTATAAGATTGCGCAGCCTGAGAAGGATGAGTTGATTCTGACAGTCAAAGGGAGCTGTGGACAGGTTCGTTTGCTGATGTCAGCGGATGCGTCGCTTCCGCTTCTGTATCTGACGGAAAAGAACAAGACAAGTCCGATGACGGCGCCGAATTTCTGTATGCTGCTCCGCAAGCATTTGCAGAATGCGCGCATTGTGTCAGTAACACAGCCAGGGCTTGAGCGCATTGTCCGGTTTGAGCTAGAACATTTGAATGAGCTGGGGGATCTGTGCAGGAAATATCTGATTATAGAGCTTATGGGAAAGCACAGTAATATTATTTTCTGCGATGACAAGGATATGATTATCGATAGTATCAAGCATATTTCAGGTATGGTCAGTTCGGTGCGGGAGGTTTTGCCGGGGCGCGCATATTTTATACCTAAGACGCAGGATAAGGCCGAACTGCTTGAGTGCATGGTAGATAAGACTACCACGGCGGAGAAGATGGCAGCAGTGTTGACGGCAAAGAGCCAGCCAGTCTACAAGGCAATCTACATGGGTTTTACCGGTATATCGCCGTGTATCGCGCAGGAGTTGTGTTACAGGGCAGGGATTGATGCGGATCTGCCTTCCACGGAGCTTGGAGAGGAAGCGCTTGGAAAGCTTCTTTCTGAGATGGAGGGAGTTGCGGAGTGCATTTTAAAGAAGCAATTTTATTATCAGGTCGTGTATGAGAACGGCCAGCCAGCCGAGTATGCGGCGATACGGCTTAGCTCCTACGAGCAGGAGCAGGTGAGAGTGTTTGAGAGCATCTCGGCACTGCTGGAATATTACTATGCGGAGAAAAATGTGATCACACGTATCCGGCAGCGCTCTGTGGACCTGCGAAAGATCGTGCAGACGGCACTGGAGCGGAATGTCAAGAAGTACGATTTACAGCGAAGGCAGCTGCAGGATACAGAGAAGCGTGAGAAATACAGGGTGTATGGAGAACTGTTGAACGCATATGGGTATGGTGTGGCGCCGGGAACAAAGTCGCTGGAGGCGTTGAATTATTACGATGATCAGATGATTACGATACCGCTTGATCCAACACTGTCCGCGGGGGAGAACGCCAAGAAATATTTTGACAAATACCAGAAACTGAAGCGTACCTATGAGGCGCTGACGAAGCTCACGAAGGAGACCAAGGAGGAGATCGACCATCTAAAGTCGATAAGCACGTCGCTGGATATCGCGCTGAAAGAGGAAGATCTGGTGCAGATCAAGGAGGAGCTCATCGAGAGCGGTTACATCAGGCGCAAGGGCAGTGCAAAGCGTGAGAAGGTCACAAGCAGGCCATTTCACTATATCAGCAGTGACGGATACCATATCTATGTGGGCAAGAACAATTACCAGAATGAGGAGCTGACCTTTAAATTTGCGACGGGAAATGACTGGTGGTTCCACACAAAGGGAATACCAGGTTCGCATGTGGTGGTCAAGGCGGACAATGAGGAGCTTCCTGACAGGGTATTTGAGGAGGCAGGAAGGCTTGCGGCGCACTATTCTCAGGCGAGGGGACAAGAGAAGGTGGAGATTGACTATACACAGAAGAAAAATGTCAAGAAGCCAAATGGATCCAAGCCGGGATTTGTGGTATATTACACAAACTATTCGCTGGTGATCGATTCAGACATCACGGGAATCGAGCTGGTGGAGTAGGGGCTGTCAGGGTCTGGCGAGAAATTCTGGTCTTTCATGACGGACACGGCGAGGCGCCAGACCGACAGGAACTGCGCCTGTCGGTTGCGTTTCAGAAAAAAGTTAAATATCTTTGAAATCTGCCATTTTCAGAAAGACCTCCTGTTGGTTTTGAAGTTCTGTTCGTTTTTCTACAGGTAATATTTCGAAAATTTTATCATAATCAATGTCGCCCATACGCATCGTTTCTGCGTATTGAATCAGCTGTGAGTCAACCCATGCATCCCATAGAGAATCAAACATTTCCTGACTGTCAGTAAAGGTTTTGACGATGTCAAATCCACGCGGAGGCGTATAGTAAAATAATGCGACGAAACCATATCTTCCCACATCCAGTAAAATAATATCGTCTTCTTCCAATATTGAAAAGACAGAGGCTATTTTTTTGCATTTTCTGTATTCTGTATCAGTGATGTATTTTTCTCTTTTCATAAAGGTCTCCTTTATTGCTGACATGGTTTATTGTGCGGTTCTATCGGCTCTTTTTCCTAAAATATGCTTTTTTTCTCATAATTTTTCTTTGTTTCTCTTTGGGCAGGGCGTTTAGGATATCTGGGTAGTCAAGTTCCAGGAGCGGCGTTCCGGCTGCAAGGGCAAAAACTTTTTCATGCCACCATTCCTGCCATAAATCGTTGAACAGATCCCTGCTGCTGGTAAAAGTGGTGATTTTATCAAATCCGTATCCGGGTTCATAGCAGTAAAGTTTTACAAAACCATATATACCAGCATCTTTTATGACAATATCCGTCTGATCATACAGACTGGCAAATGCTTCTGCAACCTTTTGGCAGGCTTTTCTTTCTTTGTCAGTGGTGAATGTTTGTTT
>CAJUQZ010000061.1:0-1137 GCA_910588755.1 uncultured Lachnospiraceae bacterium | reverse complement strand
CATTATTTTCACCTCAACAAGATATTTAATTTTTAGATAGATTCGAATAGAGAATTGCGCGCTGGTTCGGGGGAATTTTTAACATATCCATAACCTGATCTGTATTCCATCCAGTACTGTCTATTAAATTTTGGATAGCAAGCAACTTTCCTTTTAGCAAGCCCTCCTGTAGTGCTTCCTCACGTATCATTTCCAAAGTTTCTGTCTCAATATATTCAGTTAAGCACATTTCTTTCACCTCCGCCCTGTTTGCAATGATATAGTTTCTGATTATAAAATCTTTCGGCATTTCGTCGATTGTCTGGTCAATGGCAGCGCCAATGTCCAAGGTTTCTTTGTTTTTGGTGTCATTGTTGGCTGCATGGTTCTTTCTGATTTGTGACACAAACCATGAATATTCTCCGAGTGGTTTACATGCTGTAAGGAGCTCCTTGTTATGTCCGTAGTTGATATTCAGCATACGGACTTTGACCTCAATATCGGGATCGGCTTCCTGGAAAACTCTTTCCACTTCGGCAGATATTTCGGTCTCAAATGCAGTATTATTATCCATGTTTCTGCTTATTATGTTTCGTCGAATTTCTTCTTTAAATGCATCGGAAAGGCGTAAGATGATCTCATCTTCCTGTTCGCCTTCGCCGTTATAGAATGCAACGAGCTTTGGCAGTGGGAGCGGCAGCAGAGATTTGCCATAAATATTTAATTTTGCCATGTGAATAAATTTATGGTACAGTTTTCCGGCATACATGAACTCGCGGACAGGCATATTAGGGTTATAGGAACTTCATTGTCGGGAGATAACGTTCAATGTTTGTTTTTATTATTTATCTTCGACTACACATTGGTCTAAGGCATATACAAGAAAAGTTCCTATAAGTTCATTTCTGCTGTGTCCTGTTTGGGTGGAGATAGCATCAATCTGTGCGACGATTTCTTCTTTTATTCTGATGGAGAAAACCTTGTATCCATCTTCTCCTTTTGCTTTTTTCGGTTTGATCACCAGACTATCTTTTGCCATATCGCACCTCCATATAATAATATTTTATGTTCTTAATCAGGTGTGATATATGCTTAAAATTATGTTATGATGCTGGGGTCAAAACATAGAGTTTTCTATGTTTGATACTCTGCAAAAAC
>CAJUQZ010000060.1 GCA_910588755.1 uncultured Lachnospiraceae bacterium | reverse complement strand
TGTCAATCTCTTGACCTATTTAAAGTATACAGGAAGCTTTCTATCCAATAATGTAATCTTGTTCAAAATACAAACTCGTATATATTCACTTCATCTCTCGAAGTAACAAACATTACGCATATCTCATACTTAAAATACCCCAATATTGACAGATACAGACTGCATAAATAACTTTCTACTCCTTCCGCACCCACTGAAAAATCAGAACATTAAACAATACATGAAGCATATAGAAAAATGAGTTTTTCAGGTTCAGGTAACTGCTGCCTGCAATGCGCTCACGCATCGTCACCTGGACTTCTTCGATTTTTACTCCTTGATTCAGCAGAAATGCAAGGGTATCAGGCTCTGGGCGGTAATTGATTCGATACCCAAACATTTTAATCATTTTTTTATTAAAGAGACGCATTCCGCTTGTCACATCTCCGATATATTTTCCTTTTGTAGTCAGCCATATTGCGTATGTGATGAGCTGGCTTCCTACCATTCTGGCGTTAAAGGGTTTCCGCTGTGTCTTAAATCTAGAACCGATAACAATATCCGCCTGTGTCTGTTCCATACATTTTAACATATCACTAATGTATTCTGGACAATGCTGTCCATCACCGTCCAACTGCACAACGTACTCATAACCATAGTAATTTGCGTATTTCATCCCGCTGCGTATTGCACCTGAAAGTCCCAGATTAACCGGCAAATCCAATAAATTTATCCCGTGATTTGCGCAGACCTTTCTTGTTGCATCTGTGGAACCGTCATTGATCACCACATAATCATATTGGGGATAATTGTTTGTAATCTCCTCCACTACATTCACTATATTGTCCTGCTCGTTATATGCGGGTATGATAATAAGTGGATTTTGTGTCTGCATTTCTCTGTCCCCCAACAATCAAAACTCTCTTTCTGCATTTTAAAAATCATTTCATCTATTTTCTCTGTTTTACAGGTTCCTGTTCTGTTAATGATATCCTCTGCATTATTTCCATCCCCGCAACAACTATGCCTATCTTACCATATAACCAGCATAAACTCAACCACATTCTTTATCGCGGATCTTTTTGTAGAACTTGTGTTCACATTTCATTCTGCCGGATTTACGTGCACCATGATATGTTTTACTTTGGCAAATTCGCCCTCGATGGAGTCATGCACGCGCTCTGCGATGCTGTGAGCTTCGCGGAGGGACTCGTTTCCATCGGCACGGATCTCTATGTCCACATAGATTTTGTTGCCAAATACCCTCGTGCGGAGCAGGTCAACGCCGAGTACGCCCTCCTGTGCCAGCGCACAGTTCTTCAGCTCGTTTTCTGTCTCCTCGTCACAGGCTTTGTCAACCATCTTGTCTATTGCGTCCTTGAAGATGTCATATGCCGCCTTTGCGATAAAAAAGCAGATGCACAGACTCGCGACAGCGTCACAGACGGGGTAACCAAGCCTTGCGCCTGCGATGCCTATAAGCGCGCCCACTGACGAGAGCGCGTCGGAGCGGTGGTGCCAGGCGTCAGCCATCAGCGCGGCCGAGTCGATTTTCTTTGCGCCAGCCCTGGTATACCAATACATACCTTCCTTCACCGCAATCGAGACGACTGCTGCGACAAGTGCCATGAAACCGGGGATTTCAAGGCTAGCGTAGCTACCTGACAGGATTTTTGCTGCTGCGTTGTAGCCGATTCCAAGTCCCGTAACTGCAAGTATGGTCGCGAGTACAATCGCCGCGACGCATTCCATACGCTCATGCCCGTATGGATGTTCTTTGTCCGACTGCTTGCTGGATATTTTGATGCCTGCAATAACTACAAAAGTGCTAAATACATCGGAGGCGGAGTGGACTGCATCGCTGATCATCGCTCCCGAGTGGGCAGCAATCCCGGCAAAAAGCTTAAATACAGACAAAAGCACGTTTACCCCGATACTCACAAAAGAAACCTTCATCGCAATTTTCTCAAAATCATTTTTCATAAATATAACCGCCTTTCTCAAGAGCCAGCAATACAGAACATATATTCCATATCATTGGCCTCTCTATGGCACCTGCAGTTAGGATATACTGACAGCTCATAAATTATAAGTATGTGGGGGTTTTAGATAACGTTATAGAAAAATAAGAAAAGAAAAACACCCACGTATCAGTATTAGCAACTACTGTCCCGCGGATGTCTTAGGAATGTTCCCGATCCACTGTCGCATTGCGACCCGGCTCCAAGGGTATCATACCCCGGCCTGCTCAGTTTGTACTGTAGATTTGTATGCAGTGCAAAGAGTGTGTTTTAATTTTGTTATATCTAATATACCATATATCTTTGCCGATTTCAACTACTTTTGCCAAGACAATGCATTCTTGACAATGCATGATACAGAATCGCGAGGAATATCTGTCTTTCTCGACTCGATCTACTTTTGCCAAGATGATGCATATATATCACAGGACGCATCAAGCACTTCTGTTCCCTGTTGCCTTTTTCTGCAAAATGCCAAAGCGCCTTCTAGCACCACTCTATGGCACTTTGTAATGGTAGTTGCGGCTGCCGTGGCTGTGTCATACAGTTTTTGTCTGCCCTGATGGCAGTGTGCTTCAAAAGCTGTATACTGTCTAGGCTCTGTATAGTGTTCAAGCTCTGTATAATGTTCAAGATCATGCCACAGCTCTTTGACTGTCTGATAACGGTTCTCTGGATTTCTTTGCGTGCATCTTTGTATAATGCTTTCTAGTCCTGTGGACAGCTTCGCGTTCCATTGTGTGATCGGATAGAACTCATAGGGCGGTTTGGATGGGTTATGTCCTGTGAGGAGATGGTACAATGTTGCGCCCAGACAGTAGATGTCCGTGCGGGCATCTGTCTGTCCCATTCCGCCGAACTGTTCTGGTGCTGCGTAGCCATTTGTCCCTAGTTGACAGGTGTCCGCCATATTCTGCTCCTTATACTCCCGCGCTGCACCAAAATCGATTAGTACCACATTTCCGTCTGGTTTCAGCATAATATTGGCGGGTTTCATATCCCGGTAAATGACTGGCACCGATCTTGTATGCAGATAATCTAACACGCTGCACAGCTGCAGCGCCCACCCAGCTACTTTTTCCTGCGGTTGTGCGCCCTCTATGTCCAGCAGCCCTTCGAGCGTGCTTCCTTCTATATAATCCATGACTATTAGGAAATTTTCATCGGAATCGATGACATCTATGATACCTGGAAGATTGGGATGGTCTAGTCTTTTCAGCAGGTCGGTCTCCATGACAAGACGCTGCCGCAGCATACATGAATCCCTGTACAGGGATTTGCGCACTTCCTTGACCGCCTGTGGCCTGGCTGTCCTCCCGTCGATAGCAAGATAAACATTGCTCATACCGCCGTGGCCGATTTCGTTCACTATCTTATATTTTCCGTCAATGACAGAACCTGTCTCCAACATAACCTCCTGTTTTGCTTACCATTCATCTATTATAGTTACTACCTTCACACAAGAACTTCAGGAGTCTGCAACATAGTCTCCTGGCCTGTTTTATTATTCATCTATTGCATTTGCCATCTTTACCAGAACCACGCCCCAGCATAGCCTCCCGGCTTGTTTACCTTTCATCCATTGCATATACCACTTCGACACCAGAACCGTGGCTGTCTCCAACATAGCCTCTTGCTCCGCTTACCATTCATCCATTGTATTTACTGCCTTGACCAGGACTGCGGATATGTTGTCCCGCTCACCACGCGCCTTGATGTTCTCCATCACATAACGCAGGCGCCCGTTCATAAAGTGGGAGTTGTTCAGCCGGTTCTCCACAAACCACTCCATTCCATCCAACGAGGTGTGGCAATATGTATAAATCTCAGCATCTGACAGCTTGTGGCGGAACCCATCCGAGCACACTAAAAACGTGTCATCGTGATAAAAGTCTCCCATCAGAAAATCCGGCTTCACACTGTCTGCCATGCCAATGCACTGCAGTAGAACATTCCGGCGCGCATCTGTCTGCGCCTGCTCTGGTGTCATGTGTCCTAGCGCAACCTCCCTTGCCACATAGGTCTGGTCTGCGGTCAGCTGTTCCATGCCATTTCCCATCACATAGACCCGGCAGTCCCCCACATGAGATATATAGTAACGCCCTTCCAGCAACAGCAATGCTGTCAGCGTCGTTCCCATCGCAGCATTCTGCGCACTGCTATAATCCACAAGCTGTACGTTGCAGTCATTTGCAAGCCGGTGCCACACCTGCTCTAACTTTTCCTCCGAAAAGCCTCTTGCAAGCAGCTGCGGCAGCTCCCGCAAGAACCACTGCTCGTACAGCTGCACAGCCAGGGTACTTGCCACCTCGCCCTGCTCTAAACCCCCCATGCCATCACACATCACCGCAAAGGCGGCCTCGCCGTAGATTGTATTTGCAACCTTCACCGTCAGACGGTCCTGATTTACAGTTTTTACTGTTCCTACATCAGAATGCGCCGCCACTGTATAATGCCATTTCATACGTTCTTCTCCTGCTTCAACTTAAACTCGAACACCTCATCGGCAAGCTGTACCAGGCAGCCGTTTTCAAGCTTCCCATACACGCCTTCAGCAAGCTTTCTCCCGTTGACAAAGGTATGGTTGAGCGAGCCCTTGTCAATGAGATAAAATCCATCCGGCTTTCTGACAATGTCCGCGTGATTCCTGCTCACAGCTGGGTTGTCCGCAATATAGTAATCCACATACGAAGCGTCCTTTCCAAGCTTAAAGGGACTGCGGTTAATCACGATCTTCTCCTGGGTGCGCTTTCGTATAATATACGCAGTAATCCCTTTCCGAATTGTCTTTGTGCTCTCCTTTGGTCTCTGGCTGTCAGGGGCTATGGTGTCCTCCCCTGTGCTTTTTGCCACCGGACCGCCTCTTTTCTGCGTTCTGTCCTCGATCTGCATACTATCTTCGATCTGTGTGTTATCCTTTGGCCGCACGCCGCCTTCTGTCTGCACACTGCCTTCGATCAGCACACTGCACATATCCCGAATCTGCTCAAGGCACTGCCTGCTGTCCTGCGGTGCATCACTTTTGACGGGAATATACGGGATTAACACCCTGTCCTGCGCATGATTTACATAGATCTCCTTTGGATTGAGCATCAGTCTGTCCGCAGAGAGCATGTATTCCTCCAGGCTGCACGCTGTCGAAAGCATGTCGGAAAAAAATTTCAACAGCTGCTTTTTTCCACGGGGCGTATTATTTTTCTGTACATATTCATACAAACTCTGCATATCAGTAATGCATATCCGCACGCCGCCATTTTGATACTCTGTCTGAAAAAGTCCCCTGATACGGTTTCCAGCAAGCATTCGGACTGCAAGCCTGTCCACCTGCCCGTCATCGATGTAATAAATCCTGTAGGTATCCCCATCCGCGGTCACAGTCTCTGCCTGCAATGCTCCGCTCTCTTCTGTACTATTATCACGTTTTGCACTAGCAGTGCTGTCAGCGCTGCCCGTGCCAGCCTGTCCTTCACACAGTTTCAGCATCCGTCTGTATATCTGCTCCATACTCTGGTATTTATTAATATACTGTTCATCCTCTTCACTTCTCTCCGTGAGATACCCTACTATAATATCCTCCGGAAACAGGGCGGCATCCACTGCCACATCGTCGCTGAAAAATAATGCGTTGTACTGTGTAACCTCCTGATCCAGATCATCAAGACAGCCCGCTGCACTGATTTCAAAACGATCCCTATAGTGCTCCTCCAGAAATACCATAAGCCGCTCAAGATATGCTTTATCTTCATCCAATATCGCTATTTTGTACATACGATCAACGCCCTTCTTATGTTGTATGAATCCTTGCATCAATAAAAAATGTGTCCGCCGATCCGGATTCCCTCAAGCCCTGGTATCGGTGTCCTGAAATACACACACTGCCCCACATTCGTCACACCGCTCATCGCCTCGTCCGCTGCCCGGTAGCAGCTCTCCGTCGCCTTGTCGTTTGCCAGCGCAAGCGCAAGCCGTCCGCTTGCAACCGGGGAAAACTGCCTATTCTGGTAGATTACCCCGACAACTGTGTTGGGATAGACAGCGCTAAGCACCCTGTTGATCACGACGGCCCCGACTGCGACCTGCCCCTCGTAAGGCTCTCCACCCGCTTCGCAGTAAATGATATTTGCCATTAGCTTACGGTCGCCCTCCTCAAATGTGACTTCTGATATATCGCGCCACTTTGACTGTGATGCCAGGCGTGATTTTGCAAGCTCCTCCTCGTACTGCTTCTGAAGTGCTACGATATCCTGCTCCTGCTCGTCAATCATGGTTTCGAGCGCATCTATGGTCGCCTCCGCGTCCGCGATCTGGCTGGTGTAGCTTGACACATTTGATGAGGTCTGGCTGACAAGACCAGCAACCCTACCCTTCTCCGCCTCCGCATCTGCCTTCAGTCCATTTAGTGCAAGCAGCTCTTCATTTAACTGCACTCTGGTTTCCTCCACATACCTGCAGGTTTCCTGAAACTTCTGCAGCATTTTGCGGTCGTATGCATGGACGCGGTCAATATAATCACTTTTATTCAGAAAATCCGAAAACCCGGAGGACGAAAACAAAATCTCCAGATAACCGTCCATTCCACCCTGTTCATACATTGCCTTAATCCGCAGCTTCATATTGGCATACTGCTCATCCTGCGCGCGGACTGCCTCCTCAAGCTGCGCCTCGGTCTGAACGATCTCTAGCTCCTTTGCGGCAATATCAGCTTCGATTCTCTCAAGGTTCATACTAACCTGCGCAAGTTCATCATTGAGCGTACTAAGTTGTCCTAACAGTGAATTTTTGGTAATTTCAAGGGATTCCTTTCTGTCCTCTGTATGCTCCTTGGCATCCTCTGTTTTTTCTTTTTCCTCTTTTGCCTTTTGCAGCCGTTCCAGCGTCGTCTCTGCATACACAGGCTCTGACACACTTACGGCAGACACTACTGCAATTATAGCTGCAACAAATACTGCCACCGACTGTCTATATGACACTTTCATGAATTTCTCGTTCCCTTCGCTTCCCTATTTCATCGTCTCTTCTTCTAGTGCCTGGATCGCCGCAACTCGCCTGCAATGCTTCTCCTCTCCCGGAAATGCTGTGTTCAAAAATGTATCCACAATGCCAAGCGCGAGGTTTGTCCCCACAATTCCTGCGCCAAGTGCGAGCACATTCGCGTTGTTGTGTTCCCTTGTCAGTCTCGCCGACACCGTATCCGAACACAGTGCACAACGGATTCCCTTTACCTTATTTGCAGTGATCGAGATGCCGATTCCCGTTGTGCAGATCACAATACCCCGCTGCGCCTGCCCGGACGCAACGGCGCGCGCAACAGCCTGTCCATACTCAGGATAGTCACAGGAACCCTTTCCGTAACAGCCATAATCATGGTACTCTATATGGTTCTCAACAAAATAGTTGATAACCTCCTGTTTCAAATCATACCCACCGTGATCACATCCAATTGCTATCATATTCTTCTAATCCTCCTATCAATAAATATTTATAAAGTCTCCTGTCAGACCTGCACCACTTTGTGTCCTGCCGCCTTTAGCAGGCGGTTCATGACTGCCTGTCCAAAGCCTTCATCCTCGAAAGCCCCCGCAAAGGACTCCGAATAGATATAGGCGACATCCTCATCGTCAAACTCGCGCAGAATCGTATAGAGCTGTCTTGCAACTGCCCCCGCGTCACGCCTGCTGCCTGCATTCTTGACGCTAGAGGCATGATACTGCGCCACTGTCTCCTGCGTCCCTATGACCCCAGTGCGTTCTTTCCTGGCCGCATGTAGCGCAGCCTGTTCATTGATGTAGCAAACAACATCCTGCAGCTCTCCCTCCACGATCACAAGCTCTCCCCGCGGCGCATAATGACGGTATTTCATGCCAGGCGCCCTAGGTGCCTCTGTGGAGCTGTTGTCGTAGATTGTGACATCCATGTCCGTCTGACCTGCCACCGCGGACACCATCTGCTGCGTGATATAACCTGGCCGCAGTATCACAGGAACCTCGCCTGTCACGTCCACAATCGTCGATTCCAGACCGATCTCTGCCCCATCTGCGCTGAGAATCATGTCAATCCTGCCGTCCATATCCTGAATCACGTACTTCGCGCTTGTAGGACTAGGCTTCCCTGAAAGGTTTGCGCTTGGTGCTGCCACATACCCCCCTGCTTCCTGTATAAAACGGCGCGCAATCGAATGGACCGGCATCCGGACGGCCACCGTGTCAAGTCCCCCTGTCGTCTGATACGGCACGAGCGCTGACTTCTGATAAATCATGGTAAGCGGCCCTGGCCAGAACGCTTCTGCAAGCTTTTGCGCCTTTACGGGTATCTCGCACACCAGCTGCTGTAGATGTTCAATATCTGCAATGTGTACGATCAGCGGATTGTCGCCCGGCCTGCCCTTTGCTGCATATATTTTCCTCGAAGACGCCGGATTCAACGCATCTCCCCCAAGACCATACACTGTTTCCGTAGGAAATGCAACCAGACCGCCCTGTCGTATGATGCGCCCGGCCTCTACAAGCTTTTCAGAAATGCGCTCTGGTGAATCTGCCTTTCCTATGGTAACGATTTTTGTTTTCATTTTTCTTTTCCTTATTATAATATGCTTCTCATAATACACATCTGTTGCTTCTGTTTCCTGTATGAAGACTTATCTATTTTAGTATTTTAGCACACTTGTGTCATTTTATAAAGTCATTTAATTAAAAAAATTGTAACATTCGTAATATATTAGTTATTTATCACCTGCATGATGCCCATATAGATTGCCCATGCCACCTTTTCCTGATAGTCGTCCTGCACGAGAAGCTGCGCCTCTATGGGATTGCTCATGAAGGCACACTCCACAATCACGATTGGAACCGATGTTTTTTTGAGCAAATAATAACTGCTGTTATCTTTTGCAACGCGCTCTTTTTTGGGTTTTAATGTACTGATGAGCTGTGCCTGCATAATTTCCGCCGCCTCTTTGCTCTTTGCGGAATCCTTATAGTAAAACACCTGCACACCGCTGACGGAGGAGTCCGGATAGCTGTTTTGATGAATGCTGACTGCAAGCACCGGGCTGGCCTCCTCGATGATTGCGAGACGGTTTTTCATATCGACTACCTTTTTGTTCGAGTCCGTATCCTTGTACAGACCGTTATCGTCTGTCCGGGTCATAACGACATTGATGCCGTTTTCCTTCAGATTGCGCTCAAGTTTCTTGGCGATTGCAAGGTTGATGTCTTTTTCCAGGGCATTGTTGATACCGATTTTCCCTGGGTCAACGCCCCCGTGCCCGGCATCCACCACAATCGTGATCGTACCGCCGTTTTTCTGAAATGGCTTTTTCGAATTTTCCTCCTCTATCACACTCACAAACTGTACCGATCCGCGTGCCACAAAGATCATGGCAAGCACCAGCAGGACTGTCAATATTTTGGTCGTAATATTCCCATATTTTTCATTCATATCTTCCACCCACATACATGTGACTCTATAAATCATATGTTAAAGGAAATTTTTCCATGACTTCAATTATTCATTATCCAAACGAGGACCGGACATTCCTCGCAGGAAATACGATTCATAACAGGTTAGCCTTTGGCTATTACACAAGATGACATTCTAAAAACACTGTCTTTATGGTAAAATATTGTCAAATCATAACAGACAGGAGGTGTGGAAAAATGTATGAAGCATTGGAATTGATCATCACAATTGCTTTCGTAGTAGTGGCTGGCATTGCCATTTACCAGGCGATCAAGAAAAAGAAAAAATAATCCAGTACACCTCTCTTTGTGCAAAAATTACAATATTGGTGTAAATATGCTGCCGAAAAAAGAAGAAATTGACAACTATAACAAAAAAAGGTATGATAGAATTATAATTTATGTTGTCATAGCAGGTTGCATTTTTACCTGTATATTTTCATGCATATTTTAAGAGAGGTGTTTTTATGGAGTTAACAGTTTTAAAAAATGAAGAAAAGCAGATGAACCTAATCCTATTTCTCTTCCTGGACATTATACCAGTCGTTGCATTTATCTATGTGCTGTTGTTTAACGGCGGGCAGGCACGGGATGCCATTGCCATTATCATGGTAGGTGGCAGCATTGTGACCAAACTGTTGGAAAAGGCTCTCGGAAAATACGCCAAGTATCTCTATATTTCCATTCTTCCCATCGCTGGCGCAGTGACGATTGTCGTCGGCACACCTGCGTGTTTCGGGGCGATGGTGGAGGCCTATTTCCTGATCCTGTTTCTAGCAATCCCATATTATGACTTGTCCGTCATAAAAGTCTGTGCTGCCTCGACTGTGCTTGCCAATGCAGCAGCTATGATCTTTTTCCCCGGAGCCTATTTTGCTATGTACACGCTCTCTATCTGGATCTTCATCCTGATGGTATACGTGCTTGCAATCGCCGTCGCAGTATTTATTGTCATACGCGCGCATGCGCTGTTCTCAGCGGTAGAAAAGAAAGAAGCACAGGAGGAAAACCTACTCCAGAATGTACGGCACGCATTTGACGGACTGCAGCAATCCTCTGCAAGGATCAATGATGCCTTGCAGGACTTTGGCAAGATCACGACCGGAATCGCAGCATCCACATCGGAGATCTCCAACAGCGCAGACCTTCAGATCGGTCAGGTGAAAGGAAGTATTGAGATCTTCAATGACCTCAATGACAAGATCATCAATTCCGAGGACCGCGTCGCACAGACAGTCGAGAATATGCAGCACTTAAAAGAAAAGAACGATGACGGGATCAAGGCAATCGAGCAGCTTTCCATGAAATTTGGTGAAAATATCGAATCCACCAAGGTTGCATCGAAGGGCATCACACTCCTGGCACAGAAATCTAGCTCCATCGGTGAGATCATCGAGAGCATTAGCCAGATCGCAAAGCAAACAAACCTCCTTGCCCTGAATGCCGCAATCGAGGCTGCGCGCGCCGGTGAGGCAGGCAAGGGCTTTGCCGTCGTTGCGGACGAGATCAACGCGCTGTCCGCAGAGTCTGCATCGGCGACTCAGAAAATCGACACGATTCTCAAGGATGTCATCGCAAGTGTCGCCGACATCAACAAGGTCATCGACAACAACACTGCCATCGCCATGAAATCCAGTGAGCAGCTCGAGGACACTGTGAAAATCTTTGAGACGATGCTCCACTCCTCTGAGGAGGTCATTTCTGTCACCAGCCTGTTAAAGGATGATCTAGAAAACATCATATCCATCAAGGACAAGCTGCTCGATGCCATGCAGAGCGTGGAGGATATCTCCCAGCAGTCCGTGCAGAACACGACAGATATCAGCGCCTCCACCGAGGAACAAGCGGCCGGCATTGAAAATATCCTGCGGTTCATGGATGATGTGCAAAACGGGATCAGCCAACTCTCTGATGTACTTAATTCAGATAGTGCCAATATGGCCAGATAAGGAATTATACATACATAAAAAGCGCTGTGAAAATACTATTTCAGCAGCGCTTTTTTATGCGCAGCCCCGTGCAGAGGAAATATGCCGCTAAGGCGGCGCGCAGAGTGCGTGTACGGATAATATATCCAGTCTGAAATTGGACTTGTGAGCCGCATGATTTGTGCCAGTGCCAGGCAAATTATTAGAGTACTATTTCAGTATACGCGCATTCAAAGAATAAAATGAATCTGCAGGCAACCACAATGAATAGTGCGCAAGGCGTGCTATTTTCGCACAAGCTTCCCCGCCAGACAATTTATAAAAAACATGGCGATGTCCGCGGCGACGATCGTCGAGCCAACGGGCGTGGAAAAGAGGATTGACAGTATGATGCCCACCAGCGCACAGACAACGGATATCACCGCGGCGTAGATGACCACCCCCCTGAAATTCTGGATCACGCGCATTGCGGATAGTGCAGGAAAAATCACAAGTGCCGAGATTAGCAGCGAGCCGACTAGATTCATCGCGAGCACAATGATGACAGCTGTGATGACAGCGATCACATTGTTGTACATGCCTGCCCGCAATCCGGTTGCCCGCGCAAAGTTCTCGTCAAACGTGACGGCAAAGATACGATTATACAGAAAGATAAACACTGCTGCCACAATCACTGACATGACCACGCACAGCCACACCTCCGCCTTTGTGAGCGTCAATATCGAGGTGGAGCCAAAGAGCGTGCTACACACGTCGCCCGAGATGTTGGCCGATGTGGAAAACAGGTTCATTACTAAATATCCGACTGCAAGCGAACCAACCGAGAGCATAGCGATAGCCGCATCGCCGTGTATTCTTGGATTCTGCCCAGTCCTAAGGATCAGAATTGCCGCGATAACCGTCACTGGCATGACGACGATGGATGTATTGCCAAGATCCAGAAACGTTGCGACCGCAAGCGCGCCAAACGCCACGTGCGAAAGCCCATCACCAATATAGGAAAAGCGCTTCAGCACCAGCGTGACGCCAAGCAGCGATGAACAGAGCGCAATCAGCGTCCCGACAATCAGCGCATACCGCACAAAAGGATACGATAAATAAAACTGTAATGTCTGTAACATGTCCCACACCTCCCCTATTGCTGTTCCTCCATCGCGCCCAGCTCCTTCCAGAAATCACTTCTGGCATATTCCTTCGCTGTCCCGATAAACGACTGTTCCTTTTCCACATGCAGGATATGGCTTGCACACTTCACTGCTGTGTGAATATCATGGGATACCATGATGATCGTCAACCCCTCCTGGTTTAGCTCCTTGATCAGCTGGTAAAATTCCGCTGTAACTCTTGGGTCCAGACCTGTCACGGGCTCATCGAGCACCAGAAGCTTTGACGATGCGCACAGTGCCCGCGCAAGAAGCACGCGCTGCTGCTGTCCCCCCGAAAGATTGCGATAACACACTTTTTTCAGGTCCCAGATATCCATGCGCCGCATGTTTTCCTCCGCAAGCTGCTTCTGCGCCCTGCCAAAAAACGGCCTCCGACCGCACTGCGGGAGCGCTCCGGACAGCACAATCTCCCATACGGACGCCGGGAAATCCTTCTGCACGAATGTCTGCTGCGGCAGATACCCGATCTCGTGCGCCACAAGCCCCTCACCGTATTGAATCGTCCCACCCATCAATGGCGTAAGCCCTAACAACGCCTTCATGAGCGTACTTTTTCCTGCGCCGTTTTCACCCACGATACACAGATAGTCTCCCTTGTCAACCGAAAAGCTGATATGTTCCGCAACTGGTGTCCCTTCGTAACCTAATACCAACTCCTCACATTTTATATACGGCATTCTGTAAGCCTCCTATCCCGTTCCTACACACACTGTCCCAGTGCCTGTTCTAGCACTTTTAAATTTGCCTCCATCACATCCAGGTAATGAACCCCCGCCCTTAACTCCTTTGGCGTGACAGACTGCATTGAATTTAACATAAGGATCTGCTGATCCCCCTTCTTTGTATTCTCGATGACCACCTGCGCAAGTCTGCCATCAGAACCCTCAAGCACAAGAACGGCCCCTAGCTCTAGCAAATCCAGCCTGTTGACCAGAAACGCCACTGTCTCAAAGCTTGCCTCTGTCTCCGCGCTGCACCCGTCAAAAGCCGCATAGTACTCCAGCCCGTAATCCTCCACGAGATAGCGGAACGGAAAACGGTCTGCAAAGAGCAGTGTGCCCCCGCCGCTTTCTGTAACGGCCTTTTCATACCGCATGTCGAGCGCGTCGAGCGCGTCCGTATACCGCTCGCAGTTCTTCCGATACAGACCTGCGCCCGAACTGTCCATCTCGGCCAGCGTTTCCGCAATATACGTCACAATGATGCGCGCATTTTTCAGAGAAAGCCAGATATGCTCATCATACCCGTGTTCCTCATGCGACGCATGGTCATGCCCCTCATGCCCGCCCGCGCCGCCTACATGCTCCTCCTCAAAGAGCCTTTCATTGACCGTCTCCATCATATTGATGACACGCATGTCAGGATTGACGGCCTCCCTTAAGGCATCGTCCACCCAGCCGTCAGACTCACCGCCCACATAGATAAAGAGGTCGCACTCCGAAACACGCGCGATATCGAGCACCGACGGCTGGAAATTGTGAAGGTCGCCGCCCTTATCCATGAGCAGTGTCACCGAGACATTTTCCTCATTGCCCTGTATCAGATTTACAACCCAATCATACTGTGGAAACGTCGTGCATACGATCTGAACACGTTCATCACCCAAAACGGAATCTGGAACCTGGGCACATCCGATCAGCATACATGCATAGAATAAGGCAGCCGCTAAGAACACTCCTAATTTTTTCATATACACATCCGTCTCCTCTCCTACAATTTGCAAATCATTTGCATTTTATAATTATATCCATCCGACACGATCCTGTCAAGACTGAATGAAAATCCAATGGACATATCCGTATAGCTGTGATACCCTATTCGTAGTATTATCATTTCAAAAAAATATTGCAATTTGTCTGGCAACGGCCAGGAAAGTAAAAAACAAAAGGGGGCGCTCTAAATGGATACATACAAAATCCCGCTTACATTCAAAGCGGGCCAATTCAGATTCAGTGAACTGGACACCTGTCTGGAAACTAATGTTCTGGATCTTAATTACAAAACCAAGCATCAGCTATTGTTATACAACGTACCCGTATACCAAAACGAGGTAAGACTCTATTTCGTCCCGCAAAACCTGATACCGGACGGACTTTGCGCCGTGTACGATGACAGCGGCAAACTCGATAAAATTGAGCTTGCCGAGGCAGGACGCACAAGGCTGGTATATCGCCATTTTAAGGACATCAGTTCCGTCAAGGAAAGCATTTTAGAATACGTCTATGAACAGGCAGAAAAAATGTGCGTCGAAATCGCCCGTAAAAAACAGCCGCTCGCACGGCTGTTCATAGGAATCTATTATGACGGGCAGGCGTTCGAAATCGGCGTCAAAACGGCCACGGCAAAGGAGATGAAAGCTGTTTTCGACAAGTATGGCCAGGACCCCGCCGCCGCCGATGACTGCGATCAATACCCAAGGGAAAACATACTTCTGCTGCTGACCTCCTGCTTTGAAGCCGATGACTGTGGAAACCGCGAAAACATACTGCTGTTCGATGGCGAACCGCTAAATGTCATGCTGCTGTGCACTGACATCGATGCACAGCAGCAGCTGTTTGATCTGGCGGTATCCGCTATCAGGGAACAGATACTCAGCAAATTTGAAAAGACCGACGATTTCAAGGTTATTGTAGAAATAGGGGATTAAAGCGCCGTGGCGCAGTTTACTGCGCCATATACTCCGCGATCACATCCCACACCGCCGGCACCTCGAGTCCCAGCTTCCAGCTCGCGACCCCCTTGATGCCCTGGCTCTGCATCACCTGGAGCTTCACCGCGATGGAATCTAGATCCTCCAGCCAGCACTGATACAGGGTGTCATTTATCTGGTACTCCACATAGTTCTGGCAGCACACATCGTCCCATGACGGCGTGACTCCTGTGCCCGCGACCCAGTTGGAAGTAGATGCCATCGTCAGCGTCGATGCCTTCAGTCCCTCCGGACCTGACTCCCACACCCTCGTATAAAACGGTATAGCATTGATAATCTTCTCTGCCGGCACGACAGCCTTTGTGTTGGTAATACCGCCCTCCACAAAGCCAATCGACGCGTTGGAACCCGCCGCGCCGCCGCCGACATAGTGCTCGTCATACCCCATGATGATAATGTAATCCGCAACGATTCCCTGCTCCTTGCGATTGTAGTGTGCTGTGTACTCGGACGGAACATAGTTGTCCACCGAGAGAACCACTCCGCGCTTTCTCGTCTCGATCGAAAGCTCTCTTATAAACTGCACAAAATGAATCCCGGAATCACTCCTGACCTTCTCAAAATCAATGTTGATGCCGTCAAGCCCGTAGCTGTCCACCTGCGCCATCAGCCCCTGTATCAGATACCTGCGGTTCTCAGACGCCGACAGCAGCTCGACAAAGTCAATCTCCACGCCAAACCGATCCAGGCTGTCCACATCAGTCACAAGCGCCCATACCTCAACGCCCAGCTCATGCGCTTTTGCCACATAGGACGCATTGGCAAGACTCTCAAAGTCCCCGCTGCTGTTGGTCAGCCGAAACCACGTCGGCGACACTACGTTGACTGTCTTGGTCGTTGAAAGTGCATTGGCAAGGAAATCCCCGCCAACCTCCTCAAACACCTGATGGAACGCAAGGTTGATCTTCCCGTCTTTCTGGACACTACTGTATACAAACTCCTCAAAGCCTGTATTGCACACCCGCTCTGTCTGTGACTTATTTTTCAGGAATTTATTCTCCACATAACCGATATAGGAATCCTCTGTCTTTACCTTGGACCAGTTCTCCAGCTCCTCGAGCACCGCCACAGTATCGCCGGCCTCAAGCTCCACCAGGATATCGCTCTTGATCCCGCCCTGATAGCGCACCGCGGTCTTCCTTGACAGCTCCGCAGCCGTGTAGCCATCCCACTGCGTATAGACCTGCATGTGCAGCGGCGCGTCAAACAGCTGGTACTCGAAGTTCGCATACCGCTTCACATAATCCGCTGCGATATACAGCGTGTCCCCCTCGTAAAAGGCCGCCTTATAGCCAAGCTCCTGTCCTTCATCAGACACATACATCACATGACTTTCATCACCGATATTCACCTGTATCACATCTGTGGCCGTCGTAAACAGCAGCACCTGCTCCAGGGAATTTACATAAAAGCGATCCGTAAAATACGTCTCAACCGTAGGAAGAT
Organism: uncultured Lachnospiraceae bacterium; assembly: GCA_910588755.1. Classification (GTDB taxonomy): domain Bacteria; phylum Bacillota; class Clostridia; order Lachnospirales; family Lachnospiraceae; genus COE1. Next base: position 7,322 of record CAJUQZ010000060.1, on the reverse strand, counting down.
CAAAATAGACCACCTCCTCCCTAAGCTTCGCCTTCTCCTCAACAATCGTGTCCTGAACGACCATCGCTACCTCGTCAGCCTGTGTCAGGTTGAAATATTCGTTTAAATCAGCCTTATTCCTCGAATAAGAATATTTTTTTATCAGCCAGCTACCAAGCACCGCTGCAATCACGACGAAAATGAGAACAACCGGCACCAGCACCGCAATTATACGTTTTTTCATACGGATACCTCCCAATCGTTCTCATTATAGCAAAAGTTTGATATGAAGTACACAAAAATCTCTCATATTTGCTCATTTTATTTTTGGTGCTTCCATTTCTCCCCTTCGTCGTTTTTGCGTTCTAGAAATTTTAGCGATAAGGTATGGTTTTCAAATAATTACCTGAAAAAAGTCCCTATCATTTTTCGTCTGCATATGATACAATATAAATGTCTTATTAGCACTGCCATTTTTGCCCAATGACATGTGCTGTGAGGCGCTTGCAGGCAATATACAGGTTTATGTTTCACTTATACCATACTTATGCATAGAGGGGTTCTATCATATATGATGTCCCGCGAGCGCATCTCATCCATACTGCATCCTGTGCAGGCCACAGACCAAAAGCTTTAGATTGTGATATATAAAATTTTAAAGCCGCCGGGACAGATACCTGTTCATTGGATATGTAAAAGTGAAAAGAATGAAATCAGGTAAATAATTTTGACCAATCAGCACAAGCTAATAAGACAATGAGAAAAATTTTAAACGACAGCCTCCCTCCTGATATAAAATAAAGTTTTGTTCCGGCATACTTTATACAAGCATTATTAACACATTCCAGAAAATTATGCAAATCGAAATGTAAAAATTCGCCCGAAATGTAAAAATTAATACAACTTTTTCACAATAACATCTGTTATTGTTGCATTTCAGACGATATAAAAACTAAAGTGTGTAATAAATCAGATTACCGTTAAATGGCATTAAAATAAATTTTTTAAAAACTGTGTTTCTGTCTATTGACTAATACATTTCTACATTATAATATATGTGAGAAGGTCAGTCACTTGAGGTCCATTCCAGGGGGCGGCTGACAATGCACGGACACTATGGATGCGTTGTGATTTGGTATGGAATCATGCGCCAGAGCCCCGCAGCTATGGGCTTTGTACACAGGGTAATATTAAATAGTGAGGATGTGAAAATATGAAAATCGAAAAAGTAAATGACCATCAAATTCGCTGCACGCTCACAAAGGCGGACCTGGCAGACCGCGAACTCAAAATCAGCGAGCTTGCCTATGGCACCGAGAAAGCAAAAAACCTTTTCCGTGACATGATGCAGCAGGCTTCCTATGAATTTGGATTTGATGCTGACGATATTCCACTTATGATAGAAGCGATACCTCTCAATTCTGAGTGTATCGTCTTAGTGATCACCAAAGTTGAAGATCCCGAGGAGCTTGATACCCGCTTCTCAAAATTTGCCCCCTCCGTTCACGATGAATATGAGGAGGAGGATTTGGGAAGCACGCTCGACAGTATGCTTCAGAGTCTCTCTGAGGGCGCTGACGATGTGCTAGACTTGTTTAAGAAGATTCATGACAATCATCTAGCGGAGACCAATGCCGGCTCTGCTGATACCTTAAATAGGGCAAAACTAAAGAATACAGGCTCGTCCAAGCCGGCTGCCGGCATAGACCTGACGCGCATCTACGGTTTTGAATCCCTAAACCAGGTAATGCGTCTCGCACATATCCTTGCACAGTACTACGATGGGAAAAATTCCCTGTATAAGAACGACAAGGCAGCTGGTTATCTGCTGGTAGTGACACAGTCGGAGCACACTCCAGAGGAGTTTAACAAGATCTGCAATATGCTTTCAGAGTATGGGACTCCCGAGAAGCTTGCTTCCGCGAGCGAAGCCTACATGGAGGAACATTTTGAGCCTATTATCAAAGATAAGGCCGTTCAGGCGTTATCTAACGTATAGATGGCAGGACCACATATGAAAATAAAAATCCGCGAAACCTGTCGCGGATTTTTTATTCTGTAATATCATATTTCGTACTAATGTTATGAAAGCGCTGCAATCTTGTCCATCAGCGCATCAATATCCATCCCGTGAACCATCGCTGCCTCCTCCAAAGTCTCGCCCTGCGCGGAAGGGCAGCCCAGACAGTGCATGCCTGCGTCCATGAGCACCGGCGCCACCTCCGGCTTCGTGCTTAGAATCTCACCGATCGTCATATCCTTCGTTATCTCTGCCATTGTGTTTTCCTCCTGATATATCGTTTGTTCTACTGATTATTATGTCTGAAATACAGTACATTATTCACTATAATATATTTTGAGGATTTATTCAAGCCCCAGAGCGCATTTGAAAGATGCTTTCGCTACAGGTTTTTGTTTTAAGCATTTTCCTGCCTTCTTTCGAAAGATGCTTTCGCTACAGGTTTTTGTTTTAAGCATTTTCCTGCCTTCTGTTCGAAACCACCTTGCGGTCAACTACGATCAGTATGATTCCGATAACTATGGCTGCAAAGCAGATATAGCAGATCGTGCGCACGATATTCGGTAAGACCGGCTTTAGCTGGTATGGCAGCACGTACTTCTCCGCCTCGGCGTCAGTCTCGACAAATCCAGACTCTTTTAGCCATGATTTCATCTCCTTGTAGATGTTATCCTTCATCTTATATACCCCGCCTACAAACGCCACGGCACTATCCCCATATGCCTCGTCATTGATAAACGCGACTGTCTCCTTGACAACCTGTCTCACCTGGCTGGCCTTCTCATGGTCGTTTTCCATTTTAAGCCCGATATAATAAACATCATCGCCGACAAAAACCGGAACAGGATAGTAATCATATTTGTCCACCCCGGTTGTCGAACCGTTTTTCTTATGCGTGACTGTCTCCTCAAGAAAGCTTGGCAATATAAGATCAAGGTCGCAGTCTACCGACATAAACCTCTCGACACCCTTAAAGTCCTCCGCATACAGATCAACGGGCTTGTGAAAACCAATCAGTACGCTCTCGTACTGTGAAATGATAATAAACAGGCTGATTCCTATAAGCCAGTATGCGACTGTTGACATCTTACCACTTTTTTTCATCTGATTCCCTCCATACCGCCTCTGGCGGCTTCTTTGTATTTTTTCGGTATTTTTGCGTTCTCCATCAGGGCGCAGACTGATATTTCATTTTCAGAAATGCGTCCCTGTCACTTTTTAGCAAAAAGCTGTACTCGGAGCTGTTTCCTGTGACAATGTGTGAAAACCGGCTGTACTTTTTCATAACTGCCTTGCTCCTTTTCTCATCGGGCTGGGTAGCGCGCTGTGTGCTGCCGTCAAACATCTCCCAGCACACATAGTGGGTGACGGTTTGTCTGAACTGCTCATAGCTTGTGTGCACCCAGATTACCTGGCTGTTGTCTAGGATAAAATTGTCCAGCGTGGCACAGAAGGTCCAGCGCCTCCCAATGTATACATTGCCCTCCCTGTCAGCAGCTGCAAAATCCTGCTCTAGCTCCTCCATCGTGACGGAGGGGTTTGCCGTCAGAAATTCCTGCAGCTTCTTTTTGGGGGATTTTCTTATTTCCAGTACCAGCAGCAGTACCCCCATCAGAATCAAAAAGGCGGCGAGCGCAGTGATAGGATAAATATCGCTTAGCTTTCTCCCGTGAATCTTGCCGTCGCTGATATGATACACTACCGCATCCGCAGCGTCCGTGTCAGACTTCTGCACGCCTCCAGCCGCTCGGTTGTAATAGCGCTGGTCCTCCTCGTCCAGAAGCTCTAGGGAGCCTTTAATCTTCACACCCTGCGAAAGCGCTCCCTTATCCTGTCCCGCAGCATCGTAGAACGCCTCTGCCTGACTTTTCATCTCATCATAACGTTTATATGGAACCTCAACTGACATAAGGATCCCCCGGTCCATATCCAGCACGATCCATGATGAGCTCTCCTTCCCTGATTCCCTCTCAACGCCGTTGACTTTTTTCGTCTTGACGGTTTCCATATACTCATCGAGAGGATACACGGCCTCCCAGGATACATATTTTCCAACTTGCTCCGAAAGCTGGTCCTTCTCCGTCAGTGGCCTTGCCCCCAATAGGGCTGTGATGGCACCAAAATCCGTGTACCACAGCAGTAGGCCTCCCACCCCAAAGAAGAACAACAGCAGACCAAAAATTGACTTTATCTGTCCCATACGCAGTTTATGCAGCATATCTCCCATATCTCCCTCATTTTTATTTATTGTCTCTCACTATCCTATTATGGCCCCTGCACGGTCCCCAAGGCGTTTTCTTGCAAGTGTCATGAACTGGCCGGACGCATCCTCAGTGTGGAAGACCAGCTCCACGTTGGGATGCTTCTTTCCCTCATCGCCCTGATAAAAAAAGTAAACCACATAATTTGTGTAATGATAATGGACCTTTCCGCTGCGCACCTGACCAGGCACAGTCTCGGAGTACATTTTCCCAATCCGGTTCACATCTACGACATGGACATTTTTTGTTCCCTTCAAAACCATCCAGAAGCGATCTCCTAGCACCGCACCGATGCATTCCTCCCTCGTCAGCTCCTGCACTCGCCACGTATTGTCTGCCTCCAGCAGATTCTGTGCAACTCTTTCCCGCTCCAACTGGTCAGGATAAAGTTTTTGAAAGGACTTGTCATATTTTTGCAGCAGCTTGTAGGCATCACAGGTCATACTGACTCCAAAGAGCATGGAAACAGCTATCATCTCCCCAATTCCAAGCCCAACTACCAGATGACAAGTCAGGACATACGTCAAATCATAGCCTACCCAGAAGCCAAGAGCCGTAAGCGCCGCGGGAATTAAGACCATGCCAAGGCCCGCTGTCTGCATACGGGACGCACCGACATCCCTGCACCACGACTCGAGCCAGGAAAGCTGTCCGAGAAAAAATCGGGCCGATGCACCGCCGATGCTTTCAGACAGGGAATCCTTATCCGGCCCCTTCTTTAGTAACGCAATCAGGGCAATTAGCAGTAACACAATATTGATTCCCATGATTACCAAACAGAACTTTATATTACCTGTATCAATTCCCCTGATGTAGCCATTCTCCAACACATACCAGTCAGACTGGGCGCACGCCATCGCGCGGATTTCCTCCGATGCCTCAAACGCATCGCTCTCTAGCACATCGATGATTGCCTCCACAGCATCCGCGCTCCCAACAGGTGCGAAAGTCCCCTCTAGGGCAACTGGCCTAAGCTCCTTTTCAAGCTGGTCGCCCCATGCCTCCTTTGTCCCGTCAGACATGTTGACCGCCCGCAACAGCCTGTCTAATCCGTTCGTATCCCGATGGGATACAACAACTTTCACAAAAGTCTGTCGCTGCTCATCATAGATAATATATGCCATGTTCTTCACCCGGCTGGTATTCCCGGAATAATATTCCTCCGGGTAGGAAGCCACCGGATATGTAATGCTGTAGCTTACATAAGTCCCCTCTGCCTGGGCGATAGACATGTCATCTGTCATCGTGACTGCCCCGGAAACATAATCCACTATCCCACCTCCTGCCAGGATACCCAGATAGAGAAGGATCGCCAGTGTAATAACAATCACACCGCCCTGCGCTTTTCGTTTCATAAATAAATACCTCCAATCTCTCTTTTGTAAGCACTTGTTTCGTGCCATTTTGAAAACGAATCCTCTTAAACGCACACATATTATATCATCTACACCGAAAAAAAATTATGACGTTTTATGAAAATGTGACTTACAGGAACAATCCGTTAAAATTCACAAATTTTTAATAATTTTTCCCCCTCTGTACATAAAAAAGTACAAAGAATAGTGTTGACGTGTATACAAAATTAAGGATATAATACAGTTATGGATGTTAGACAGGATTTCATAATTTCGTAACAAATGACATTCTAAACTTCAGTAACCAGCGGTGCCAAACCGCATAAAATTTTAAATTAATATTTAGGAGGCTTTGCAAAATGAGACCAGAATGGAAAGATTTTGTAGGTGGCAAATGGGAAAGCGAAATCAATGTACGTGACTTCATTCAGAAGAACTATACACCGTATGAAGGTGATGAGTCTTTCTTAGCAGGACCTACACAGAACACAAAGGATTTATGGGACATGGTTCTTGACCTTCAGAAGAAGGAAAGAGAAGCCGGCGGTGTTCTTGACATGGACACAAAGGTTATCTCCACAATCACTTCTCATGGTCCTGGATACCTCGACAAGAGCAAGGAGACAATCGTTGGTTTCCAGACTGATAAGCCTTTCAAGCGCTCCTTACAGCCTTACGGCGGTATCAGAATGGCAGAGAAAGCCTGCTCTGACAACGGCTACGAGGTAGATCCTGAAGTTAGTGAGTTCTTCTCCACACACAGAAAGACACACAACGCAGGCTGCTTTGACGCTTACAACCAGGAGATGAGAGCATGCCGTTCCTCACACATTATCACAGGTCTTCCTGACGCTTATGGACGCGGACGTATCATCGGCGACTACAGGAGAGTTGCTCTCTATGGTATCGACAGACTGATCGAGGATAAGCAGGCGCAGAAGGATTCCACAGGACGCGTTATGACAGACGACGTGATCCGCCTTCGCGAGGAGCTTTCCGAGCAGATGGTAGCTTTGAAAATGATGAAGGAGATGGCTGCTTCTTATGGCTGCGATATCTCCAAGCCGGCTACAAACGTACAGGAGGCAATTCAGGCTACTTACTTCGGATACTTATGTTCTGTAAAGGAGCAGAACGGTGCAGCGATGTCCCTTGGCCGTACTTCTACATTCCTTGACTGCTATGCGCAGAGAGATTTGGCAAACGGAACATTTACAGAAGAGCAGATTCAAGAGTTCGTTGACCACTTTATCATGAAGCTGCGCTGCGTAAAATTCGCACGTACACCGGAGTACAACCAGATCTTTGCCGGCGATCCTGTATGGGTTACAGAGTCTCTTGGCGGTGTCGGCGTAGACGGACGTCCGATGGTAACAAAGATGTCCTTCCGTTACCTGAACACACTGACAAACCTCGGACCCAGCCCGGAACCAAACTTAACAGTACTCTGGTCCACAAGACTTCCTGAGAACTGGAAGAGATACTGCGCAAAGATGTCCATTCAGACTTCTTCGATCCAGTACGAGAACGACGACCTGATGCGCGTGACACACGGCGACGACTACGGCATCGCATGCTGCGTATCTTCTATGGTTATCGGTAAGGAAATGCAGTTCTTTGGCGCACGCGCAAACGTTGCAAAGTGCTTGCTCTACGCTTTGAACGGCGGTATCGACGAAGTTACCAAGAAGCAGGTTGGTCCCAAGT
>CAJUQZ010000059.1 GCA_910588755.1 uncultured Lachnospiraceae bacterium | reverse complement strand
TAAAAAAATATGGTAGTTAACTTGACACTACCGGAGGTGGTACGGTGGATAAGGAAATGAAATTAATGGTCAATGCGATCCTCGAGGAAATGGGGCGCATGGAGGAGAGAATCAATAAGCGCTTTGACAAAATGGACCAGCGTTTTGAGAGAATGGACCAGTGTATGGAGTCCATGCAGCATGAGATAAACGCCTGTAAACTGGAAGCTGGCACAGTGGACATATTGATCAGGAAGATTGATCAGCTGGAAAAACGGATTGAAGAATTGGAGCGTAAAACAGCTTAATAGGATGTAATATAAAAAGCAGGCATTTGCCTGCTTTTTATATTACATCCTGAAGCTGTGCAGTGTAGAGTCTGTAGTAAGCCCCCTTTTTTGCCATCAGCTCTTTTGCGTTTCCTTCTTCCACGATGCCGCCATTGTCTATGACAAAGATGCGGTCGGCCTTCTGGATTGTGGACAGGCGGTGTGCGATGACAAAGGAAGTACGCCCCTTTAACAATGTCTCGATCCCGTCCTGCACGAGCAGCTCTGTCTTGGTGTCGATGCTTGATGTTGCCTCATCTAAAATCAGGATTTTTGGCATGCTGACCATTGTCCGGGCAAAGGCGAGCAGCTGTTTCTGGCCGACGGATAGACCGCCGCCGCGCTCCTCAAGCTTTGTGTCATAGCCATTAGGAAGCTTTGTGATAAAATCATGTGCATGGACAGCCTTTGCCGCAGCGATGATTTCCTCGTCAGTCGCGTCTAACTTTCCGTAGGCGATATTTTCACGAATAGTCCCTGTAAATAAGAAGTTATCTTGTGTCATAATGCCCATCTGCTGGCGCAGGCTCTCGATACTGACCGTTTTGATATCTGCGCCGTCAATCCGGATTACGCCCTTCTGGATATCATAGAAGCGACTGATCAGGTTTACAATGGTTGTCTTTCCGGCGCCGGTAGGCCCCACGAGGGCGATCGTCTCGCCGGGATTGATATGAAAACTCACATCGTTTAAGACATCCGTGCCCTCCTCATAGGAGAAGCTGACATGTTCAAAATCAACGCTTCCAGTAATCGCTGGCATCTGCGTCACATTGTCAGCGTCCACGATCTCTGCGCTGGTATCTAGTATTTCAAAAATCCGCTCCGCACCTGAAATGTTGGTGATGAGCTGGTTGTAAAAGTTGCTCAGGTTCATAATGGGTTGCCAGAACATTGAGATGTATGTGCCAAACGCGATGAGGGTTCCAACCGATGTCGTGTCGATGCCAAGTATCATGATGCCTGTAAACCACAGAGATACATTTCCAAGTCCCCAGCAGAAATCGATGACAGAACCAAAGGCGTCTGCGTACAGTACGGCATCCATAAAGGACTGTTGATGCTCGTTGACAAGGGTTTGGAAGGTCTCCTTCGTCTCCTCCTCGGCTGTAAAGCTCTGTATAATACGGATGCCAGATAGGTCCTCATGCACAAAGGCGTTGAGATTGGAGGACTTTTTCCGAAAGATCTGCCAGCACTTGTGCGAGCGCACCTGTATAAACCAGATGCCTATGATCATGAGGGGAATGCTGATCAGTGCGGCGGCGGCAAGCCTGGCGTTTTTGACAAACATGATGACGACTACCGCGCAGATGGTGATGAAATCTGGTATCAATGTGGTCACGCAGTTGGACAGCACATCCTTCAGGGAATTAATATCTCCAATAATCCGGGAAAGAATCTTACCCGTTGGCCTGCTGTCAAAGAAATGAAAATCCAATGTCTGGATATGAGTATACAATTCCTGCCGGATGGTCAGAAGAATCCTGTTGCATACCTTTGCCATAATATACATGCGCGCCTTTACCAAAATGATAAGAATACCATTTAGTACAAGTGCAATTGCGGCGAGCCGATACAGACCGTTATAATCTCCGGTTGAAATGTGGCTATCAATCGCGGATTCTATAATCAATGGGTTTATCAAGCTTACGCAGACGCAGTACGCCATGATCAGCAGCACTACGACGATGGAGGCCTTGTGTGAGAGCAGATAGGAGAACAGTCTTCCCAATGTTCTTAGCTTGCTCATCTCGGTCAGTTTTTCGTCTTCCTTATAAGAATTAATTGCCATCGTATGCACCTCCTTTTTTGATGGCAGTCGGTTCACCGTACTGCGATACATAGGTGGTATAGTACAAGCCCTTTTGGGCGAGAAGCTCATCGTGTGTCCCGCGCTCTGCGATCGAGCCATTTTCGAGTACGATTATCTCGTCAGCATGACGCACGGCGCTGATGCGGTGAGCGATGATCAGCTTTGTGGTGTCGGGAAGCGATTTGAGTGTCTTTTGGATCTCGTGTTCTGTCTCCATGTCCAGCGCGGATGTAGAGTCGTCCATAATGAGGATTGGCGTGTGTTTTGCAAGCGCCCTTGCGATGCTGATGCGCTGCTTTTGTCCACCGGAAAGCCCGATGCCGCGCTCGCCGATGACCGTCTCATATTCGTCGGGCATCTTTTCGATAAAACCGCTTGCCTGGGCATCCCTGGAAGCCTTGCGCACAATGGCCTCATCAATATATTCCTTCTTACCAAGCTTTACATTTTCATTGATAGTGTCCGAGAATAAAAACACATCCTGCATGACAATCGAAATGCTGCTGCGAAGCTGTTTTAAGGACAGCTGCCGTATGTCAACGCCGTCAAGCATGATACAGCCTCCTGTGGCATCGTACAGCCGCTGCAGCAGCTGGATCACCGACGTTTTCCCGGCGCCTGTGGCACCCATGATGCCGATGGTTGAGCCGGGTGCTGCCTGAAAGGTGATATCGTGAAGAATTTCGTGCATGTCTTCTTTGTGGAAGGAGACGTGTGAAAATTCGATTCCGCCCTGCACATGGTCTAAATGGACAGGGTTTTTCGCCTCGGTAATGGCAGGCTGCTGTTCATAGATTCGGACAATCTTTTTATTGGAGGCGATACCGGCCGAAAAGTCATTTGACAGCCAGCCGAGCATCTCCATAGGCCAAACGATATTGTTGGAGTACTCGAGAAAAGCCCCGAGCATGCCCAGTGTGATTGTTTCTTGGATCACAAGACGTCCGCCGAGCAGAAGGATTGTCATGGGCAGAAGTTTTGTGATGATCTGCAGGTATGGATAATAGCGCACAAATACCTTGGACTGGCGCATGTTCAGCTCATAGTAGCGCTGGTTGTGCGATAGGAATTTGCTGATCTCAAACTTTTCCCGCGCAAAAGCCTTCACCGTGCGCACACCGGCAAGGTTTTCCTCCGCAACGGTGTTTAGAACGGCGTTTTCCTCACTGATATCCTCGTAGACCGAGCCAAGGTGTCGTTCCATGCCGACGGCGATGAGGGCGGAGATGAGCATGGCGATTGTCGGGATGACAGCGAGCGGTGCGTGCAGGCGGTACATGCAAAAGAGCACCACACAGGTGTGAAAAATGACTTCCAGGAGCAGCATGCTTACGTAGGATAGGGTGTTCCAGATCCGGTCGATGTCATCCTTCACACGCGCCATGAGCTCCCCAGTATTGGTTTTGTCAAAGAAGCTGCTGCTTAGGCCCTGGATGTGGTCAAACAGGTTTTTGCGCATATCTGAGCCGATGGACGATCCCACCTTGTCAAAGGTGTATTCCTTTGCGTACTGGAAAACACAGCGCCCGACGCCGACGATCAGGATACCGCCTAGCAGATAGGGCAGGATTGCGATATTGCCACCTAGGATCACATCGTCAATGATGTGCATGGTGAGCATCGGCGCCAGCATGTCAAGGCAAACACTGACCAGAAGCGAAGCGATGGCAAAGGCGTAATGCCATTTGTATTCCCATATGTACATAGATAGTTTTTTTCTCATAAAAGCTTGTTTCCTTTCCCCTGGGGCATATTTCGAACATGCTCTAGGATTGTGCTCCGGGTATTGACTGACTGTGTAATTCGTACAAAAGTACAAAAAAACCTCATGGCAAAATTACCATGAGGCAGATGATACGATATTGTAGGATTTGCAGAAGCCTGTCTGAAACAGTCTGTCAGATCCAAGATACCCCGGAGATAATTTTACTATTGTATAACGCTATACGCTGATTTATTGCAGTATTTCCAGACTGATTCAACATAGCACTACCTCCTTTCCTGTGCGTGGCACTTGTTATGATTTCCAACAAATGCAATAATTGGTTACTTTATCTAACATACTCTTATTTTGGGTGGTTGTCAACTACTTATCATTCTTTTTTGACAGTTCTTTTTGACAGTTCTTTTTTGACAATATTTTTGATAAATGATATCATAAAATAAAATGCATGTTAACAATTAGATTTGTTGAGAATAAAGGAGAGATGGCAATGCCTGTATATCAACCAGAGGACTATGAAAAAGTGATAGAACGGATTCAGGGAAAGATCGACGCGCTTCAGATTCAGATGGGTAATTGTCTTTCGGAGGAGGAGCTTGCAGCGTATGAGGACAGCCACAAGATCCAGCTGCCGCAGGCATATAGGCTGTTTTTGAAAAAAGTTGGAAATGGGTGCGAATGTATGTACGATGACTGTCGCCTCAACAGTCTGGAAGACAGTCCATGCCAGAGTCCACATGAGCCCTTTATGCTCGAAAAATTCTGGCTCTGGGAAGATGATGAGCGGGATTCGGATGTCATTGAGGCCGAGCAGGATGAAAAAGTTTACCGGGGAAATATCGAACTGATTTATCTAGGAGACAGCATGAGTTACAACCTGATAACTGCTGGAAAATGCCGGGGTGAGGTTTGGAATTTTACAGATGTGGGTGTCCAGCCCTGTTGTGAGCGGCAGGATTTTCTGGGCTGGTTTGAATTGTGGCTGGACAATCAGGATGAGACAGACTACTATAAAGATTATGTGTATGACGAGGCAGATTATGAATAAGATCTGGGAATATTCTAGCGGAATGTCATTTTTTAACAGTTCTTTGATGAAATGATTGCGCGGGGCTTTAAAAAAGTGTATACTTTAAACGGGTGTAAGCATTTTGGCGCACGTCTCCCTCTGCGTGAACGGGAGTGGAAAAAACACTACTAAAATATGGAAATGAAAAAGGAGAATGAGAGATGAGCAAGAAGACAACCGTGTTAATGATTCTTGACGGTTACGGATTAAATGAAAAGACAGAGCACAATGCCGTGGCACTTGGCAGGACGCCTGTGATGGACAGGCTGATGAAGGAGTATCCGTTTGTGAAGGGAAATGCGAGCGGCATGGCCGTGGGACTTCCTGACGGACAGATGGGAAACTCTGAGGTAGGGCATCTGAATATGGGTGCTGGAAGAATTGTTTATCAGGAGCTTACCAGAATTACAAAAGAGATACAGGACGGCACGTTCTTTGAGAACCCTGCGCTGATGGAGGCCGTGGAGAACTGTAAGGCAAAGGACTCGGCGCTGCATATGTTCGGACTGCTGTCAGACGGCGGTGTTCACAGCCACAATACGCACCTGTACGGACTGCTTGAGCTCGCAAAGAGAAACGGACTCTCCAAGGTCTATGTGCACTGCTTCCTCGACGGGCGTGACACGCCGCCTGCGTCAGGAAAAGGCTATGCGGAGGAGCTTGAGGCAAAGATGGCAGAGATTGGTGTCGGTAAGATCGCGTCTGTCATGGGACGCTACTATGCGATGGACAGGGATAACAACTATGACCGCGTGCAGAAGGCATACGAGGCGATGACGGAGGGCAAGGGTGAGCAGGCAGCATCAGGCCCCGCGGGAATCCAGCAGTCTTATGACAATGACAAGACCGACGAGTTTGTACTTCCTACAGTTGTGACAGAGAACGGCAAGGCGGTCGCGACGATTCAGGACGGCGACTCGGTTATTTTCTTCAATTTCAGGCCGGACCGCGCAAGGGAGATTACCAGGGCTTTCTGTGACAATGATTTCAAGGGCTTTGACAGAAAGCGTCTTGACCTGAAATATGTGTGCTTCTCGGACTATGACCCGACGATTCCAAACAAGTCTGTCGCATTCCACAAGATTTCGGTGACGAATACCTTTGGCGAGTGGCTGGCGGCAAACAACATGAGACAGAGAAGTATGCCCATGTGACATTCTTCTTTAACGGCGGCGTGGAAGAACCCAATGAGGGCGAGGACAGGGTGCTCGTACCTTCACCGAAGGAGGTTGCAACCTACGACTTAAAGCCGGAGATGAGCGCTTATACGGTGTGCGACAAGCTCACGGACGCAATCCGCTCCGGGAAGTATGATGTCATTATCATCAATTTTGCAAATCCTGACATGGTTGGGCACACAGGCGTTGAGGAGGCTGCAATCAAGGCTGTGGAAGCGGTTGACGAGTGTGTGGGGAAGGCAGTTGACGCAATCCTTGAGGTGAATGGCACCATGTTTATCTGCGCAGACCACGGCAATGCGGAGCAGCTTGTCGATTATGAGACCGGTGCACCGTTCACTGCGCACACGACGAATCCGGTTCCGTTTATCCTCGTGAATTATGATTCGGCGTACACACTGCGCGAGGGCGGATGCCTGGCGGATATCGTACCGACATTAATCGAGACGATGGGAATGCAGCAGCCTGCGGAGATGACAGGCAAGTCGCTGCTGGTACGCAGATAAGGAACTGGCATAAAGCGAATAGGGACTGCTGTCAGGCAAAGACAATGCGGCAGCGAGCGGACAAGGTGTAAGGGCTTAGCGGAGTGTTAAGCTTTTGCACCTTGTTTATGCACATGGGTGTGTAGGGAAATCTGCAGCTTTGTGTATGTACCCGCAGGGGGATTTTAAAGTCATACTGGCTTCGGAATACTTCCCCCCGCATGTGCCCGGCGCACGCAGGGGGATTTAAAGGAAACATTATTAAGGAACGAATAGAAATATCACAGGGATTGTGTTAAGATTATTTTAAAGCTGCAAAGAACAGATTGCTTTAGAGGAGGTTTTTGAATATGGATGTATTGCGAAAAGAACAGGTTTATACAGTTGAGGATATTTATGCATTGCCGGACGGGGTGCGCGCAGAGCTGGTAGACGGTAAAATATACTACATGGCATCGCCGGGCAGGACGCATCAGAAAATTAGCAGTAGGTTGAATCAAAAAATATTAAATTTTATTGACAGTCAGAACGGGGAGTGCGAGGTCTATCCGGCACCATTTGCGGTGTTTCTGAACAAGGACGACACCACTTATTTTGAACCGGATCTCTCCATCATCTGTGATACCTCCAAATTGGACGAGAAGGGCTGTCACGGGGCGCCGGACTGGATTATTGAGATTGTCTCGCCGGGAAGCAAGTCGATGGATTATTTTATAAAGCTGATAAAATATCAGGAGGCCGGTGTCCGGGAGTACTGGATTGTAAATCCGGCAAAGCAGCAGCTTATGGTGTATCAGTTTGAGAATGGGGATGTTAAGGAGGTGGAGCATTACTCTTTTGACGAGGATGTTCCAGTTGGAATCTATGAGGGATTTTCTATCAGGGTGCAGTGACAGGGGGAAAATGCGATGACTTATGAAGCGTTAAGAGACCGGATAGAGCAGGTCTGTGAGGAGGAGTCGGTGGATGCCGCGGAGATTTTCTGTATTCCGGAGCATGCGTCCGAGGAGAAGATCAGACAGGTCGAGGAATATCTCGGTGTGAGACTACCAGACAGTTACAGATGGTTTCTTGCGTCATATGGCTCTGGCGGAATGGAAACGTTTGACTTTTTTGGAATCGAGGACAGCGGGGAGGATGCGGCGTCCCACACCGTGGTGTACGCGACAGAGGCTTACAGGAAAAAGGGCATGGACCACGCGCTGGTGGTTATACAGGATCTGGGTGATTACGTTAGATGCATCGATACAGGCCGGCGCGACGGGAACAACGAGTCCCCGATTGTGAACTGGTCCTGTCATGACAATGGCGGAATTGTTGACGAGAGCGATTCCTTCCTGCACTATTTTTGGGAGATACTGGAGGATTATATTTCATAATTATCAAAAAAACTGACAATAAAACCAAGAAAATATTGGAAAAACCAGTCAATAATGATATACTATAGAGTATAGGTCTGTAAAACAGTCTATATTTTTAACAAAAGTGACAATCGTATAGGAGATGTGGCTGGTGATTAATATGAAGATCGCGTATAATTTATTAATTTTGAGTATTTTGTTCGTTTGCATCTGGTTTGTGTATGTCAGTGTGGACAGCAAAGCGTACTATAGAAAGATTTACAGAGGGATCCTGTGGGCGGCGGTGCTGATGTACCTCAACAGGCTGATTTCTGTGTCGCTGGAGCAGGAGCTGATACCATATGTCGGGTGGCTGCTTGTTACGGAGCGGCTGGTTCACTACTTTCTGACACTTGCCATCTATACCTTATACGCGTATTTTATCTTCTGTCTTGTCGGGCAGTTCCACTATTATCCCAGGAAGGTTAAGGTTGCCTTCTGGTCGGCAAATCTCATCGTAAATGCCCTGCTTGTGACTTCCCCGTGGACACATGCCATCTTTTATGTGGAAAACGGCGTGTCGTATCACGGAAAGCTTTTCTTTCTGCTGATATTCACAAGGGCGATGTATGCGCTGCTTGCCACGGTGTATGCGCTGATGAAGCGCAGGCTGATGATTCGTATATTTGGACAGAGCATCATATTGCTTGCGGTGTTTTCACTGATTCAGGTGGTGCAGTTTCTGATTTGCCAGGATGAGACAATGTACTATTCGACACTGATCGTAAACATTATCATCTTCCTGCTCACGATTACGATGGTGGAATTTTACAAGGACAGCGCCACGGAGCTGCTGAACAAAAAGGCGTTTAGGCAGTTTATTGACAGGGAGATTGGCCGGCCGGGAAACAAGGCGGTCTATCTCATCAAACTGAAAAATTATGAGTACCTTAGGGATAACTGCTATGAGCCCTCTGTCATGGATCTGATCAAACAGCTTGCGGAGTATATCAAGGAATATTCGATGTTGTCATCGGTCTACTATTTTGAAGATGGGAAATATGGTATCGTTGTTAGGCAGAGGGACAGGTTTGACGAGGCGGAGTTTCTCGACAAACTTAAAAAACGTTTCTGCGTGCCGTTTGAGCTCAACGGGGCCAGTATTAATCTTACACTGTTTGTGGCGGTTCTCGACGTCAGCGACGGGCGGATTAACAAAAACAATTTTTACAGGTATTTTGCTGTGTGTGATGACCTGAAGTACAGAAGCAATGATTTGATTGAGATTGTTCAGAGTGACAGCTTTGGTATCGACGAGCTGCAGAAATACCGCAATATAGAGGACGCCATCGAGCGGGCACTTGCGGAACATGAGTTCGAGATGTACTATCAACCTATTATTTCCACACAGACTGGCAGGGTGGTTTCCGCCGAGGCACTGATTCGTTTAAAGGACAGGCTGATGGGGTTTGTGTCGCCGGAGGACTTTATCCCGATCTCTGAAAATAATGGCAAGATTCTCGAGATCAGTGAGTTTGTCATCGACAGTGTCTTCCGATTTGTCAAGGAGAATGATATCACGGCTATGGGAATGGAGTTTATCGAGATGAATCTCTCGGTGATGCAGTGCATGGACAAAAACCTGACAGAGAAGCTTCAGTACTATATTCATAAGTACGATGTAGATCCCAGACGCATTAATCTGGAGATCACCGAAACAGCGACAAACTTTGATGAGAGGCGTCTGAAGGAGCAGCTGCTTGACATCAAGAAGCTGGGCTTTACATTCTCACTGGACGATTATGGGACAGGCTATTCTAACCTTGTGCGCGTGCTAGAGTACCCGGTAGACGTGATCAAGCTTGACAAGAGCATTGTCTGGGCTGCGTTCACGGACCGTGACAGTTTTGTCACGATCAAGAATCTTATATCCATGTTTCACGATGTGCGCAGGAAGCTTGTCGCTGAGGGCGTGGAGAACGAGGAGCAGATGAATACACTAAAGGAACTGGGGTGTGATTACATACAGGGATATTTCTATTCCAGACCAGTACCACAGGCGGAGTTTATTGCATTTACCAGGAGCATTAACTGCGTTGATGACTGAAAATTCCTCTGCACAAAACTGTGCAAAATGAAAATACAGAAGACAGGTAAAACTTGTTCTCCTGTATTTTTTTGTTTGTTTTGGGGAATAATGTAGATGACATCCTGATGCACAAAGTGTGGTCTGGGGCGTGCAGATGGCAGGAATGATTTTTCGGAAATCAGTTGGCAGATATTTGTTGTCTGCGCTTTGTGTATGGGATAAGGGAAAACAGATTAGGAGGGCAGTTATGAGAGCAACACATTTTCAGATTACCAACGTGCATGCCAGGGAAGTGCTGGATTCTAGAGGAAATCCGACCGTTGAGGCCGTAGTGACAGTCAATGAGTGCTGGGAAGGGCGCGCAAGTGTACCATCAGGAGCTAGTACTGGAAAGTTCGAGGCGGTTGAGTTGAGGGACGGCGAGATGCGTTATATGGGACTTGGCGTTGAGAAGGCAGTCAACAATGTGAACACCAAGATCAAAGAAAAGCTCATGGGTATTGATGTGTGCAACCAGAAATTGATTGACCATATCCTGGTGGATACCGACGGGACGGACAACAAGGGTAATCTGGGGGCAAATGCGACGTTGAGCGTGTCAATGGCAGCCGCGCGCGCAGCGGCAAATGCACTTGGAATGCCGCTGTACAGATATCTTGGCGGCGTTAAGCCAGACAGGCTTCCAGTGCCGATGATGAACATTTTAAATGGCGGCAGGCATGCGACGAACACAGTGGATTTCCAGGAATTTATGATTATGCCTGTCTCTGCGGCAAATTTCCGCGAGGCACTGCGGATCTGTGCGGAGATTTATCATAATCTCAAAAAAATATGCCATAAGAGAGGACTTTCGACCGGCGTGGGCGATGAGGGCGGATTTGCGCCGGATCTTCCCGATGCATTTGCGGTGCTTGACCTGATCGTGGAGGCGGTCAAGGCGGCAGGATATGTGCCAGGAGAGGATATCAAGATCGCGCTTGACGTGGCGGCTTCTGAGCTGTACAACGAGGAGGACGGCACATATCACTTTAGCGGTGAGACTGAGTTAAAGCGCAGGCAGTCTTTGCAAGACAATGAGGCGTGCGCGTGCTATGAGGCAGGAGAAGTGGCTGACTGTGTGGATGAAAGCCATGTGATCAGGCGCACCACGGAGGAGATGATTGCTTACTACGAACGGTTGATCGAACGTTATCCGATCATATCAATCGAGGATGGTCTAGCGGAGGATGACTGGGATGGCTGGGCAGAGCTCACTAGGCGCATCGGAGACAAGGTTCAGCTGGTGGGCGACGATCTGTTTGTGACAAACACGAAACGTCTTGACGCGGGCATCAAAAAGCACGTGGCCAACGCGATACTTGTCAAGGTAAATCAGATTGGCACAGTCAGCGAGGCAGTGGAGGCCGTGGAGATGGCGCAGCACAATGCCTACAAGGCGGTGATCAGTCATAGGAGCGGCGAGACGGAGGATTCGTTCATCGCAGACCTTGCAGTGGCAATGAACGCTGGACAGATCAAGACTGGTGCGCCGTGCAGAAGTGACCGCGTGGCCAAGTACAACCAGCTTCTGCGCATTGAGGAGGAGATCGATCTCGTTTCCAGATATCTGGATCCTTTTAATAAAATATAACGTAACCAATTTATGTAAATTTCCACAACTATTGTCTGACAAATATAGGCAATATGCGAAATTTACATAAATTTTTTAAATAATATAAAAAATTCCAAAAATTCACCGATATATACTATGCGCAGCGAAATATGAATGAAAACAGCGGTAAGAGATGTGTAACAATACCCTAATATGCCAAAAACGGATCTTAGCGCTGTTTGAATGAAATATTTTCAAGATAGGGTGTCTAATGGTCTGGAGCAGGTTTCAGAGTATTAGATACCCTATTTTGATGAATATGTAGTTTTTAATGTATAGTTTTTAACAAAATTATATATATGATTTTTTCATCCTGTAGCGTTTGATTTATGCGTTTGATATAAGCTTATATTTTTAAGCTTTTCAAGCTTTTGTGCAAAAAATGGTTGAAATGTACGTTCAGGTGTGATAAACTAAGCTTTGTTAGTGGGCTTTGTTGTGCTTTTTGACTGGGACAGAAAACTTTCCTAGACAATAGAGAAGCTCGCAGATTGCTGGCGGGGAGGTGTGAAGATGGCAGCATTAAGGATCTTTCTTATGTGTACTTTAATATTGGTTTCTATCATTTTTACAGTGATTGTTTTGATGCAGGAAGGTAAATCCGCGGGACTTGGTGCGATCAGCGGTGCGGCTGAGACATACTGGGGCAAGAACAAGGGCCGCTCTATGGAGGGCGCGCTTGTCAAGTTTACCAAGATTTTGGGCATTGTATTTATGTTGCTTGCAATTGTTTTAAATATCAATTTTTAACATATTTAAGATAAAACCGCGAAACACTCTTGTATCAAGAGTGTTTTTTCGTAATCCGAGGACAGGGAGGATTTGCATTTCTCACGTTTTGGAATAGTGCATTTATTGAAAGTAAGGTTGTAAAAAAGCTGGTGATTTGTTTCGAAGGAACAGCATTTTTTGAAAAGAAAGGCATTGTATTGAATGTTTTGTATGAAAGGTATTGTATGAAGTATTTTATGTAAAAGGTATTGCATGGAATGTTTTAAGTGAAATATTTGGTATTAATGAGAAAGGATTGAAATGTCAGATAAGAGAAAAAAAGTGATTATGGATCTGGTGTCGGCCGAATTTTACGTGCCGATGAAGGAGAAGGAGCTTGCGGTCATGCTGCAGGTTTCGAAGGAAGACAGGGGAGAGTTAAACCGTATTTTAAACGAACTGCTTGCGGAGGGAAAGCTCTCGCTCACCAAGAAGGGAAAATTTATCAAGGCAAAGTACCCAGAGCAGGAACTTGTCGGCACATTTATCAGCCATCCAAAGGGTTTTGGGTTTGTGGAGATCGATGGAAGGGAAGAGGATCTGTATATTCCTGTGGACTTCGTGAACGGGGCGTTTCATAAAGATACGGTCAGGGTGACGCTGCTGCCGGGACAGAGTGGCAGGCGCCAGGAGGCCAAGGTTGTGGAGGTTTTGGCAAGGGGTATCAGGCAGATTGTCGGAATTTATGACAGAAGTAATAAAAATTTTGGGTTTGTGATTCCTGACAATACAAAGGTTAGCGAAGATATCTTTATCCCGACGGAGCGCTCTAAGGGAGCTGTGTCGGGGCACAAGGTTGTCTGTGAGATTACGGACTATGGCAAGGGGAACCGGAAGCCAGAGGGCAAGGTAATAGAGATATTGGGACATGTCAATGATCCCGGCGTGGATATCATGTCGATTGTAAAGGGCTACGAGCTGTCAACCGAATTTTCAGAAAAAATCATGAACCAGGCACAGCGTGTGGCTAATGAGGTGTCCGAAGCGGATATGGTGGGGCGCCGTGATTTGCGCGCTGTGCAGATGGTGACGATTGACGGCGAGGACGCGAAGGATCTCGATGATGCAGTCAGCCTCACTTTAGACGGTGCGCTGTACCAGCTGGGTGTGCACATCGCGGACGTGACCAACTATGTTCAGGAGAACTCTGCATTGGACTGGGAGGCAAGGGAGCGGGGAACAAGTGTTTATCTGGTGGACAGGGTGATTCCCATGCTTCCGCACAGGCTCTCCAACGGAATCTGTTCGCTCAATGCAGGAGAGAACCGGCTGGCGTTAAGCTGTCTTATGACGATTGACACAAAGGGTGAGGTGGTCAGTCACGAGATCGTGGAGTCTGTCATCAGGGTAGACAGGCGCATGTCTTATACGAGTGTGAGAAAAATTCTCGAGGACAGGGACGAGGCAGAGCGCAGGGAGTACGAGGAGCTTGTTCCGATGTTAGAGCAGATGCAGAGGCTTGCTGCAATCCTGCGTGAGAAGCGGAAAAAGAGGGGGTCGATAGACTTTGATTTCCCGGAGAGCAAGATTGTCCTCGACAGACAGGGACATCCGATAGAGATTAAGCCGTATGAGCGCAATGTGGCGACCAAAATGATTGAGGATTTCATGCTGATTGCAAATGAGACTGTCGCGGAGCATTTTCATTGGCTGGAGCTGCCGTTTGTGTACAGGACACACGACAATCCGGACCCGGAGAAAATCAGCAAACTGGGTACGTTTATCCGAAATTTCGGGTATTCCATCAAGAACAGGCAGGAGGAAATTCATCCCAAAGAGCTGCAGAAGCTTCTGGCTAAGATAGAAGGCACGCCGGAGGAGGCGCTGATTAGCCGGTTGACACTTAGAAGTATGAAGCAGGCAAAATACACGACAGACTGTACAGGACATTTTGGTCTGGCCTGCCAGTATTATTGTCATTTCACATCGCCGATCAGGCGCTATCCAGACTTGCAGATCCACCGTATCATCAAGGAGCAGCTCCGCGGACGGCTGGACGGGAAGCGCATCGAACATTACAACGGGCTTCTGCCGGAGGTGGCAAAGCATTCCTCTCAGATGGAGCGGCGCGCCGACGAGGCGGAGCGTGAGACGGACAAGCTCAAGAAGGTTGAGTTTATGGAGCAGCATATTGGTGAGATTTATGAGGGCGTTATTTCATCAATTACGACATGGGGGATATATGTGGAGCTCTCCAATACGATTGAGGGTCTGATTCATGTGTCCACGCTGCCGGGCGATTATTTTTATTATGACGGGGAGACATACGAGATGGTGGGGCAGGCTACTGGTATCCGGTATAAGCTTGGACAGACGTTGACGGTCCGGGTCAACGCTACTGATAAAATAATGCGGACAATTGATTTTGTTATTCCGCAGGAAGCGGGGGAAGAAGAATTGAATATGTACGGTGAAGGAAGGGAACAGAATGGCAAAGAATGAGGCAATGAAGCTTGTTGCCAACAATAAGAAGGCGTATCATGACTATTTTATCGAGGAGAAGTACGAGTGCGGCATCGCGCTCCACGGCACGGAGGTCAAGTCGCTGCGCATGGGCAAATGCAGCATCAAGGAGGCGTTTGTCAGAATCGAGAACGCGGAGGTTTTTGTGTATGGTATGCACATCTCACCCTACGAAAAGGGTAATATTTTTAACAAGGATCCCCTGCGCGTAAAGAAGCTGCTGCTGCATAAACAGGAGATTAACAAGCTTCTGGGAAAAATTAAGGAAAAGGGGTACACGCTGGTGCCGCTGCAGGTGTATTTCTCCAATGGCAGGGCTAAAGTGGAAATCGGGCTTGCGCGCGGCAAGAAGCTGTACGATAAGCGCGAGGATATTGCGAAGAAGGATGCGCGGCGCGAGACGCAGCGTGAGTTTAAGGTGAGAAATCTGTGACACAGGCTGGGGGAAGGTTTACCCCCAGCCTGTGCCAGTATGTGTTTGAAAATCATTCATATCAGATGTATGTGCTAATCTTCGCGGCTTCTCGCGGTGATAATCCACGGTGCGGGATCGGACTTGAAGGTGTTGTTGCTGCGGAGCTTTGTCACGGATACCTGTATGGTCTCCACGTCGGCCAGGCCAAGATCACGCAGTGTATCCGGCAGTGCGGCGGCTGTCTTGAAATCCAGGGTGTAGATGACCACATTGATATTTGGGTTTCGCCTGATGAGGCATTCAAGCTCCTGTTCCGTACTCGCTGATGCGACTAGGAATACCAGTGAGGGGACAGGGCATTCTGCCATCGTCTCATCGTCCACATGGTCGATAATTTTTATGTTGTGAAGATCAAAGTGCGCCACATTATCCTCGAGGGTGGAGCGGTCAGCCTTGCTGTATTCGACAGCGATGACAGAACCCTCCGCAGCGATCAGCGCCGCCTCGATGGCGATGCTCTCGCCGCCGATTACGCAGAGATCGTCCTGCGGATCAACCATCATCTTGCTTAAAATAATCGAGCGGATCTCACTGCCCACATAGTGGATTGAACCGCGCTGGAGCTTTTCGTTGCTAAGCCCGATGCGGGAGGAGTTTCTGGCGTTTGGGTTGATGATGAGCATACCCGCGGAGGCGTTGATGCCGCGGTTGATCATATCTTTAATCTGGTTGTGCAGGATTTCACCGCTCGGATCAGAGCCTTCGTTGTACCAGACCTCGCATTCTCCCAGGCCGGCGTTCCACAGGCGGTAGAAGATATCATCGATCCCGGCATTTGTGAACACCAGTGTGGTTTTGTGCGCCTCGACGGTGGGGATTACATTCTTGTTTTTCTTGGTGATGTCAATGATTTTGACATGCTCAAGGTCAATTGGCGTATTTTGTGAGTAGTACTGCAGCCAGCTTAGAATGATCTCGTTTGTAAAAATCTGTTTTTCCATAGTTTGTGCTCCCTTGCTAATAGTTTATATGATTGTTTTGTAACTGCTTTTCCCGTATGTAATAAGGAACTGTTAAAACCCGATTTTCAGTGACTGTCCCTCCACATAGACTCCCTCTGAAAGCGTTATGGGCAGTTTTTGTTTCATTGTGAAGCCGCAAGTTTCTCCGTCCCGCAGCACTGCGCCCTCTTTTATAATATAGGAACATAAGTTTAGCAGCAGGTCGTAAATCTCCACAGGGGTCTGGCTGCTGTCTATCACTTCCATTTCTTCTTTTCCAAAAGACCGCAGCCCGTTTGTCCAGCTGCTGGTGCCATTTTCATTATGATATAAGCCGATAAACACTAGATCCTGCAGGGGAATACCGCCCTCCTTCATAACCGTCGCGGACTGGATATACTGCTCCGGCAGCCATACGGTGCCACAGTCATAGATTCCTAGGGCATTGGAGGACTTCAGACATGTGGCGGCAACCTTGACATAAAGTTTCCCAGCCTCTAAGCAGGACGCTGGGCCAAGCACGGCAACCAGCAGATGCGCCCTGTGGCTTTTTGCGGCAGCAAGGGATTCATCACGGGTCA
Source organism: uncultured Lachnospiraceae bacterium (assembly GCA_910588755.1). Taxonomy (GTDB): domain Bacteria; phylum Bacillota; class Clostridia; order Lachnospirales; family Lachnospiraceae; genus COE1. The sequence continues at coordinate 7,233 of CAJUQZ010000059.1, read as the reverse complement.
TAAAGTTGCTGTTTGCCCAGTATTCTGCCTCGCCGTCGGGAACGGGAAATTCCATCAGACCGATGGTGACCATCAGGTTATCCACATAAAACGCGAGGGCTGTCCCATCGCCATTTTCTTCTTCTGTATCCTTTGGGCATTCGATTCCCCAGTCATTTTTCAGGATAGTGCGAAATTGTTCTGTGTCAAATGCGGGTGTGGACAGGAGCACAAAACCGACAAAGCCGTCATGGGCTTTGCCCTTGTCCCCGGTGGTCTGTTCACCTGCGCGTTCTTCCCAGTACTGGCGGATTTTTTCGACCATAGCCACGCATTTTTCCTGCGCGGTGGCGGGATCGTAGGGCTCCATCTCACTGCAGATATGGCCGCAGTGGCCTAAGCCGTCTCCCTCGTAGCCGCCGCAGACAGCCAGTTTCCATGAGCCTAGCAGATTTTTCTTGAATTTAAAGATGTAGTAGCGCAGACCATGCAGTTCAAAGGTTCCTGCGATTTCAAGCTTTGCAGGCTTTTTCCCAAGTTCCCTCGCGTGGGAGAGCCAGTCTTCCATCACTGCTGTGGCTGCTTTTTCTTGTGCATTCATATGTTGCCTCCTTGTCTTATGCGCAGGTGCGTGTAAGGAATTTTGTCCTGTGCAGGTGCGTAGGGAAGATATTCCCCCAGTGTTTATCATTCATAAATGTTGATTCCCAGTTTATACAGGAATCTTTTGATTTGATACAGGATTTTCTGGCCTGTATCCATGTTTTCCATCGACCGGATAAGGTCTGGCTTCTGTTCTAGGATCGTTTGGTCAAAGCGTGCCGTGATATGGTTCATCTCAAGGGTGATTGTTCCGACTAGCTCCTTTGCCCTGACCACATAGTCAACATAGGACGTTTTGTCATAGTAATCAGATGTGACAGTGTTCACGCACAGAACGCCGCCTTCAGTCATTGTCAGCATCAGGTCAGAGATATAGACAGGCTGGTCGAACACAGTCACTTTTTTGTTTGCGGGATTAAAGTATCCCACCTGTGAGCGCGGCAGGCCAGAACCCCACAAAAATGTAAAATAAAGCTCATATTTCCCGTCCTTATTCAGGTCTGCGAGTGCCACGCTTGAAATATCAGACATTGCCCAGTCTTCGCCAAGGCCGTAAACCTGCCCGTCGTACAGAAGGAAAGTCTTATGACTTTTCTCGTATTTGAATATCGTGTAGTCAGAGTGGGCTGCGACGAAGTCGGGTGTGACATTATAACACCCGTCTGCGTCATAGGGTGATTGAAACTCTCTGTTTAGCACTTCGAATGCGGCGACCTGATCCTTTGATGGTGTAATGACCAGCTCGGAACGCGGCGCAAGCGTATCAAGCTGCACATGATTCCTGTAGGCAAGATGGACGGGCAATAGAAGCAGGATACTAGCGGGTAATAGAATCACACATAAACTCTTTTTTACGGACATTTTTATGGTCTCCTGGTTCATTTATGATCATTTTTCTGGTATTGAACTTTTCTTCTTTTTCGTGTCTTGATTCTGGCATTAAACTTTCCTTTTTTTGTGTCTTATGGTATAGGACATGCTCCTTTTTTTATGCTACAATAACTATACCACATCAGAGGCAAAAAAACAGCAGGGTATGATAAAAATAATCCTAGTTTTTTGGAAAGAAATTTGTTACACTATAAAAAGCGTAAAGAGCATTTTAAACAATACTTTTTAGAGGAAATAAAAACAGATTCAGAAAGGACAGGATAGTACAATGGGAAAAATATTTAAGTTTGGACAGGATGTGGATACAGACCAGATTATTGCGTCGCAGTATATTATATACCCCACAATTGATGAGATGAAGGTACATACCTTTGAATCCCTGGATACGAATTTTGCGTCAATGGTACAGCCAGGAGATTATGTTGTGGCGTCGGAGAATTTCGGGTGCGGATCTTCGAGGGAACAGGCGCCGACGGTATTGAAGGCATTGGGTGTCAAGGCGGTTGTGGCAAAGTCTTTTGCGCGTATTTTTTATAGAAATGCAATCAATATTGGGCTGCCGGTAATTGTCTGCAAGGAGTTGTATGAGAATGTAAATGCGGGAGACGACATGGAGCTTTCGATGCAGGAGGGCGTGGTGCGCGTGAACGGAAAAACATACGAGTGTACAAGATTGCCTGAATATATGCAGGGTATTCTTGACCAGGGCGGGCTGATCGCATCGCTAAACAGGGAATGATAGCGTGTGCTCCTTTTTAACCATATATCTGGAACCAGACTATTGCATAAAGAAGGGCTGCTGAAAATAGAAAAGCTGGATATGAAGTTGACTACAAAGAAATATAGGTAAACAAAATCAGGAGGAAGAACTATGGGAATGACGATAGCGGAAAAAATAATTGCGGCGGCGGCCGGTGTGGAGGTTGTAAAGCCGGGAGATATTCATACAGTGGAGCTTGACCGTCTGATGAGCAATGATGGAACGACGCATCTGACAATAGACATGTACAACCAGCTGAAAGACCCGCGGATTGCAGATGTCAGTAAACTGGTGTGGATCGTGGATCACAATGTCCCATGTGACAGCGTGAAAACGGCGGCATCGCACAAGAAGATGCGCGATTTTGCAAAGGAGCACGGCATCAGATTCTATGAGGGCGCAGGCGTGTGCCATCAGGTGATGCTGGAGAATCATGTCACAAGTGGAGAACTGATATTCGGAGCAGACAGCCATACTTGCGCATACGGCGCTGTCGGTGCGTTCGGAACAGGTGTGGGCTGCACAGATTATCTCTATGCGATGGTGACAGGGAAGTCCTGGCTTCTAGTGCCCGAGACACTGAAGTTTAACCTGACAGGAAAACTGCAGGACGGCGTCTACGCAAGGGATCTGATTCTTTCTATTATAGGTATGATTGGCGCAAACGGTGCAAACTATATGGCGATGGAGTTTGGCGGGGAAGGTCTGAAAACACTGAACATGAGCGATAGAATCGCCATCTGCAACCTCTGTGTGGAAGCGGGTGCAAAGACTGCGCTGATGGAGGCTGACGAAATTGCGCTGGACTATCTGAAGGCACGCGGAAGGGAGCCAAAACATATCTTTAAGAGTGATGAGGACGCACACTTTGCAAAGGTATATGACATTGACTTGTCAACAATTAGGCCAATCGTGGCAAAGCCGCATTTTGTGGATAGTGTGGTCGATGCAAAGGAGTGTGTGGGAACGCATATTGACGAGGCGTTTCTTGGCTCCTGCAACAACGGGAGGATCGAGGAGCTTAGAGTCGGAGCAGCGCTTATTAAGGGCAAAAAGGTGAGCCCGCATGTGAGGTTTCTGGTGGTTCCGGCGAGTGCGGAGATTTACAGACAGGCGCTTTCAGAGGGTATTATTGATACATTCATGGAGGCTGGTGCGATCGTGATGAACGCAAACTGCAGTGTGTGCTGGGGAAGCTGCCAGGGTGTTATCGGTGAGGGAGAGGTACTGATCAGCACCGGAACACGTAATTTTAAAGGGCGTGCAGGGCACAGGGATTCGTTCGTATATCTTGCGTCCGCGGCGACAGTGACGGCCTCTGCAATCAGAGGTGAGATTGCGACAGCGGATATGATAGGATAGGAATGGATAGGAATGTCGGCAGAGGATATACATACAAAGGTCTTTAGGAATGTAAATCAAGTTATTTTAAGACACAAAATAAGGAGTAAAATAGATATGGACAAATTCACAGGTAAAATATGGGTTTTGGGAGATGATATCGACACAGATATCATTATCCCGACAGAGTACCTTGCATTACAGACCGTGCAGGATATGGCGCCGTATGCCTTCTCGCCGTTGCGCCCAGAGCTTGCGGGGCAGATTGGGGAAGGAGATATCATCGTGGCGGGAAAGAACTTTGGCTGCGGTTCGTCAAGGGAGCAGGCACCAGAGATTATCAAGGCACTCGGCATTAGGTGTGTGATAGCGAAATCCTTTGCGCGCATTTTCTTCCGCAACTCCATCAACAACGGCCTGCTGCTGATCGAGAATGACAGACTGCAGGGCGATGTGGCGGAAGGGGACGAGATTACAGTTACCATCAATGAATATATAGAATGTCATGGAAAACAGTACCCTGTTACATCGCTCCCGCAGAATCTGGTTGAGATTCTTAATGCGGGTGGACTGGTAAGGGCGATGCAAAAGAGAAACAATATCAGGGTATAAAAAGATACCCTGATATTGTTCTGCTTCAAAGAACAGGAGTTCTTCATTGGAAGAATGAATAGATTTAGGAGGATAGGGCAATGGGCTCAACTATAATAGAAAAAATCGTGAGAAACAACATTGGAAAAGAGGTCAGACCAGGTGAGATCGTGACCGTGAATGTGGACCGCGTGATGATACATGACATCTTTATACCGTTTGTGGCATCCAAATTCGAGGAGATGGGATTTACAAGGCTGTGGGATGCGGATAAGGTCGTGTTGATCTATGATCACTTAGTACCGGCAAGCCAGGTGGATGACACCAGGCACTTTCGTATCGGTGACGCGTTTGTCAAAAAGTACGGTATGAAAAATATTCACCGGTCCGATGGAATCTGCCACCAGCTGATGACAGAGGCGGGTTATGTGAAGCCAGGTGATATCGTGTTTGGCACAGACAGCCACACGACGACATACGGCTGTGTCGGTGCATTTTCCTCCGGTATTGGTTACACGGAGATGGCAAGCATCCTTGGGACTGGCACACTCTGGATCCGCGTGCCAGAGACGATCAAGGTAAACATCACAGGAAAGCTGCCCTCAAATGTCATGGCAAAGGATATTATACTGAAGTTGATCGGGGACCTGGGCGCCGACGGCGCTACATATAAAGCGCTGGAATTTACAGGTGATACTGTCGAAAATATGACAGTCGCGTCAAGGATGTCCATGTCGAATATGGCGATTGAGGCGGGAGCGAAGTGTGCGCTCTTTACACCGGATGAGAAGACCGCAGCGTATTGCGGGATAACGCTCACAGACAGGGAGAAGGACCTGGTTGGGGATTCAGATGCACAGTACTGCCAGGTGATAGAATATAAAGCGCAGGATTTTGTTCCTGTGATGGCCTGTCCTTCCAACGTGGACAATGTAAAGCCGGTCACAGCGCTTGTCGGACAACAAATCGATCAGGTGTTTATCGGTTCCTGTACAAACGGAAGGCTTGAGGATCTGATGGCAGCCGCACAAGTCCTCAAGGGAAAACATGTGGCGCCCTTTGTGAAGCTTATCGTCACCCCGGCAAGCCGCAAAATCTACAGGGAGGCAACTGCAAACGGCACCCTAGAGGTGCTTGCTAGGGCGGGCGCCATCATCACGCACCCCAGCTGCGGCCTGTGCTGCGGCCGGACGGGCGGTATCCTGACAGACAAAGAGACCGTTATCGCGACAAACAACAGAAACTTTCTCGGACGTATGGGAACCTCCAAGGTCAATATTTATCTGGCATCTCCCATGACAGCTGCGGCCTGCGCGGTTGCTGGGAAGATTGTTACTTTGGATTAACTGTCCAATGACAATGTACCAGAAATAAGATATCCTCTAATTGATACAACAGCAAGTATTAATTAGAGGATTTTTTATGTGAGGAGGAAGCATATGAAGGCAATTAAAATTGGTTCCAAAATTGAGATTTACAAGGATACTGTGCTCACCTACAATGAGCTGCCCGCCCGCTCCTATATTGTGCGGTTTGAGAAAATGACGGGCTTTTACCTCGACGAGTATGCAGATATTCAAGTGAAGGAAGACAAAATCTATGGGGAGCAAGTGTGCAAGGTTCAGAAGGTACTGCAAACATACGGGAAGTTTAACAGGAACCTGGGCGTTATTTTGAGCGGCAGTAAGGGTATCGGTAAGTCAATGTTTGCAAGACTTCTGTCAGTGGAAGCCATAAAGGACAATATCCCGGTTATCGTGGTGGATCAGTATATTCCAGGAATTGCATCCTATCTTGAGACAATTGACCAGAGTGTTATGGTGCTTTTCGATGAGTTTGACAAGACCTTTGGCGATATCAAGCCATCGGATGGAGAGCCCGATCCGCAGGCGGCGCTGCTAGGGTTATTTGATGGGATAACGCAGGGAAGGAAGTTGTTTGTCATCACCTGCAATGATATCCGCAAGCTGAATGATTTCTTTATTAACCGTCCAGGGCGGTTCCACTATCATTTTCGGTTTGGTTATCCGTCTGCGGATGAAATCAGGACATATCTCTATGACAAGCTCGCGGCAGAGTACTATCACGAGATAGAACAGATTGTTACATTTTCGAGAAAGGTTGATCTCAATTATGACTGCCTTAGAGCGATTGCATTTGAGGTAAACAGCGGGGAGAGCTTTTGCAGTGCAATTGAGGATCTGAACATCATCAACCTGTCACAGGAACGCTATAATTTTACTGTATTTTTTGAAAACGGGGCTCCGATGTATGCAAGAAACAGAAATATGGATTTTTTCAATGACGAGGAGATCAGTGTCTGTTTTTCCGAGGATGATTACAATGAGATTCTGATAGTGAATTTTTGGATAGAAGACAGTGTATATGACATGCGCAACGATTGCATGTCGATTGCAGCCAGAAAGCTTCGGGTTACATATGATGAAGACTATGAGGAGGAACAGGTGGCAAAGGTCAAGGGGCTGGTCGTAGATCATCTAGAGATACAGAAGGTGCGGGAGAAAAACCTGCATTATGCAGTGTAAGCAGTAATGCCTACACTGCATAATGCGGTCAGAGCTTGTCTTGGTCATGCGCAAGAATATGTCTGAAAAGTCCGCTGCAGCCTTCACTTACATCCGCATAGGTCGCGTCGAAATCTCCCGTATACCACGGATCAGCGACATCCCTGCCGGAGTCTGCGAAGGTCAGCAGCTTGTGTATCTTACCTTCCCTGTCACCGCCTGCGATGCGTGTCATGTTTCTGATATTGGCTGTATCCATGCCAATCAGATAATCGTATTGGACATAGTCCTGGGCAGTCATTTGCGCTGCGCGGTGCGGCACCAGTGGAATTCCGACCTCGCGTAGCTTGTTGACCGTGCCATAATGGGGAGGATTGCCAATCTCCTCCCGGCTGGTGGCAGCGGAACTGATGTAAAATGATTTCTCCATCCCGTGTTGTTTCACTAGGTGTGTCATGACGCTTTCTGCCATTGTGCTGCGGCAGATATTGCCGTGGCATATAAATAATATTTTTACCATACTTCTCATAACTCCTTATATCT
>CAJUQZ010000058.1 GCA_910588755.1 uncultured Lachnospiraceae bacterium | reverse complement strand
CATGCGGCTCACAAGTCTAATTTCTGACTGGATAGAGCACTAGAGCGTGTTTGCAAAATTATTTTCCCACAGCGCCTGATGAAATTGGCAATTACAGGAAATACTATACAAAACCATTTAAGAAACCACAGGAGAAATCTATGCCAGAGAAGAAACTAATATCCGTTCAGGAGACCGTAAATAGCATCATCAAAGGAAAAGAGGACATTGTGCGGAAGGTGCTCGCCGCCATTATTGGCGGGGGACATATCCTGATGGAGGATATCCCGGGCGTTGGAAAGACAACACTCGCCACTACCTTTGCGCGCGTGTTGTCCTTAGACTACCGCCGCGTCCAGTTCACGCCGGACGTTCTTCCAAGCGACCTGCTTGGCTTTTCCATGTACCACAGCCAGAAGGGTGAATTTGAATTTCAAAAGGGTGCTGTCTTCTGCAACTTGCTGCTTGCCGACGAGATCAACCGCACCTCGCCAAAGACACAGTCCGCGCTCCTTGAGGTGATGGAGGAACGTCAAGTGAGCATCGAGGGCACGACGCGCCAACTTCCCGATCCGTTTATTGTGATTGCGACCGAAAATCCTGCAGGCTCCTCCGGCACCCAGCTGTTGCCAGAATCCCAGCTTGACCGCTTCTTAGTCTGCCTTTCTATGGGCTACCCCCGACACGAGGACGCCGTCGCACTGTTAAAGGGCGAGGTCTGGAAAAAGATTTCCAACATCACACCAGTACTTTCCCTCGTGGAATTAAAGGAAATTCAGGCAAGGACAGAGACCATCTACGTCGATGACGCCATCTATGAATATATTATATGTTTAATAGAAGAAACGCGAAATAACACCCTATTCTCACTAGGCGCAAGCCCGCGCGCAGGAATCGCGCTGCTGCGCATGTCGCGCGCAATGGCCATGCTCGCCTCACGGGACTATGTAACCGCAAAGGATGTGCAGGACGTTCTCTGTGATGTCCTTGCCCACCGCGTCCGCCTAAGCGCCCGGGCCCGCGCAGAGGGCATCCTCGCCACAGCAGCGATCGATAAGCTGCGCGAAACCGTCAAAACCCCCAAACTGTGACCAAAATGCTGAATATGGAGGCTATTCATGAACAGGAAAAAACGCGTTTGCCTTTCCCCGCTTCATCTGACATTGTTTCTGATTGTTTACCTTGTGGATATTCTGCTCCTTCTCGCTCTGCGTGGATACTTTTTTCTGGTTCTAGCGGTACTTCTGACTGTTTTCATGCCGCTGTCCTTCTGTGTATCATGGCGCCTTGCCGGATATGTGACAGGCAGCATTGCCTGTGCACTTCCCCCAGAACAGCGCACCATCCGGCAAAATGAGCAGGTTACGGTGCTCTTTACCATAACAAACAAAAGCTGGCTTTGTGCCCTGAGCGGTACATGGCCCTTCCTTGCCGGAAACTCCTTTTACCAGACAGTCAACCAGCAAAAGCTCGTGCTGTCCATTCCTCCTCACGGCAAAAAACAGTTCCAGATGACAGTCACCGTGACCAACTTAGGGCGGATTTACTTCGCATGTCAGACATTTTTTATCACGGACCTGCTTGGAATTTTTAAAATCCATACAGACTGTGCTATGGAATGCAGCTTCTACGTGCTCCCAAAAGCCAATACCGCCGCCAATACAAGGCTGCCTGAAACCTACCTGAGTATGACCGGGCTTTCAGAGAGTCCAAGAAAGGGCAGCGACTACACAGAGGTGAGCGATGTCCGCGCCTACCGGCCAGGCGACCGGCCGCGCGACATTCACTGGAAACTCTCCGCCAGGCAGAACGAACTGATGGTCAAGGAGCGCACCTCCCTGTCAGACAGCGAACAAATCCTGCTCCTTCTGCTTCCTCCCGAAAAGGAAAAAGCCGAAAAACTCCTGCGCGAGGGCTATTCCAAAATAGTAAGTATGCTACAGCACCGCACCGCCGTGCGACTGCTTGTCTGGGACGACACAGCCTTTACCTTTAAGGCCCACTCTTGCACCAGCACGGACGAGTTAGACGCAGCTTACTGCGAAATTTTTCAGGCAGCGCTGTGCACACACAACAGCGGGCTTATACAACAGTATATGAAAAACTGTTTCCCGCAGCTAGAAGCCTATCTGTGCCTGACACAGAAGCAAGATACTGTAGAATTGGAGATCTGTACAAATGGCTGAGAAGACGATTTTATTATCTGAGGGCATCGAGCTGTCCGGCAGCTTTTGCGAGGCGCGCGAAAGAAGATGGACGGATCTTCTCGTGCGCGCTTTTATGCTGTTTGCCATCGTCGCAGGCAGTCTTGGCGGAATGCTGTCCGCCTTTGGCATTTCCTATGACAAGTGGATCTTTTTTGCAGCCTGCCTTCTGTCCGCACTCTACTGCGCCTCACTGTACTTTGCCGTGTGGTGGGAAAACCTTGGATACATCCTAATATTTATCTTTGTCATGAATGCCGGATTTGGACTGCAGACCTACATCAGCAGCGGCTTCTACGGGATTCTGAACGATATTTCCACCGCAGCGACAGCTTTCTTCGGGTCCAGCGCACAAGTCAGCTACGCAGAGCAGGTTGAAAACCATGCCCTTGCCATCTCCGTTGCCATGTGCTTCTTTGCCCTGATTGGCAGTATCTTTGCAAACGGACTGACCGCACGCAAGGTACGATATCTGCCAGTAACGATATTTTCCAGTTTCTTCCTGCTCGTTCCCATCTATCTGGAAAAAGAACCGCCCGCCTCCTATGTGCTCCTCTATGCTGCCGGCATCACCACCGCATATATATTGCACCGGCACAGATACCACGCCCCCAGAACCAGGTCCAAATCCTACCAGAAATCCATCAGAAGGGCAGCAAAAAAGCACTGCTTCCCTGGGAGTTTCTCCGGAAGGGCCGCACTGGGCACATTGTTTATTGTAATATCGATATGTAGTACTACTACAGCTATCACAGAGCTGGTTCTTCCCCGGACTGTCTACCAGACAGAACGCACCAGAAGCGCTTTCAAACTCCGCTCGATGGACTATATGGAAAATCTGTACCTATTAGGCGTAACCGGACTGTTTAATTTCTATCAGACAACCGGCGGGCTAAAGGACGGACAACTAGGCGGCGTCAACTCCGTGCGCCTAGACTATGAGACAGACCTGACGATTGAATTTGTTCCCTACACCTACGACAGAATCTACCTCAAGAGCTTTACCGGCGGCATGTATGTACCCTACGAAAACCGCTGGGAAATCCTGTATGCCCATGAGGATCCGCTCCGAAGCATGCCGCCACCACCACTCGAAATATGGAACTTCGAGACAACCCAGCTGTTGGCAAAAGGCTACCATGCGGGTCTTCCCGGTTACGCCAGGGGTATCATGAAAGTCCGAAACGTGGCGGCACCAGTCGGCATCTATGTTCCGTATTATACCGAGGACACGCTGGTTGAAGACACACTCATGTATGGGCTGTATGGAACCTCACCCCACAGTGAGGAGAACCGGGAACAGACCTATGTCTTTTATCCGCTGCTGCTGGACTATCTTCCCACAACTACTGGACCTCTGACGGACGACAGATGGCTCTTTGTTCCAGAGCAGAATCAGGACGTTATCGCCATATTTTGTCAAAAAGCCGCGCTCAATGGCTCCACTGAGGAAATCACCAGCCAGCTTAGGGACTATTTCCAGCAAAATTTTCCCTATACGCTAAGTCCTGGCGCCACACCGAGAAAAAAGGATTTCGTCAATTACTTTCTGGCAGAAAAACAAAAGGGCTACTGTGCGCACTTTGCAAGCGCTGCCGTTCTGATCCTGCGCCACATGGGAATTCCTGCGCGCTATGTGGAAGGCTATGCCATCGACGCCATCGATGTCGCCACAGATGCCACACTGACAGACAAAAATGTCACAGACTACTATGACGGCCCCTCCCTGCTCGAACCAAATGCCGTCGTATCCTACGACGCATCTGACGGAAATGCCCATGCGTGGGTGGAAGTGTACGATGAAAGCACAGGATGGTATCCTGTTGAATTTACCCCTTTCCAGACCGAGGAGGAAAGCCAAAACAGCATATGGGACATGTTCCTCAAACTATTTCAGACAGACGGATCAGAGAGCGCCGCTGACCCCCAGACACAAGGCGCTACCAGCATTGCCAGCGCCCTGCGGTCATCGGCCTATGGGTTTGCCCTCTGCCTTGCCCTGCTGCTCACACTCGTCCCTGCTGTATTCCTCACCAGAAAAGTCCTCTGGCACTGCCGCTACCGCCGCGCAGACCGCAGCGGCAAACTGCTGATGCAGTACCGGCAGACGATACGTCGCATCTGCCGCAAAAGTAGCTGGGACAGAAAGCTTGGTGCGGCATTTGCCACACAGCTTACCCATGCCAGAAATTTTGAAGAACAGGTTTTACTGCTTTCACACAAAAAGCTGTTGACATCAGAAAAGGCTTCACCCGACCTCCTGATCAAGGCCCTGAATGAAGCCGCATTCTCCCAGACAGAGATTTCCAGACAGACCTATGACGAAGCGCGCGGACTGCTATAGCTCTCCCGCGCTTTTCTCTGTCACAATCACCTCGCCACAGATTAGCTCAATATAAATCTCACTCCCTATGATCGCCACCAGCCACCGACGCCCCAGACCGGCGGGATCAACCGGATATCCATAGTGGGTATAGGACAGGGCACACGAAAGCTCCTCCCGGCTTAGCTCCTTTTTATATACATCCGGCACAAAATACGCAAATGGCTCATTATCGTCAAACGGATCATTTTCAATACAGCATTTCAATACCTGCTTACAGATCAGGTTCCTGTAAAATCCGCCATCGTATGAATTGATAAAGGAAAACTGCACAAGATTATTTTGTTCAAAGGAAATCTTTTCCAGATTGACATACCGCATCACAGACTCCATATAATCCCACCACTGATACTTCTTTAATTCAAAAAGGTTCATCTACAGCCTCCTTATTTCCATTTCCCCAGAACGTGTTTGAATAATCATTCCGCCAGATACAGGCGCCCACCAATATGCGCTACATCACCGCGTAAGACAAGCTCCGCCTTTCCCTGGTAGCTCTCTATCTCCTAGTAATGCGACATCCCCACTGTCTCAACCACATAGTGGTTCCCGTTCTCGTCCGTCAGCTCCAGCCCGTTTTGCAGCCGCCAGACCTCCCCCTCAACTGAAACGCAGTATGTGCTTCCCAGCCACAGGCGGTCGCGCACCCACAACAAACAAAGCTCCCCGATATTCTTCTGAAAAAACACGCCCCCGCTGCAGCCAACCACGATCTGCCCTGAACCCTTCTGGGGACTCATTTCTTCCAGATACCACTCATACTCATAAGCTTCATTATAATCCGCTTCGGACAGCGCATCGTATACGATGGCCAGGACATTTCCTTTTGAAAATGTAATCTCTACATGTTCCTTTAGAAAATCCACCTTTTCCACCTCGATCAGATTGTAATACCGCAGTCTTGTCAGCTCATACGCCAGCAGACAATCCTCTCTCTCAGACCGCCCCATCCCGATTATAGGCACATCCGCCCTCTCCAGCCAGTCCGATTTCTCCCCAAACCAGCAGGGCGCATCCACGCGCAGCGCAAATGTCATACTCCCCTGCTGAAACCAGAGACTGAATATTTCCCCATAACAGTATTCAACCATTCTGGCGCCCGTCAGAAGCTTTTGCATATTGCCCTTCTCAACCGCATATTCTCCCATCCGCTTTCCCCCCACAAATCCCCTGATTTGCTTCTTATCCTCGTCCTTTGCTGTTCAGCCATCTCCTGCTACTCGACACTCCATTTGCTTCTTATCCTCGTCCCTCACTGTTTAGACATCTCCTGCTGCTCGACACTCCACGTCGTGTCACTTTCCAGCTCCAATCCTGTCGCCTCCTGGAACGCCTCTGCCCGCTCTGTTGTGCCAAACAGCACGATGGCTCCCTGTGCATTGTCTCCGGTCACATAAAAGCGCCGCTGATCGTTTTCCTGTGCCAGCAGTGCATTCAGCACACCAAGCACATCGCTGTCGATCCAGTCATTGTGCACAGTCATCTCCCAGTGATACGCCTGACTATTCCATTCCAGACGAAGCACGATGGTTCCCCTGCCCTTTTCCCAGTCAATATCTGTAGTATCCTCGGCAATGTCTGTCACCGTGTCAAGACAGCTGCCCTGCGCCAGCGCAAGCATACCGTTTAGAATATTTATATAATCCGTTTCAAGGCCCATTCCCTCAAAATCAAACCAGAACACATCCTGTGCATATTTCTCTACCGCAGTCCAGTCCTCATTGTACTGCGGTGCGCCAAGGTGGGTGAGGAGCCAAGTATAGGGATATCCTTCAATCATAACCTGCATACCGGGCACTGTCATAGACTCGCGCACGGACGCAACAACATCCTCCGACACATGCAGTCCAAGTGTCTCGAGCACCTCCACCTGTTCATCCAGCGCCACATAGTCCGGGTAATCCGCCGGATCAAACGCGTCAGACCAGTATATTTCCTGCGGTACTTCCTCCAGAGCACCAGACGCCTCTAGTGATGCTTCCTCCTGTCCGCCGCGCGCTTCCTGCGGCGCTCCCTCCAGAAGACCGCGCATCTCCTGCTGCGCATCTTCCAGACCGCCATACATTTCCTGTGACATCTCCTGCTGTACCTCCTTTTGATCTCCATATGTTTCCTGTGACTTCTCCCCCAGACCGCCGTACGTCTCCTGCGACATCTCCTCAAGCTGACTGCGTATTTCCTGTGACGCCCACTCCAGCTGGTCGCGCGCCTCCTGCACATGACTTCTGAAAATACTGATGAATAGCAACTCGATACACAGCGCAAAAAAGAGTACGATCGTCAGAATAAACGCCCAGTCCGGCAGATAGTGCATCCTGCGTCCCCGAACAGACTTTACACCCTTTCGCGCACAGAGCGCATGCATGGCAGACACCTGATTCCAGTCCTGAAAACTCTCCTTTGCGATCATCACATAATGCTTCCTGTCCTTATAAAAAAGGTAATAGGCATCTCCTGTCTCCACAAGCCAGCCAAGGCTCTCCCAGTCATAATGATTCCGGGCGCCTGTGGGCAGCTGCGCGCACACCTCTGCCTCTGACATGGTAATCTGCCACACACCACACTCCCGGTCCCTGACAACCGGCGTCTGAATCTGCTTTCTGAACATTTTCTTTGGATCCCTGGTAAAAAATCGAAGCATAAACAAAAGTGCAAGCCCTATACCATATGCAGCCGACTGCCAGACAAGACGTCCCGCAACCAGATAAACACAGATCAGTACAGCGGACACGGTAAATAGCCCCCATACCAATACCAGACGTACCCGCTCCATCATTCCGAGCGTGCCACTGGTCACGACCCCCAGCGCGTCCCTCTGAAACTGTACCCATTTTCCGGCATCAAGCGTGTATGTAAAGCACAGCCCTCCCTCCACGGGTTCCGCATGACCACCGACGTTTTCTGACGGTTGCGGGTTTTGGAGCCTGTCCAGAAACCAGTCCTTGTCCCGCCCGTCTGCAAATACGCGCAGCGGAAGGATAAACCATGCCGGACGCTGCGCCGTCTGCAGATATCCGAGCATGAGCAGGCGGCGCGTTGTCCGAACCAGCTGTACGCTGCTGCAGGGCAGTTCACTCCCCCTGCTGCCCCTAACCACCTTTAACATATCGCCCTCAATCCATACCGCCCACCGGTATCCAGAAACTGTCTTATAGATATGAATGACACCCTTGACAAGCGATATCATCACCACCACCACAGTGATTCCCGCTGCCCATATGCCGACGCGTGGCAAAAGGACCAGCTCCAAAACCAGTATGACAGCCAGCCGCAGCCATACCCACTTTCGGTGCTTTATCGACTCCCACATGGCGTGACGGCAAAATTCCCCCACCTCCGCCTTCTCTAATATATACGCATATCTTTTTTCATTATCCATCTATAGCTCCTGCCTCTTTTGATTTGTATTGGGTTTCCTGAATCATTTTAACACAGTCACACTATTATGAAAACCCCAGAACAACAAATCTACACGTAAAGCAGACAGTAATTGAATCATAATCCGCAAGCGCATACAGACAGAGGGCTGAACATCTTTCAAACTGTTCAGCCCTCTGTCTGTTTTTTGTATTATCAATCTGTATTTACTTCCAGATGTCCCTATTGTACTCTGCAATCGTTCTGTCAGATGAGAAGAAGCCCGCCTTTGCGATATTTACAAGCATCATCTTCTCCCACTTCGCCTCGTCCTTATAGTCCTCGAACATCCTATCCTTTGTCTCGATATAGTCCTCAAGGTCTAAGAGTGTCATAAACCAGTCTTTGTTGATAAGCTCGTTCTTCAGTCTTGTCAGGCGCTCCTCGTTGCCGACCTTCACCACCTCGCTGCTGGTAATGAAGTCCACGGCCTCCTTGATCACGCTACTCTTGTCATAAAAGCTCCTTGACACATAGTCCGCCTTCGCATAATGCTCAATTACCTGCTCGGACTTCTCACCGAAGATATAGATATTCTCATCGCCCACAAGCTCGTGAATCTCCACGTTTGCACCGTCGCTTGTGCCAAGTGTCACAGCGCCGTTCAGCATAAACTTCATGTTTCCTGTGCCGCTTGCCTCCTTCGACGCTAGCGAGATCTGTTCTGAAATATCGCATGCTGGTATGAGTTTCTCAGCGTAGCTTACGTTGTAGTTTTCGACCATGACAACCTTCATGTAATCCTTCACATCCGGATCATTGTTCACGATCTCCTCCAGGCACAGCAGCAGGTGAATGATATCCTGTGCGATAGTATACGCCGGAGCCGCCTTTGCGCCGAAGATAAACGTGATCGGTGTCGATGGCTTCTTACCGCCCTTGATCTCCAGGTACTTGTGGATAATGTACAGCGCGTTCATCTGCTGACGCTTGTACTCATGGAGTCTCTTCACCTGAATGTCAAAGATGGAATTCGGATTAATGTCCTGTCCCTCGTTCTCTTTGAGATATGAGACAAGATCTTCCTTCTTGGTCTTTTTGATCGCTTTGATCTCCTTTAAGAGTGCTGCGTCATCAAGATGCGCCATCAGCTTCTCAAGTTCTGCTGCATCCTTCTTATAACCAGCACCGATCGCCTTGGTGATGCAGGCTGCTAGCTCCCTGTTGCAGGACAGAAGCCATCTTCTGAATGTAATGCCGTTTGTCTTGTTGTTGAACTTCTCTGGATAAATCTTATAGAAGTTGTTCAGCTCTGTGTCCTTTAAAATCTCTGTGTGAATCGCTGCAACGCCATTTACCGAAAAACCATAATGGATATCAATGTGCGCCATATGCACGCGCATGTTGTCATCAATGATCTGCACGCTGGGATCCTTGTATTTAATGTTCGCCCTCTTATCCAGCTCCCAGATAATCGGCATCAGCTGCGGAACAACCTTCTGCAGGTATTTTACTGGCCATTTTTCAAGCGCTTCTGCAAGGATTGTGTGATTTGTGTACGCACAGGTCCTGCTGGCCACGTCAATGGCCTCGTCCATGTCAAATCCCTCGTCCTCTGTGAGTATGCGGATCAGTTCAGGAATAACCATTGTCGGGTGCGTATCGTTAATCTGTATTACTGCATGATCGTACAGTTTGTGCAGATCGTAGCCGTTGTCCTTCATCTCTTTTAAGATCAGCTGTGCACCGTTGCACACCATAAAATACTGCTGATAAATACGCAGCTGCTGCCCGGCTTCGTCGGAATCATCGGGATATAAGAACAGTGTCAGGTTCTTGTCGATGTCTGCCTTGTCAAAATTGATACCATCCTTGACTATGCTCTCATCGATCGTCTCAATATCAAACAGATGGAGCTTGTTCATGCCCTGTTCGTATCCGATCACATCAATATCGTACAGTCTGGACATTACCTTCTTCTTTCCGAAGTATACAGGGAAGGAAATGTCTGTCTTCGTCAGCCAGGACTGCTGCTCGATCCAGTCATTCTTCTCCGCAGTCTGCTGTCTGTCCTTAAACACCTGCTTAAAAAGTCCGAAATGATAATTCAGGCCGATGCCATCCCCAGGAAGGCCAAGGCTTGCGATGGAATCAAGAAAACATGCAGCGAGCCTTCCAAGTCCCCCGTTTCCAAGAGACGGCTCCGGCTCAACCTCCTCGATACGGCTAAGCGCCTTGCCTTCCTCCGCAAGCGCCGCGTCGAGCTCCTCATAGATGCCAAGATTGATCAGATTGTTGGACAGCAGTTTTCCGATCAGGAACTCTGCCGAGATATAATATACCTTTTTGTTACCCTTGATCACACCCTTGCCATTCATCATGTCCTTTGTCATATTGAGGATTGCAAAGTACAACTGGCTGTCATCAAGTTCCTTGATGGATTTTCCGTACATCTTCTGTGTTACTGTCTCCAAATTTGCCTTTACGTTCATACTCTTTTCTCCTTTTCCGCCGCGCTGTGCGGCATTTTCATGATATGTTGATAGTTTCCTGATTGTATTATTATTTTTTATTACACTGTTTCTTTTTTGTGAATCACTCTGTTAAATTTGTCAATATGCAGCTTTTCGTCCTGATCCCCTTATGACATCACATCGAGGTACTGAATACGGATCAGCTTGTGCGGCACGATGATATCCTGGCTGCTCTCACTATGATATCACATCGAGATACTGAATGCGGATCAACTTGTGCGGCACAATGATGTCCTGTCCGCTCTCGCCCTCCATCAGGCGTGAGAGCTCCTCTACCGCGCTAGCAGCAATCCTCTGAAAATCCTGCCGTACTGTGTGCATCTGCTTTCCCGCGTAACCCATGAGGCTCACTCCATCAAACCCGCACACTGGCCTGTAGATGTCCATGTCAATCAGCGCTTTCATCGCGCCAATCGCCATCATGTCCGACGCGCAGATAATCGCGTCCTTGCCCTGTGCATACTGCATTGTCAGCTTTCTCGCCTCAAGCTCACTGAAATTGCCATTCCTGACCAATACCCGCAGGCCAAGCTCCTCCGCTAGCCGCTTCATGCCGTTCAAGCGCTCCTCGGACACGTAACCGTTTTTCTTTCCAGACAGATACAAAATCTTTTTGTATACCTTCTCCCCCAGAAACTTTTTGGCGACCTCATACTGTGCCTTTTCATTGTCAATATGGATACTCGATGTGTTCCTGTCAACTCCCGGCGCATCAATCAGCACACTCTTAAATTTTCCACCCTCCACCAGCTCTCGCAGCGTCAAGTCATCTTTTGAGAGGCCACATATGACCAGCCCCTCTATACCCTGCGACTGAAAATAGCGCGTCATCTCGTCCACAGTCATCTCGGCAATCATGGTAAAGAACACCGTAATGATATCTATGCCCATTTCCTTTGCCATGTTGATCGCCCCGATGATATACTGCATCGGAATCTCATCCACGGTCTGCGGATGCCTGTTTACATCAAGCACCAGTGCTGTCCGCCCCGTCTTCTTAGAGGACAGTGCCGAGGCGATTGTATTGGGTACAAAGTCAAGCTCCGCGATCGCTGCGTTGACCTTTCTCCTTGTCTCCTCACTCACATTGGGGTAGTGGTTTAAAACCTTTGAGACTGTTGATATCGCCACACCTGCCTGTTTTGCAACGTCTCTTATTGAAACCAACCCATACATCACCTTCTTTTCCACACACGCTGTTGTTCATTGTCACTTTATAGTATTTATAGCATATTTCCCACATCGCATCTTATTGTGAAAACGTTTTCCAGAAAACGTTTTCTATATCATACAATAAAAATAACGGTTTGTCTACCGTTATTTTTAATTTTTTCCATTTTTTATTTTTTTATCCCATAACTCTGTTGATTGCAGCGACCACCCGATCCTGCTGGAAAGGCTTCACGATAAAATCTTTCGCACCGCTCTGGATCGCCTGTGCCACCATCACCTGCTGCCCCATCGCCGAGCACATGATAACCTTCGCTTTCGGGTCATACTCCTTGATGCGCTTTAATGCATCGACCCCGTTCATCTCCGGCATGGTGATGTCAAGTGTCACGACATCGGGCTGAAGTTCCGTATACTTCTGGACAGCTTCCACACCGTTTCCCGCTTCACCCACAACCTTATGCCCTTCCGATTCAAGCATCTTCTTGATCGTCATTCTCATAAAAGCCGCATCATCTACTACCAATACATTTGCCATTGTATGATCTCCTTTCTAAATTCCCATGTTGCATTGCAATACCACCATAACAAAAATCTCTTAATAATATCAATATTCCTTATACATTCCTAAGACTTCTTACAGTAACTAAGGAACTGCATATCGGACAGTTCCTTAGATTGTGTTTAAAAATGACAGATAACCAATATTTGCCAACACTTTTGCATTATATGCCAAATCATCAATATTTGTCAACTATCGCAATCACAACAGATCTTGGATACATGACAATCGTATCGCTTTCCACCCAGTTTGTCAACGTGTGATAATCTGTATCCGGCGTGTGGTCAAACTCAGTATTCATAATAATGCGCCACTTTCTGCCCAGCGGCAGCTTAGGAAGCTGCACCGGCTCCTTCTCCCAAAACGCGTTAACACCGATATAGATGATGTCGTCCTCACGATTGCCCTCGGTACGCCCTGCAAACATAATGCCGATCATGCGTGTGTCCGGCCCGCAGTTGCTGTTCCATGCCGTCTTGTTGTGCAGGGAAACCTCCGGGAAACCGCATCCGCTTGGCCCCGAACGCCCCCGCAGTATAGGGTGCTTCTTGCGCAGGCTGATCATGAACTTGCAGAACTCAAACATCTCGCTGTACTCTTCCTTGCGGTTCCAGTCCAGCCACGACACGATATTGTCCTGGCAGTAGGCATTGTTGTTGCCAAACTGCGTGTTGCAGAACTCATCTCCCGCAAGAAACATCGCAGAACCCCTGCTGCACATCAGAATTGCAAACGCATTCTTGCGCAGGCGCTTGCGAAGTGCCAGAACCTCGGGATCGTCCGTCTCGCCCTCCACACCGCAGTTCCAGCTATTGTTGTCGTTTGCCCCGTCCGTGTTGTCCCACCCGTTCTTTTCATTGTGCTTATAATTGTAGGCGTACATGTCATAGAGCGTAAAGCCATCATGACAGTTTAAGAAATTAACCGTGGCATTCTCCCCGCGGTTCTCTTTCCCATACAGGTCAAGCGAGCCTGTAATGCGGTTGATTGCCGCCTGCGCCATGCCGTAGTCCCCTTTCAGGAAGCAGCGCATATCGTCGCGATATCGTCCGTTCCACTCCGCCCAGCGGTTCCATGATGGGAAGCTGCCCACCTGGTAAAGTCCGCCCGCGTCCCACGCCTCGGCAATCAGCTTCACATTGCCAAGCACCGGATCAAACGCCAGGCTCTGCAGCAATGGCGGCTTGCTCATCGGAGAACCGTCCTCATTTCGTCCCATGATGGAGGCAAGGTCAAACCGGAAACCGTCCACCCTGTACGAGACAACCCAGTAACGCAGGCACTCCAGGATAAACTGCTGCACGATCGGATGATTGCAGTTCATGACGTTGCCGCAACCGCTGAAATTATAATACTTTCCATCAGGCGTCAGCATATAGTAAATGTTGTTGTCGATGCCCTTGAATGAAAAGCAGGGTCCCATCTCATTCCCCTCCGCCGTGTGGTTGAACACAACGTCGAGAATCACTTCGATACCATTTGCATTCAGCTCATGGATCAGACTCCGAAACTCATTTCCCGCCTTGCCTGGGCGCGTGTCCGCCGCGTAGGCAATGTTTGGCGAGAAGAAACACACGGTACTGTATCCCCAGTAGTTGAGCAGCTTCTCCCCATCGACGACGCGCACATCCTCCGCCTCGTCAAACTCAAAGATCGGCATGAGCTCCACCGCATTAACGCCAAGCTCCAGCAGATACGGAATCTTCTCCTTAATTCCTGCGTAAGTCCCTCTGTGCTGCACACCCGAGGATTTGTCCTGTGTAAATCCACGCACATGCATCTCGTAGATGATCATATCCTTCGGCTCCAAACTGGTGTTCTTAAAATTCCCCCAGTCATACCCGCTGTCCACTACCCGGGCCTTATACATGCGCTCCGAGACAGGTTTTTCCTTCCCCCAGATCTCCTGTCCCGCCACAGATTTCGCATAGGGGTCCAGAATATATTTTGTCTTGTCAAACAGAAGCCCTTTGCTGACATTGTACTCACCATCAAACTGATATGCATACTCAAATTCCCGTGGCTTGAGTCCATAGACTACCATAGAGTATGTTCCGCCCATCTGGCAGGACTCCGGGAACGGCAGCACCGCATAGGGTTCATGCTCACCGACATGGAACAGACACAGGCTGCAGGATTTCGCCCCGTTTGAATGAATCGTAAAATTCACTCCCTCGTCAACCCGGATCGCACCATTTTCCAAAAACTTTCCGGGCCGGACTTGAAAACCGGCTACCTCATCTGTCGGCGGATAATATTTTCTTTCTAGTCCCGAACCGATATACTTCATAATTTAACAATCCTCCCTTGCTATCATTCTAACCAATCATGCAGCGTTTAGAACCTGTAATTCAATAACTTCACAATATTTATAGATGTTTAGTACGGGGAAAAAGTGCATATACATTTTAATTCTACATGATATTCCAAAACGACGCAACGTTTCTGTCTAATTTTCACATTTTTTACAACTATTTACTACAAAAATGCAGAATGCGCTCCATTTTTTTGTATGTTTTTTATGTCTATATGTGTTTGCGTAGCGAAATGACCATCTCTCCCACTCGCGCGTGCAGCGAAACTACTCATTTCCTTACGTGTCCGTGTACAAGCACGTAGGAAATTGACGATATCTCTATCATTGGTCGCACTGGACTCCCGTCAACCTAAGATGACTTTTTTCTCTGGGTGCCCGTGTGCAATCGAGAGGGGAACGTCCTTCTCCACTACTCGCCGCGCGCCCCATGCGCCGCCTTAGCGGCATATTTCCTCTGCATGGGGCTGTGCATAAAAAGAGCCCTCCGGCAATATCCTGCATTGTCAGAGAGCCCTTTTGGGCACAGTCAAGTCCCATCCTGCTCAATTGGCATTCCTACATCAGATCCTGCATGCGCACTCCGTCCATGTCGTCAAAGTCCTGGTTTTCTCCCACCATACCCCAGATAAAGGTATATGCGCGGCTGCCGCTTCCAGCGTGGATTGACCAGCTCGGCGAGATCACGGCCTGCTCATTTCTCATAACGATATGCCTTGTCTCCTGCGGCTCACCCATATAATGCATCACAAACGCATCTTCGGGCATGTCAAAATACAGATAAACCTCCATGCGCCTGTCATGTGTATGACACGGCATCGTATTCCATACGCTTCCGGGCTTTAGCGCTGTCATGCCCATGACGAGCTGGCAGCTCTCAACCTGTCCGGGAAGGATATACTTGTTGATCACCCTGTGGTTTGCATCCTCAAGACACCCAAGCTCCACCTTGTTCTCGTCCTTGATGATCACGACCTCCTCCGACGCCTCGCCCTGCGGCTTGATCAGCTTTGTCGGATATGTCTTGTGCGCGGGCGCGCTGTTCAAATAAAACTTTGCCGGATTTTTCGCGTCTTCAGACGCGAAGACGATCTCCTTGGCGCCCATGCCGATGTACATGCCTTCCTTATGTCCTACCTCGTACTTTTTGCCGTCTACCGTTATCGTCCCCGCAGGCCCGATATTGATGACGCCCAGCTCGCGTCTCTGGCAGAAATACGCCGCGCGAAGCTCGTCCCCGGCAGTCAGTGTGAGCGGCTCTACCGGCACCGCCGAGCCTGTGATGATGCGGTCAATGTGGCTGTAGACGAGCTTGATCTCTCCTGCTTTGAACAGGTCATCGATCAGAAATTCCTCCCGCAGTCTCTCGGTTGTGTAGTACTTTACGTCCTTAGGTGATGCAGCAGTTCTCAGTTCCATGTTTTTTCCCTTCCTTTATTTAATATAGTGTGTTACAAAATAAAACTTTTTATACCGATTTATTGTAAGTACTTACATTTTACCGCAGACACACCGATTCGTCAATAAAATATTGCAGTTTCACTTGATTTTCAGTTATTTTCATACTATAATCTATTTAAGTTGTGATAGTGCTTTCATAGCTTTTTACAATCAGGCATGCATTTTGGCACAGCAAAAGTCCTGTGCTGCTGCACGCCACATGTTACATGCAGGCATGCATTTTCTGTACAGCGGCAATCCTGCGCTGTTACACGCCACATTTTTCAGAAAGGTGGATACTCTCATGACAATATACGATATCTCCGAGAAAGCCGGTGTATCCATAGCGACTGTGTCGCGCGTGTTGAACGGTTCTGACAATGTCAGCGCCCAGACACGCCAGAAGGTTCTGGAAGTAATCGAGGCTTGCGATTACACGCCAAACGCTTTTGCAAGGGGACTTGGCTTGAACTCAATGAACACAATCGGCATCCTGTGCGCCGACTCTTCCGACTTATATCTTGCCAACGCCATCTACCATATCGAGCAGGAACTTCGGGAGAACAACTACAACTGCATTCTCTGCTGCACGGGCTATCACCTCGAGGACAAGCAGAAATACCTGAACCTCCTCGTCAACAAGAAGGTTGACAGCGTCATTCTCGTAGGCTCCAATTTTATAGCCGACAATGACGCCGAGAATGATTATATCCGCGAGGCGGCGGCCGAAATCCCAATCCTTCTGCTCAACGCGGACTTTGACTGTGAGAATGTGTACTGCAGTCTCTGCGACGACTTCAAGTCAACCATGCAGGCCACTTCCTATATGATCGAGACGGGCATCGAGGATATCCTGTACCTGTACAACTCCAAGTCCTTCTCCGCCCTGCGAAAGCTCTCGGGCTACCAGAGCGCGCTCACCCAGAAGGGACTGCCGCTGCGCATGGAGTATATGCAGTACTTTCCGGGAAATCACGCAAATCTCCCGGCGATCGCGGACTTTCTGGCCGGCCTTGACAGCACTCTCAAATACAGGGCTGTCGTTGCCGCAGACGATAACCTTGCCATCGGCGCTGTCAAGTTCGCACACAAAAAAGGACTGTCCATACCGGATGGGCTGTCCATCATAGGCTATAACAATTCTATCCTGAGCACCTGCTGCGAGCCGGAACTCACAAGCGTTGACAACCGCCTCGAAACCCTGTGCCATCACATCGTAAAGACGCTGATTGGCATACTCAACAATGAAGAAATGCCACAGAAGGTCATCTTCTCCGGCGAACTGATTAAAAGAGGCACCACTCTTTAAAATATATTATAAATGAAAACGGAGGAATCATCATGAGAGCTTTTATGGATCAGGACTTTATGCTCCAGACCAGGACAGCGGGCGAGCTGTTTCACAACTTTGCGGAAAAGACGCCCGTGCTCGACTACCACTGCCACATCAATCCTGCGGAGATCGCAAACAACCGCAAGTTTGACAACATCACACAGGTATGGCTTGGCGGCGACCACTACAAATGGCGCTTCATGCGCTCCTGCGGCGTGGACGAGCGTTTCATCACAGGGGACGCGTCGGACAAAGAAAAATTCTTCAAATGGGCAGAATGCGTAGGCAAGGCGATCGGCAACCCGCTCTTCCACTGGACACACTTAGAGCTGCAGCGGTATTTTGGCTACACGGGTGTCCTGAACAAAAATACCGCCGAGGAAGTGTGGAATCTCTGCAATGAGAAGCTCAAGGACGACAACATGAGCGTGCGCGGCCTGATCAAGCGCTCCAATGTGACATTGATCTGCACGACGGACGATCCGATCGACACGCTCGAGTACCACAGGCAGATTGCGGCTGACGACACCTTTGACGTGCAGGTGCTCCCCGCGTGGAGACCGGACAAGGCGATGAACATCGAGAAGCCGGATTATCTCGACTATCTCGCAAAGCTCGCCGACGTGAGCGGCGTTGCCATCAACACTTTTGCGGACCTGAAAAGCGCACTGCTTAACAGGCTGGATTTCTTCGCTTCGCAAGGGTGCTCTGTGTCTGACCACGCGCTCGAGTACGTGATGTACCAGCCCGCCTCCGACGATGAGATCGAGGCAATCTTTGCCAGGAGAAAGAGCGGCGCGGCTGTCACCAGACAGGAAGAACTCCAGTTCAAGACGGCCTTCATGCTCTTTGTCGGAAAGCAGTACCACAGGTTAAACTGGGTGATGCAGCTCCACTATGGCTGCAAGCGCGACAACAACACGCTGCGCTATGACCAGTTAGGCCCCGACACCGGGTACGACTGTATCAACAACTATGCGCCGTCCGCAGAGCTTGCCGATTTCCTGAACGCTCTGATCAAAACGGACGAGCTTCCAAAGACGATCATCTACAGCCTCAACCCGAACGACAACCAGGCGATCGGCACGATCCTGGGCTGCTTCCAGGACTCCACGGCATGCGCAAAAATCCAGCAGGGCAGCGCGTGGTGGTTCAACGACCACAAGACCGGCATGCAGGATCAGATGATCTCC
The DNA here is from genome assembly GCA_910588755.1 of uncultured Lachnospiraceae bacterium. Taxonomy (GTDB): domain Bacteria; phylum Bacillota; class Clostridia; order Lachnospirales; family Lachnospiraceae; genus COE1. The sequence goes on along the minus strand of CAJUQZ010000058.1, from coordinate 5,882 downwards.
CTCGCAAACCTTGGAAACCTCTCCGGCTTTGTCGGTATGCTGACAGACTCGAGAAGCTTCCTCTCCTACACCAGACATGAGTATTTCAGACGTATTCTGTGCAACCTCATCGGAAACTGGGTGGAGGACGGCGAATTCCCGGCTGACATGGAAACGCTCGAAGAGATCGTGAAGGGAATTTCTTATAATAATGCGGTGAACTATTTTGGATTTGACTTAAAGACCGTGTAAACGAATTGGCCGCAAGCATGATTCAGGGGCTGTCGGAAAACTTACCGGCAGCCCCTGAAATATTTACAATCATCAAAACGATGTGAAGAACCAATCCTTTGTACAGCTCATTCGATCCAGACGATTCCATCAGAACATATGTATTGTCTGGCTGGATTTGGATATGTAATGATCCATGTAAGGCCAAAACGGTCTTTTGTGACAGAACGGCATAAATGACCATCGGACGCATCATACGGCTCCAACGGCGAGAGCACACTTCCCCCTTCCGCCAACGCAAACATAGCATACAGCGCCTCCGCTTCAGTATCCATATGAACTATCAGCTCTATGTCCGCATTTCCTTTTGCACCGTCCATAGAATCTCCCGCCGCCATGCGCGTACCGCCAATCGCAAATTCCACACGCATCACTTTTCCGGTCTGTTCCGGCGGCATGTCCGCATGATCGTCTGACCAGCGTTTCATTTCCACAATCTTACCGCCAAACACGTCAATATATGTATGAACCGCCTCCTCACAGTTCCCCCGAAATAACAGAAACGGGATCATCGCTTCATCTATACTTCCCAATGCGGTCATTGATCCAGCCGCTGCCGCAGCATCTCCGGGTTCTTCTGTATACCAGCGTATTTTAGCTTTTTCCATGATCTCCTCCCCCTGCTCGCTATCCTAAACCACACGCGTACAGCAGGCTTTGGAGAAGATACCGTCCACGGGTGGTGTGAGAATCCCTTGTCCTGCCGGCGTCCCTTCCACACTCTCAAAGACCTGCATTTTTGCAAGCTTGCAGACAAACCGCCATTCTCCAAGCAGATGCTTTGGAACCGACCTTCTGATCAGTGCGTCAAGCTGTTTTGCCGTCTCCTGTGCTTTCTCCTCGAAACATTTCTTAGGAAATCTGTCACTGACTTCATACAGCCTCTGCTCCTCATTCATCGGACAGATACGATCACCGCCTGCGCACCGCGTGCCGTCTGCAGCAACATGCCCGAAAACACTAAACGGGCGCGACGGCTCCTCATAATCCGCAAAATATCGTTCCGCCAGAATCCGCTCGACGTTGTCACAGAAAGAACGCGAAACTTTTGGCATCTGCCCTATGTAGAGCTGTGCAGCCTTCTTCATGGCAGTCTCACTCAGCAATATGAAGTTGATCGCATACCTGCCGTTTCCCGTGCGCCTGAGCAGTCCGTATTCGCCGTTTGTCCCGCCGGTAAGAACCTCCAGTTCTTCCTCAATATATGCGGTCGGAACATTCAGCTGCTCGGCAATCCCGGCCGCGCCCATCGGCTTATTGCGGCAAAGCCATATGATATGCTTGGATAATGTCCTTATGCCGACTTTTCTCGGTTCTCCCCACTCCGGCCTTCCATATCCCCATATAATATAATTCATTTCATAAAATACCAATGGTCTGCCATTGATCTGTTCCATGTCTTTTACTCCATTTTTTACTTTGCCGCGTGCCCATAGCAATTTCTGGCGTACATTTGTCTCTGTGGTGTTCTGAATCCTTGCGATATCCGCCGTTGTCAGCCCGTCTATATAATACTGAATCATCACTTCGCGATAGGTTCTGGTCAGAAAAGCAATCTGGCGATACACTTTTTCAAGCAGCCTGTAGCTTATGTCTTCGTCCTTTGCAGGGACAAGCGCCAGAAGCTTCTCTGAGTCGCATTCGCAGAAAACTTCCTGATGCTGCTTTTTGTGTTTCATAAACTCAAGCCATGTATTCCCCGCAACCTGCCAGATCCACGGATACAGGTCTGTGATCTCCCCTTCGGTATGGGCCGTCTTTACCAGCGCATAAATGATATCCGAGCAGAGTTCCTGCGCCTCGTAATTGTCTTTCGTGCGTCCAATGCAAAAATTGAAAACGTTATCGATCAATTTGTTGTCAATATAGTTTAATATCTCCTGGTTTTTCATCATCTCACCCCAAGCGTCCAAACACACATTTCTGCTTTTATTTATATAGTCTATAAAGACCACTCTCAGGTTAGTTAAAATCAGAAAAATAGTTCACTCCTTCCTCTCTATTGTACCATTTTTTCTGAAAATTAAAAAAATCGTGCACGAACTGTTTATTTTCGTGCACGAATCCTCTACAGAGCCTTGTCCGGATTAGGACATGTGACGATCCACGTATACCCAAAACGATCTCTCGTGATCGAACCGCAACCGCCATCATCCGGCTTTGGGTGCGGCTTCAATGGGGATAATATTGTTCCGCCTTCCGCCAGAACAGACACTGTATGCAGCGCCTCCTCTTGGGAGTCCATTTGAATCATCAGTTTCAGCCCCTTGCTGACTCCCTCATACGCATAGGAATCCCCTGCCGACATCAGTGTGCTGCCGAGCGAAAACGCGACATGCATTACCTTTCCGATCATTTCAGGCGGTTCATCTGCCGTATCCTCCGGCCAGCGGGACATATAATGAATCTCACCGCCAAACGCCTCGATATAGGCATTGATCGCCTCCTCACAGTTTCCCCTGAATTCCAGATATGGGATTACCTCAATGTTCTTTTGCTTCATTTCCTCTCACTCAAACCCTTTCAGATACAATAAATTTTCGACGATCACCTGACCTTTCAGCCAGTTTTTGCTGACGGCCCATGCATCCGGATAGCCGTCCCATCCCCACGGAATCTCCCAGGAACCGTCCGGAAGCTGTGTTTGTGCGATATACTCGCACTCGTATTCGGCGATCTCCTGATTGGCCGGATAAAACGCGCTGTTTCTGGAGCGAAAGAACTGGGAAGGTTTGCATACGTATCCGCCCCACAGGGATTTGTCAGCCGTAATAAGTCTGTTGACCGTCTCGTGCAGCTGTTCCTTTAACAGGCTGCAGGGAACCTGCTCCTGCGCGCCCACCTTTTCAATATTTTCCAGCATGCGTATATAGCAGGCGCATGTGTGCATGTCGTTCATCTCTGACGGTTCAAATGCCGCCACCGCCTCATTTGCGATGCGCACCCCGAGTCTGTACGGCTCGCTTCCCGCCTTTCCATAGCGGATCAGAAAGCCCGCGATCTGCGCCGTGCCATTGTAATCCGTGTGACAGGTGCTCTCACTGTCTGTATGCCACCAGGGTGCGTGGGGATAGTCGTTGTTGCTTTCCACTGTCATATTCCAGGATTTGCCATTGAAGCAGGCGCCGCTCGTATACCACCCAAGCAGCTTCTGGATCACTGGATTTTCAGCGTCCTCATAATCGATCTCCTGGATTATGTTTCCTGCTGTATTGCTGTGCAGCGGTGTGGAATTGGGATTCCAGCAGTCCGCTTCTATGGCATGTCCAAATCCCCCGTCCTCATTCTGATAGTACGACAGCGCCCTCATCACGTCTTCCTTGCTCCCGTCCTCAAAATGGTACTGGAACCGCGCCATGTCCAGCGGTCTTGCATTGCGGTACATGAATGACCTTGCCTTCTCAAATACGAAATTGTCCATATTCTCTCCTCTTTCTTTGTATAATAAATAGATGTATTTATTATATAAGATTGAGCCCGCTGTGTCTTGTATATTTCCGACATTTGCCTTATAATTTCAATTTGTTTTTTGGCATATTTCCTTTGGGTGTTCGGGTGCTGTCAGTCGATTGCCTTGACTCCCTGTTCTGACAGTTTTTTAAGGTTTTTAGTCATATTATTTAACAATTCAGGGGAATGTCCTGCCCACTTGACCACTTCTGCAACAATTTTTAACGGTTGTTTTGACCGGTAGGATTTTGTAGGATTTCCGGGGAATTTCTGTCATCATTATAATTTTTTTTCATTCCTGTAATGATGAAATCTCCTACTTGTAAGTCTGCTTTTGTTCCATGAAAAAAAGAACCTTGACTAAATACTATTTTTTCATCCATACGGTTTTCTCCTTTAATTTGAATTTATTTCTATCATTTTAAGTCCTCAATATCAAAACTTTCCGTTTTCAAATCACAATAATATCTTCCCTTTATTGCAGTAAATTTTAATACACAATAATCTGGGTCAGTTACGCCCTGTTTATAGTACATCGTATCTCCGGTGCTCCAGATTTCTTGCTTTATTTCATCGTCCTGCAAAACTTCCATTGTACCAGTTAGCATAATGCCCTCATATTTGAAGCGTCCCTTGTTATAAAAATAGATACTTGCCTTTGGATTTTTTATAAACTGTTGTGAGCGCATAGCGGATGTGTTCGTTGAAAAATAAAAACAATTCCCCTCAATCTTGCGTGGTACAAACATAAAAGCCCTGATAAAATAATACATTCCTAAATACGTTTTGAAAAATCAATCTCTAAGTTGAAATATTACTCCCCAGAGGAAAAGCGACAGAGCTTTTTTTGATCCTCTGCCGCCATTATTGCCTACTGCCTCATTTTAAGGCGCCTTGTACCCCGCTCGCTTTTCCCGGTGATGCTCTCCCTGTATTTCAGGGCCTTGTTATCCATAATCTCACCGATGCACAGACTGATGACAATGCCCAAAATAAAACCCATCCATAAGTTGTTCAGCACAACGCCCAGAAGCATGCCATTCAGGACGCCGACAATCACATAAACGCCTGTCCATGCCGTTTTTTCCTTGATAATGGAATATTTTTCCACGGCTCCCTCGCTGCCGCGGTATACGAAGCCGGCCTTTTGAAGCGCATTTACGCCCTTGTCATTCTCATGCTCCGCGCTGGATATCACCTCAAATACATTCCTGTGCAGAAACGCCCAGTTGACCAACATGCGGATTATCTCTGTGCCCAGTCCCCTGTTCCTGTATTCTGGTAATAGCTCCACATATAAAGGAACAGCCCCAAGGCGCTTCTCTCCTGCAAATGTCGCTGTTCCAAGCTGCTCCTTCTCTCCTTTTCTAAAGGCGATGATCCAGTCAGACTCCCATAAATCGTCCTCATTCGAGGGCGTGATCGTCAACGTGTCGGTTTTCAGGCAAAAACTGCTTTTCTTCATGGTATTACCATTCCTTTCTTTTCATTGTGCCCTGTCAGCCCTGTTTCTATTATACATCATGATTCCGTGTAATGGAAGTCTATACAGCAAGTAAAATACAGGCAAAAATTGCGCTGTTGCTCCATTCTTTAGGTGTCGTGTTATTATGCCCTTGTCAAGCACACTTATTTGTATCAAATTTCCATGAAATGAAATCAGCTTTTCTGACTGTCTCCTGTGTTTTTGACAGGCAGCCAAATTTCCACAATAGATTCATCATTGCTGCCGTCAAACCGTGCGTCATAATGTTCGACGCAATAAAGCTTTCCTTCCAGCAGATTTCGGACATATCCTTTTTCATTGGAAGCCAGCCATTCTTCCATTGCATTGTTTTCGCTTTCATACCCTTCTTCTACATACACATCAAAGGATGCATACTCGGAAGAGGGGATTTGAAAGATTTCATATCCATCGCAGTCGCTATTTATTTCACAACCGACAAAGACGCTTTCTTTTTCCGTCTCACTGTCATAGATTCGTACCTCATAGCTGTCATCGGATCGTTTGTCTGTAATCGGAACTTCCTTATAGAGCTTCATAAAACGCTTCCATATTTCCGCCGTCTCATTGCCCAAACCTGACACTCCCGCCAAAATCATTTTTTCCTTCTTTATCATGTTAGGGCGTGTTTCAAAAATCATTCCTGCCAGCTGCACGC
>CAJUQZ010000057.1:8215-24536 GCA_910588755.1 uncultured Lachnospiraceae bacterium | reverse complement strand
CACAACAACTATTCTTTGAATTGACCTTTTGACCCCAGCATCATGACATTGCTTTCGTTTTTATTTTGCAGTGCTCCTCCATTATTTTTAACAATAGGTATGTTCTGTCTATAGGATAAAGTCTATTTCATTATTCGTTGTTATATTGGCTGTTGATGAGAGTGTAGTACCATAAACGCGGAGTGGTATAATTCATTGCACTATAATAATGAAGCAATCTTTTCATCTTCTAATGAAAAATTCTTGAACAGAATATCTTTTGGTAAAAATCTTGAACAGAATATCTTTTGGTAAAAAATCTTGAACAGAATATCTTTTGGTAAAAAATCTTGAACAAAAAAACTTGAATAAAAAATCTTTGAACAAAAATCTTGAATAAAAAACTAACAAAAGCTCTTGACAAAAGATTGAACATATGATTAAATGTTCATATAATAAAACATCACACAACACAGCATAACTAAATGAACAGAAATTGTATACAAGGGAGATGCAGGAGATGCAGGAGATGCAGGAGATGCAGGACTGTTATTATATTATAAGGAAAGGAAGGTGGCAGCGTGGAGGACACAGACAAAAGAACTGCAGCAGAGATTATGGAGGACCTGGCTGCTGTATTCAAAATATTTGGGGATTTCACCCGGCTAACGATCCTTTCGCTTTTGATGGATCATGAGGCGTTGTGTGTAGGCGATATCGCAGAGCGGCTGAATATGACGCAGTCTGGTGTAAGCCATCAGCTTGCACTCCTAAAGCAGAGTAAGCTAGTCAGGACAAAGCGCGAAGGGAAGAGCATCTATTATTCCATCGCAGATGAACATGTCTCAGCGATCATCCGCATCGGCATGGAACATGTGCTGGAAGAATGACAAAGTGAAATTAGGCACCATGTATAACCCGCAAAACACAAGTTCGCTACGATCAACGAACCCACAAAACAAGATCAGTCATGATGCACGAACCTACAAAACACAAATTCGTTACGATGTACGAACCCACAAAGCAAAAATTCGTTACGATACAACGAACCCACAAAACACAAATCAGTCACAATACAACGAACACATAACACATCAGTCAAAAATGAATAAGGGAAAAGTAAAAGAATAAAAAGAATGAATAAATAAGGAGGATATCAACAATGAAAAAAACGTACAAAATCGAGGTGGACTGTGCAGCGTGTGCAGCAAAGATGGAGGCCGCTGCAAACAAGACCGCAGGTGTTAAGGAGGCGACAGTTGCATTTATGCCACAGAAGATGAAAGTGGAATTTGAGGAGGGTGCCGACGAATCTGCTGTCATGGCAGAGGTGTTAAAGAACTGTAAGAAGGTTGAGTCTGACTGCGAGATCTTTTTGTAAAAATATTAAAAGGTATGAAAATGGCTCGGCAGCAGATGCAGGAGCCATTTTCATACACACGGCCATCATGCGCAATTTCCATATAAACAGGAAAGAGGTAGACGAAAATGACAAAAAAGCAAAAAAAAGTATTGATCCGTATTATCACAGCGGCCATATTGGTTGTGGTATTGTGCCTGATATCGGTGGAAAACAGATATATAAGGCTGGCGCTGTTTCTGGTCCCCTATCTTATTATCGGATATGACATACTGAGGAAAGCCGTGCTGGGAATCGTCAACGGGCAGGTGTTTGATGAGAACTTCCTGATGGCGCTTGCCACGGTGGGCGCGATTATCCTTGGGGAATATGTCGAGGGCACCGCGGTGATGCTGTTTTACCAGATCGGTGAGCTCTTTCAAAGCTATGCGGTGGGAAAGAGCCGCAGGAATATATCCGCGCTCATGGATATCAGACCGGATTATGCCAATATCGAGCAGGATGGACAGCTCATACAGGTTGATCCAGACGACGTTGAGATTGGGACAGTGATCGTGGTGCAACCAGGAGAGAAGCTTCCGATTGACGGTGTGGTCACATGCGGCAGTTCGACGCTCAACACAAGCGCGCTCACAGGGGAAAGCCTTCCACGGGAGGTCCATGAGGGCGACGAGGTTATCAGTGGGTGTGTCAACCTGACAGGGCTTCTTCACATAAGGACGACGAAGGAGTTTGGGGAGTCCACCGTATCCAGGATACTCGAACTTGTAGAAAATTCCAGCATGAAGAAATCAAAATCTGAGAATTTCATCACTCGTTTTGCAAAGTACTATACGCCGGCAGTGTGTATTGGCGCACTTGCGCTTGCGCTGCTTCCGCCCATCATAAACCTCTTGCTGGGCAATCCGGCGAACTGGCAGCAGTGGGTGATCAGGGCACTCACGACGCTCGTTATCAGCTGTCCCTGCGCGCTTGTCATATCCATACCGCTAAGCTTCTTTGGCGGTATCGGCGGGGCGTCGTCAAAGGGAGTGCTTGTGAAGGGCTCCAATTATTTGGAGGCGCTGTCAGAGACAAAGTATGTGGTGTGTGACAAGACAGGCACACTGACAAAGGGTGTCTTTGAGGTGACGCACATAGAGGCCGCAGAGGGCGTGACAAAAGAGGCGCTTCTGGAGATGGCAGCGTACGCGGAGAGCTATTCCAACCATCCGATCAGCAAGAGCTTAAAGGAAGCCTATGGAAAAACGATTGACACCGCGCGCGTTTCTGATGTGGAGGAGATCAGTGGTCATGGGGTATCCGCAGTTATTGGCGGACAGAAGGTGTCTGCTGGAAATACCAGGTTTATGAAAATGCTAGGTATTCCATATGAGGTGCCGCAGAATATCGGAACGGAAGTCCATGTGGCGGTCGACGGCCGGTATGCCGGATATATTCTGATCTCGGATATCGTAAAGCCCGGTGCAGGAGCTGCGATTGCAGGTCTCAAGGCAGCAGGTGTCAGTCAGGTGGTCATGCTCACAGGCGATACAAAGAACGTTGCGGAGGCAGTGGCGGCGGAGCTTGGTGTGGACGTGGTCAAGAGCGGACTGCTTCCCGCAGACAAGGTTGCGGAGGTGGAGCGCCTGCTCGCATTAAAGGGAGAGAAGGAGCGCCTGGCTTTTGTCGGGGACGGCATCAACGACGCGCCGGTGCTCTCGAGGGCCGATATCGGTATTGCGATGGGCGCCTTAGGCTCGGACGCGGCCATAGAGGCGGCGGATATTGTGCTGATGGACGATGATCCGGCAAAGATCGCCACAGCCATGAATATATCGAGAAAGACGATAAGGATTGTGCACCAGAATATTATTTTTGCGCTGGTGGTCAAATTTGCGTGTCTTGGCTTGGGCGCGGTCGGTTTTGTCAATATGTGGTGGGCTATTTTTGCAGATGTCGGTGTTATGATTATCGCAGTGCTCAATGCCACGCGGACGTTAAAATGCACCTAATTTTTTTTGGAAAGGCACTTAAAAGGGCGGCGGTTCATACAATAGAATAAATAAGTCCTGGGGGCATTTCTTGAAGACCTTTGAGCAACCTTTATCCGCCAAGGAGGAGACCCTGTACCTGGAAGCGATGAACAGCAAGGATCTGGAAGCGGCCCATAGGGCAAGGCAGATCCTGATCGAGAGAAACCTGCGTCTGGTGGCGCACGTGTCCAAGAAATATATGGGGTGCGGCGAGGACATGGAAGACCTGATATCCATAGGAACCATAGGACTGATCAAGGCGGTAAATACCTTTAAGGCAGAGAAGGGCAGCAGGCTTGCCACCTATGCGGCCAGATGTATTGACAATGAGCTGTTGATGATGTTCCGGGCGAGGAAGAAAGTGACGCGCGAGGTATCGCTGTATGAACCGATCGGAACGGACAAAGAGGGAAACGAGATCAATTTGATTGATGTCTGCGAGCAGGAACAGCGCGATATCGTGGACGACATGGATATGGTGGCAAAACTTGGCTGCCTGTCCCGCCTGATCGAACAAAAGCTTGATGACAGGGAACGCGACATCATCAAGATGCGGTACGGAATATCGGGAAAAAGTTTTACCGGTGAGGAAATGACACAAAAAGACATCGGAAAGCTGCTGGGAATTTCCAGAAGCTATGTCTCACGAATCGAAAAAAAGGCGCTTGGAAAACTGAAAGCGGGTCTTGAAGAAGAAAAATTATGTTAAGAAAACCTGCGTGAAAGTGTATTAATTTTTACATTTCGTGTGCTATTTTTTACATTTTGGTTGTTTTCCCGGGTTACTTGTGATATATAAGACAGGTAACGCATAAAAACGAAGGAGAAACAATTGATGTATAGCAGAATCATTACAGGAGCCATCAATGGGATCGAGAGCATGCTTGCGGCGGTAGAGGTCGATGCGTCTAGGGGGATGCCCGGTTTTGAGATGGTAGGGCAGTTAAGCAACGAGGTAAGGGAGGCAAAAGAGCGCGTCAGGGTAGCACTCAAAAATGCCTCCGTACAGATACCTCCCATGCGACTCACAGTCAGTATCTTCCCGGCAGAGATGAGAAAGGAAGGCGCTTCCTATGACCTTCCGATCGCGGTCGGCATTCTCGTGTCACTTGGAATTATACCAGAGGAGGGTATACGAGATGCCTTGATTTTGGGAGAGCTCGGGCTAGACGGGGAAGTGCGCGCGGTCAGGGGCGTGTTGCCCATCGTGCAGAAGGCAAAGCAGGAGCATGTCAGGAGATGTATCGTACCGACGGCAAACGTGCGAGAAGCTGCAGTCATAGACGACATTGAGATCATTGGTGTCAGCAGCCTGTCAGAGACAATCGGATATTTGCAGGAAACCGAGGAGCGCAAGCCACAGAGGATTGCGCCAGCTAGTCACACCCTGATCGGGACCTGCGACGGGCCAGACACCGATCTGGACTTTGCAGAGATTAACGGGCAGGAGACTGTAAAGCGCGCGGTGGAAGTGGCTGCAGCAGGCTTTCACCATATCTTGATGATCGGGGCGCCAGGCTCTGGCAAGACCATGATTGCAAAGCGGATCCCAACGATACTGCCTGCCCTGTCCAGGGAGGAAAGCCTTGAAGTTTCCACAATATACAGTGTCGCGGGACAGCTTGGCGACGACAGGTCACTGATCACGAAAAGACCATTTCTTGATCCACATCATACCATTTCTGAACAGGCGCTTGCAGGCGGTGGGAGGATTCCCAGGCCAGGCGTCATTTCATTGGCACACAGAGGTGTTCTCTTTATGGATGAACTTCCGGAATTTCGTAGCCGCACAATTGAAATTTTAAGACAGCCACTCGAGGACAAGCAAATTCACATAGCCAGGACTTATGGAAATTTTGTATATCCAGCGGATTTCATGCTGGTGGCAGCGATGAATCCCTGTCCTTGCGGCTATTTTCCAGACAGAAGCCGGTGCACCTGTTCGGAGTCGGAGGTCAGAAGATACCTCTCAAGGATATCAGGGCCCATCCTGGACCGGATTGATGTGGTGACAGAGGCGCCAAGGGTGGATATCAGGCAGCTCTCCGCGGACATGCACAATGAAAGCAGTGCCAGGATCAGGGCGCGTGTCGCAGCGGCAAGAGAGCGCCAGCAGCACCGCTACAGAGGCACGCGCTACCAGTTCAATGCGGAGCTTCGGGCCGGTGACATCAGGAAGTACTGTGTGCTTGGGCTCGATGAACAGAAAATGGTGGAGGAAATATTTACCATGATGAATCTGTCAGCGCGTGCATATCATAAAATGATAAAGGTGGCAAGGACCATCGCAGACTTGGATGAAAAGGACGATATAAATATAGGACATATCAGCGAGGCAGTCTGCTACAGAATCAATGATAAAGGATATTGGAATTAGCATATGACAGAGGATCAGAAGGAATTGGAACAGAAAATGTACGCCGCGTGGCTAGATACCATATACTGGGTCACGAGTAGTACCAAATACAGGCTTCTAGAGATGGCAGGAAGCGCACAGGGGATTTATGGTATGGAGGAGGGAAAGCTTGCTGCGGTCATGGGACTGAAAGGCTGTGAGCACTTTCAGCAGCAAAAGGAGCGCTACACACCCCAGAAAGTATGGCGCCATCTTGCAAAGGCCGGCATCTGCTACACATACTGCCAGGCGTCTGATTTTCCAGGGAAACTTGCTAGGATTCCCGACCCGCCCTTTGGAATCTTTTACAGGGGAAGCCTTCCGGATGCAGCAAATCCTGCAGTGGCGGTGATTGGGGCGAGGAAGTGCAGCGAGTATGGCAGGCTCATTGCGGAAAAATTTGCAAAGGGCTTTGCAGAGCGCGGTGTGGATGTCATAAGCGGCATGGCAGCAGGGATTGACGGGATTGGACAGACAGCGGCGCTCAAGGCGGGAGGGCATTCCTATGCGGTGCTTGGGTGCGGTGTGGACATCGTGTACCCAAAGAGTAATGAGCCACTTTATAGACAGCTTCTCGAAAGCGGGGGTGTGCTGTCAGAGTACCCGCCCCAGATGGAGCCAAGACCGGCTCTTTTTCCGCCGAGGAACCGCATCATCAGCGCGCTTGCGGACGTGGTGCTCGTCGTGGAGGCGCGGGAGAAAAGCGGGACGCTCATCACGGTGGACATGGCTTTGGAACAGGGCAGGGAAGTGTACACGATTCCGGGAAGATGCACGGACAGTCTAAGCATGGGCTGCAACCGGCTGATCCGTCAGGGTGCCGCTGTGGCCGTCACGCCGGATGACATCATAGAAGACATGCACTGGGATAATCTTTTAAAAAGACAAAAAACGCAGCTGCAGCGACAATCGTCCTGCAAACTTTCACAGACAGCACAGGAGGTTTACGCGGTATTAGGACTGCTTCCGGCAGCACAGGATGTGATTGTCGCAAGGCTGCGGGAGCACAAGAGCACTTGTACGATACCGCAGGTCTGCCAGGGGCTTGTGGAACTGGAGCTGAAGGGACTGATCCTGTGCAGGGATAGACAGTACATGCGTTTGTGTGATGAGATGTGAAGGCATTCTCAAAAATTTTCAAAAATTTTACTTGCCACGGCTGGAAAATTAGGTTATAGTGGTGAACGTAAGTCAGACAGACCAAAATGATATTGATTGACGTATCATCAGGAGCTGGGGGAAAAGAAGTGATGCAGACAAGTCAGAAGGTGCTGGTCATTTTTCCGCAGATCCTTAATATATAGAAGGAATGGGTAGAGGTTGGATATGGCAAAGTATTTAGTGATAGTGGAGTCACCCGCGAAGGTGAAGACGATCAAGAAATTTCTGGGTGCAAATTATGAGGTGATGGCGAGCAACGGCCATGTGCGCGATATGCCAAAGAGCCAGCTTGGGTTTGATGCGGACAATGATTATGAGCCCAAATATATAACGATACGGGGCAAGGGCGACATTCTGGCAAAGCTTAGAAAGGAAGTCAAGAAGGCTGACAAGATTTATCTTGCGACGGACCCTGACCGCGAGGGAGAGGCGATCTCATGGCATCTGTATATCGCCCTGAAGCTTGAGGACAAAAAGGTGTACCGTATCACCTTCAACGAGATCACCAAGAACGCAGTCAAGGAATCTTTAAAGAATCCAAGGGAGATCGACATGAGTCTTGTGGACGCACAGCAGGCGCGGCGTATGCTGGACAGAATGGTGGGGTATCGCATCTCGCCGCTTCTGTGGGCAAAGATTAAGCGTGGTTTAAGTGCAGGCCGGGTGCAGTCGGTAGCGCTGCGCATCATCTGTGACAGGGAGGATGAGATCAACGCTTTTATCCCGGAGGAGTACTGGACGCTCGACGCAGCGTTAAAGATTAAAGGAGAGAAAAAGCCGCTGGTCGCAAAGTATTATGGCACAGGGGACAAAAAGACGGATATCGCCTCAAAGGAGGAGATGGACAAAATCCTAAAAGAGCTTAAAAATGCGCACTTTGAGGTAAAGGACATCAAGAAAGGCGAGCGCGTCAGGAAAGCGCCGCTGCCCTTCACGACATCGACACTCCAGCAGGAGGCAAGCAAGGTGCTTAATTTCTCGACGCAGAAGACCATGCGCCTTGCACAGCAGCTCTACGAGGGCGTTGAATTAAAGGGACAGGGGACAGTCGGTATTATCACATATCTTAGAACCGATTCCACGCGGGTTTCCGATGAGGCAGTGGCGGCTTCTAGGGATTATATCGCCCAGAATTACGGGGAGCAGTACGCAGCTAAGACCGTGACGGAAAAGAAAAAGGAGCAGAAGATACAGGACGCGCACGAGGCGATCCGCCCGACCGATATCAGCAACACACCAGCCGACCTGAAAGAATCCCTAAGCCGCGATCAGTTCCGGCTGTATCAGCTGATCTGGAAACGCTTTACAGCAAGCCGTATGACGCCGGCGAAGTATGAGACGACCTCCATCAGGATTGAGGCGGACAAACACCAGTTTAGCGTGTCCGCGTCGAAGCTTGCCTTTGACGGATTTATGAGTGTCTACAAGGAGGCTGACGAGGAGAAAGCAGACACCAATACACTGGTGAAGGATATTACAAAGGATACCCAGCTTACCTTGGAGTCACTTGATCCAAAGCAGCATTTCACCCAGCCGCCGGCGCACTATACAGAGGCGTCGCTTGTGCGGGCACTCGAGGAGCTTGGAATCGGCCGTCCCAGCACATATGCGCCGACAATCACGACGATCATGGCGCGGCGCTATGTGGTCAAGGAGGACAAAAACCTGTATGTGTCCGAGCTTGGAGAGGTGGTCAATAACATGATGAAGGATGCGTTTGCGACCATCGTCGATGTGAATTTCACCGCCAACCTGGAGGCGCTGCTTGATAAGGTTGAGACGGGCGCAGTCAGCTGGAAGACCGTGGTATCGAATTTTTATCCCGACCTTGACGAGGCGGTGAAGAAGGCGGAGAAGGAACTCGACGAGGTCGAGATTGCAGACGAGGTGTCGGACGAGGTGTGCGAGGTGTGCGGCAGGAATATGGTCATCAAGTACGGGCCGCACGGCAAGTTCCTCGCATGCCCGGGATTTCCCGAGTGCAGGAGCACAAAGCCTTATTTTGAGAAGATCGGTGTGGCCTGTCCAAAGTGTGGCAAGGAGGTTGTCGTGCGCAAGACCAAGAAAGGCCGGCGCTATTATGGCTGCGAGGCAATTCCCGAGTGTGACTTCATGGTGTGGCAGCGGCCGTCTGGGGAGAAGTGCGAGCGCTGTGGCGGCATCATGCTCATAAAAGGGAACAAGCTGGTCTGCGCAGATGAACAGTGCGGCTTTGTGAAGAAGATAGAAGGCGATAAGGCAAAAGCCCAATAATTGTATTGTTTTTGAAATTGTTAAGGAAATTACACCAACAAACGAAATTATAATACGTTTATAAAAAATCGATTAAATTGTAAAGGATTCTTGAATTATTGACTGGAACTATTGAAAAATAGACTGCCATATGTTAAAATTTCCCTATAATATAGAACTATTTTTGCGGATAAGTTGAAAATGAAAGCGGCCAGAAGGCCAGACGTTCCAGCATGCTGCGAAGAATAGAAGGACTTGGAGGTTTACTATGGGTAGTGTACAACTTTTAGATAAAACAAGAAAAATCGGAAAACTTTTACACAACAATAATTCCAGCAAAGTCGTTTTCAATGATATCTGCAAGGTAATGCGCGATATCGTCAACTCAAATGTGCTGGTGATCAGCAAAAAAGGTAAGGTTCTGGGTGTGGGCACCTGCGAGGGCGTGGATGAACTCAAGGAGCTTGTGGAGGACAGCGTAGGGGGCTTTATCGATCCCATGTTAAATGAACGGCTGCTTGGCGTGCTCTCCACAAAAGAAAATGTCAACCTCGCGACACTTGGCTTCGAGAGCCCGGACATCCGCAAATATCAGGCGGTTATCACGCCGATTGAGACAGCGGGGGAACGCCTTGGCACACTGTTTATCTACAAATGCAATGAGCAGTACGATATTGATGATATTATTTTATGTGAGTACGGCGTGACCGTGGTGGGTCTTGAGATGCTGCGCGCCGTGAGCGAGGAGAACGCTGAGGAGAGCCGTAAGGTGGCGGTTGTGAAGTCTGCCATCTCCACATTGTCCTTCTCGGAGATGGAGGCGATCACACACATTTTCGATGAGCTCAACGGCACAGAGGGAATCCTTGTCGCAAGTAAGATTGCGGACCGTGTGGGCATCACAAGAAGCGTGATTGTCAATGCGCTGCGCAAGTTTGAGAGCGCCGGCGTCATCGAGTCGCGCTCGTCAGGTATGAAGGGAACATATATCAAGGTTTTAAATGACGTCGTGTTTGAGGAAGTCGATGCGTTAAAGCGCCAGCTGAATAAATGATTCAACAGATTGAATAATACAAACAAATAAAACAATTAAGACAAAAGACCTATCTTTTCGAAAAGATAGGTCTTTTTTTGTCTGACAGGTTAAAAATAATGGATTTACATAATAAAATAAAACAAATTCACATAATATTGCAAAATAATGAAAAAAATACTTGAAATATTCTGAAAATAATCTATAATAGAGTAAGAAAGACAATATATTATGTAAATTCGTTATGGCAATAAGGGTTTACATAGCACTGGAAAATAGGAAAAACAAGAAGGAGGAGTATGAATGTTAAGCAACTCAGGTATATTTGATTACGTGAATGCACTGGGCGCTTCACTCGATGCAGCCGCTACGAGAAATGACATTATCAACAATAACATTGCAAATGTGAACACGCCAGGTTACAAGAGAAAAGATATCCGGTTTGAGACAGAGCTGAAACATGCTTTTGTGAGGGCAAACCAGGATTCCGTGGATGCGAGGGTCAAGAACCTTGATCTTGAGGCGCTTGAGCCAGAGATTTACACAGATTACGAGGAGCTCTCGTACCGGTACGACGAAAACAATGTGAGCATCCAAAATGAGCTGGCAATCTTAGCGAAGAACCAGACCAAATACAACGGAATGATGACGCTATTAAACCAGAACTTTTCGCAGACAATGTCTGTGATGAAGTAGGAGGTGCTTTAGATGGGAATATTTGATTCGTTTGATATCAGTGCGTCGGGAATGTCGGCAGAACAGTACCGCATGGATATCATCTCACAGAACATGGCAAACGCACATTCGACAAGAACAGAGGACGGTACGCCGTATGTCAGGAAGGTTGTCACATTTCAGGAGAAGACAGACACCAAGAGCAGGACATTCTCCCATATGCTTGACACAGCGTTCAGTAACCTAGGCGGTCGGCCGATAGGCTGCACCAACTCGGCGAGGCTCTCAAGCCCTGGAACAGGCGTCAAGATCGGCGGGCTCTACGAGGATACATGGACAGAGGAAGTGATGACATACGATCCGGAACACCCCGACGCGGATGAAAACGGATACGTTCATTATCCAAATGTAAATGTCATCACGGAGATGACAAACATGATTGACGCAAGCCGCGGTTACGAGGCAAACCAGGCTGCGTTTGAGGCGACAAAGGCGATGGCAAACAAAGGGTTGGAGATGAACTTCTGATAAGGAAGTATAAGGGTTTTAAAAGGAATTATTGAGGAGAGTACACAGTCCTGGCATAGCAGGCAGATGGGAGTTAAAGTGAAATCTAAGATTTCACTATCCTGATATGTACGCCTGCTAAAGCAGACAGATGGGAGTTAGGGGGAAAGAACAATGACAATAACAGCAGCAAACGATATCAATAGTTTATACAACGTTAAGTCAGACGCGGTGAGAAGCCGTCTATACGATGTAAATGCGGACAGTGATGGACAGAAAAACGAAAATATGTTTAGCTCTATCCTGAACGCAGCAGTGGGGAACATCAACAATACAAATGATCTGCTCTCGACACAGGAGAACGAGGAACTCAAGTGGATGATGGGCATTTCAGAAAATACACATGACCTTACGATCGCGGTAGGCAAGGCGCAGACGGCGCTCAACTACACGATCGCACTCAGAGACAAGCTCCTTGATGCATATAAGGAGATTATGCAGATACAAATTTAATTAAACTGATTGTAAAGGATTACGGGACGGCTGGCAAAACGGTTGTCCACAGGGGAATTTTGGGAGAAGGAGACACTTGATATGGTTGACAAGGTATTGGATTTTGGGAAAAAGCTATTGGAGCGGATTAAGGAATGGTGGAATAAATTCCAGCCAAAGCAGAAGACGCTGATCATCGGGATCGCAGTGGTGATTTTGCTTGCCATTGCAATACTGGTGGCGGTACTTACGAAAAAGCAATATGTCAATATCGCAAACTGTGAGTCCACCAAGGAGGCGGCAGCCGTGAAGGAACTGCTAGACGGACAGGGGATGGACTACAATGTGACGAAGGACGGCCTGCATTTTGAGGTAGTCAGTTCACAGGAATCAGATGCACGTCTGCTGCTTGGCTCAAACAAGATACCGACAGCGGGCTACACAATCGATGATGTGCTCAACGGAAGCTTTTCCACGACAGAGGCGGATAAGCAGAAGCGCTATAAGCTCTTTATCGAGTCGCAGATGGAGGATGACATCAAGAGCATGACAGCGGTCAAGACGGCAACCTGCCAGCTGACCATTCCAGATGACAATGGTACACTCATCGCACAGAACCGGGAGACCTATGCAGGTGTTATCCTTGAGCTCAATGAGGGGGCAGCTTTTGATGAGGAGAACGCTGCAGCGATTGCCAGATACATTGCGACAGCGCTTGGAAACGATACAACAGACAATGTGACGATCACCGATGTGAGCGGAAAGACCTGGTTCCCGGTCGAGCAGACCTACTCCACGATCGAGAGGGCTGACAACATGATGATGCTCAAGCAGGAGGCGGAGAGCCTGATCAAGAATGAAGTAAGACAGGTACTCTTTGGCACAAACGAGTTCAACCAGATCGAAGTGGCGGCAAACATCTCAATGGATTTCTCACAGAAGGAAGTCGTGTCACATGAGTACTCAACACCAGATGATGAGCATGATCAGGGACTGCTTGCTCATGAGGAGGTATTTCAGTCAACTGCGACAGACGGCGTGGGCGGTGTGCCTGGAACAGATTCTAATTCCGAGACAGACTATCTGATCAGTGAGCAGACAGGAACGAACAGTAGTACATATGAGCGAAGAAGTGATTATCTCCCAAATGAGACAATCACGACGACAAAGGGCGCTACAGGTACAGTGATGTACAACAACAGCTCTGTATCGGTGGCGGCTGTGAGATACCGCGTGGTAAGGGAGCAGGACGTGAGACTCCAGGGACTTTTAGCCGGCATCTCATGGGAGGAATACAAGCTCGCAAACAACGAGCGGATTAAGCTTGAAGTAGACGAAGACCTCGTTGGCATGGTGGCCAATGCAACCGGTATCCCGACAAGAAACATAAGTCTTGTGGCATATGAGGAAGTCCAGTTTATCGATGAGATCCAGTCTACAGTAGAGCTCAAGGATATTGTCCAGATCATACTGATCGTGATTATCCTCACACTTCTGGCATTCGTGGTTATCATGAGCCTTCGGACCAAGAAGGAAGTCGAGGAGGAGGAAGAACTTGCAGTGGAAGACCTGCTGCAGTCAAACATTGATGAGCTTGAGGGCATCGAGACCGAGCAGAAGTCCGAGGCTAGAAAACTGATAGAGAACTTCGTCGAGGAAAATCCGGAAGCAGTGGCGACACTCCTGCGAAATTGGCTTGACGAGGACTGGGGGTAACTTGAATGGCTAGTGAAGAGTTAAAGGGAATACAGAAGGCGGCAATCTTACTGATTGCCCTTGGACCTGAGAAATCTTCCCTGATATTTAAACATTTGAAGGAAGAGGAAATCGAGGACCTGACACTCGAGATTGCGAATACCAAGAGCGTTACACCACAGGTAAAGGAAAAAGTGATCAATGAGTTTTACGAGGTATGTCTGGCGCAGCAGTATATCGCAGAGGGCGGTATCGGTTATGCAAAGGAACTGTTAGAGAAGGCGCTTGGCGCAGACAAGGCGATGGATGTCATCGGAAAACTGACAGCATCGCTGCAGGTAAAGCCGTTCGAGTTTGTGAAGAAAACCGATGCGTCGCAGCTTTTGAACTTTATACAGGATGAGCACCCACAGACGATCGCATTGATATTGTCCTACTTATCAGCAGGACAGGCGGCTACGATTCTCGGGGCGCTGGTTCCGGAGAAGCAGGCGGAAGTCGCAAGACGTATTGCGACGATGGACAGAACAAGTCCTGATGTCATCAAGGAAGTGGAGCGCGTGCTCGAGTCTAAGCTTTCTTCGCTCGTAAACCAGGATTACACGATCATCGGCGGTGTGGACGCGGTCGTGGAGATTTTGAATACTGTAGACAGAGGAACAGAAAAACACATTATGGAGACACTCGAGGTGGAGGAACCAGAGCTCGCAGACGAGATCAGGAAGAAGATGTTCGTATTCGAGGATATCTTGCTGCTTGATGACCGTGCGATCCAGCGTGTGCTCAGAGATGTTGACAACAACGATCTTGCGATCGCATGTAAGGGCTCGACAGAGGAAGTGCAGAACGCGATTTTCAGCAATATGTCAAAGCGTCTGGCAGAGATGATCCGCGAGGACATGGAGTTTATGGGACCTGTCAGAATGAAGGATGTTGAGGAGGCACAGCAGAAGATCGTCAACATCATCAGAAAGCTTGAGGATTCTGGAGAGATCGTTATTTCTAGAGGCGGAGGTGACGAGATCGTTGTCTAATGGTGGTGGTATCTTAAAATCAGGCTGGGTTGTGGTCGATCCAGCCAACACAAGAATCATAGATTCCAATGCGCGGGCCGAGGCAAGGCTTAAAGAGCTTGCGATGGAGCTTGCCGTACAGTGCGGCGAGGAGCCGGATTTTGCGGATGGCTTTACACAGGGCATCAGCGCAGTCGAAGTCTCGCAGCTAATCCGCGACGGCGAAGGAAGTATCGTAGGCGAGAACCAGGAGTTTGATGAGACACTACAGGCGCAGGAGGGGTTTGCGCAGCAGCCAGGACAGGTGCAGGAAGAGCTGATCGCCGAGGCTCAGGCACAGATTGAACAGATGCGCGAGGAGGCGCTTGCAGAGATTGAGCAGGTCAAAGTTCAGGTGATCGAGGAGGCCAGAGGCCAGGGCTACCAGGAGGGCTTTGAACAGGGACAGAATGACGGTTTCGCGCAAGGACATCAGGACGGGCTTGACAGCGTGGCAGAGGAGCGTGGGCAGATACAGATTGAGGCGGACCAGTTGAGGGCGGCCTTAGAGGAGGAGTACCAGCGCAAGATCAAGGAGCTCGAACCAGTATTTATCGATATGTTGACAGGGATATACGAGCATATTTTCCATGTGAGTCTCAAAAATTCAAGGGAGCTAATTATATACCTGATCCAGAATACTATGAGAAATATCGAGACAGGCAGCACCTATTTGATCCATGTGTCAAAGGAGGATTATCCCTTTGCGAGCATGCAGAAGCGGGAGCTGATCAAGGGAACCAACATCGTGCTCGAAAACGTGGAACTTCTCGAGGATGTCACACTCGGAAAAAATGAGTGCATGATAGAGACCGGAAATGGTGTCTTTGATTGCAGTCTAGGGACGCAGCTTGAAGCGCTCAATGAAGAGCTAAGACTTTTGTCATACGAACCATAAAAGGGGTTTAGTGTATAAGATGGAGACTTGTATTTCCTTTCAGAAATATCAGACAGTTTTGAATAAAAGTTTTTTCAAAAAGCTGGGCAAGGTTGAGAATGTCGTGGGACTCACAATCGAATCGACAGGACCAGATGCAAAGCTTGGGGACATGTGTAAGATCTACACAGATTCCGAGAAGGAGCACGGGATTCTAGCGGAGGTTGTCGGATTTAAGGATAAGAGAACACTGCTCATGCCCTATGAGGACACAGAGGGTATTGGTCTTGGCTGTATCGTCGAGAACATGAATTATCCATTAAGCGTGTCCGTAGGGGAGTGCCTTCTAGGCAAGACGCTAGATGGTCTAGGGCGGTGTATTGACGGGTTTGTGCCAGAGCCAGCCACGGTGAAGCGCTATCCACTCGAAGCCGCGCCGCCTGATCCGATGAGCAGGACGATTATCAGTGAAGTGCTTCCGCTTGGCGTAAAGGCGGTGGACGGACTGATCACCGTCGGCAAAGGACAGCGTATTGGCATTTTTGCAGGCTCAGGTGTAGGAAAATCTACCCTCATGGGTATGTTTGCGAGAAATACCAAGGCAGATATCAACGTGATCGCCCTAATCGGTGAGCGCGGGCGTGAGGTCCGGGAGTTCATCGAGCGCGACCTTGGCGAGGAGGGTATGCGTCGTTCCATCGTGGTGGTGGCAACCTCGGACAGACCGGCACTCGAGCGGAATAAGGCCGCAAAGACAGCGACAGCGATCGCGGAGTATTTCAGGGACCAGGGCAAAGATGTCTTGTTGATGATGGACTCACTCACACGTTTCTCGATGGCACAGCGTG
>CAJUQZ010000057.1:0-8205 GCA_910588755.1 uncultured Lachnospiraceae bacterium | reverse complement strand
AGATTGGTCTTGCGACAGGGGAGCCGCCCGTGACAAGGGGATATCCGCCAAGCGTATACTCGGAGATGCCAAAACTCCTCGAGCGCGCTGGTTGTTCGGAGCACGGTTCAATCACAGGCCTGTACACTGTACTGGTAGAAGGCGAGGATTTCAATGAGCCGATCACCGACACGGCACGAAGTATCCTCGACGGGCATATCATGTTGACGAGGAAGCTTGCCAACAGAAACCATTATCCGGCGGTGGATGTGCTGCAGAGCATCTCGAGATGTATGTCGATGATCGCGTCAGGAGAGCACAAGGCAGCAGCCGGCAAATTAAAGAATATCATGGCGACATATAACGAGGCGGAGGATCTGATCAATATTGGCGCATACAAGCGGGGAAGCAACCCAAACATTGACAGGGCGATCAACATGATTGACGCGGTGAACGAGTATCTGCTGCAGGCTACAGATGCGAAATATACCTTTGAGGAGTCTGTGGAGCAGCTCGAGGCATTGTTCAGGGAATAACGAGTGACAGAGTAGAGTGGTAAAAGGGTGTGTGAGACAAATGGCAGTTTTCCGGTACAAGATGCAGGGGATCCTTGATATCAAGGAAAAACTCGAGGATAGAGCCAAACAAGAGTTTGCAGAGGCAAACATGCGGTTGGACGCGGAGAAGAAAAAACTCGATGAACTACAGGCGAGAAAGTTTTACTACATGCAGGAGGGCGTGAAGCTTCGTATGGAGCTGATTGATGTGCGCAAGATCCGGGAGAACAAGATGGCAGTTCTCAAGATGGATGAATATATCGCCGACCAGATGAAGGAGATTGCCCGCGCCGCGAAGGCGGTCGAGAAGGCGAGAGCGGCGCTTCAGGAACTCATGCAGGAGCGCAAGGCGCATGAGAAGCTCAAGGAGAGCGCATTTGAGGAGTTTATGAAGGATGAACTGGCTGCGGAGAGCAAGGAGATTGACCAGCTTACCTCATATACATATGGACAGAAGCTGATGGAGCAGAGTGTGAAAAATACATGAGTTTCACAGCAGGGAGCTGGTGAAGGACAGGATAAAACAGGCTGTTTGATGGCTCCTGGGATAAAATATAGAAAGGTATGGTTAGCGATATGGCACGTAAGGACGAAGCAATGAACCCAGACGCACCGGAGGCGCAGCTTAAGCAGCTAAAGGCAAGCCAGAAGGCATTTAAACAGGAGCAGAAAAATCAGAAAAAGGAAGCAAAGAAGCGCGCAAAGGAGCTAGAGAGCCAGGAGCGGGAATTAGATGAGCAGATTGAGGGCACAAACACTTCTGTGGTCGTGGTAACGATCTTTATTATCGTGATATGGCTTGGAATCTTATGTTTGCTGGTCAAGATGGATGTCGGCGGGTTTGGGTCCAATGTACTGACACCGATGCTAAAGGACATTCCTATAGTCAATAAGATTCTTCCCACAGAGTCCGATACTGAGTCATCAAAAGACAATTCCTACGGCGGCTATAGCAGCATCAGGGAAGCAGTAGAGCAGATCACAGAGCTAGAGAAGAAGCTCGATCAGGCACAGAGCACCAACACAGCGTACTCCGAGCAGATTGAGGCACTCAAGGCCGAGGTGGAGCGCTTAAAGACCTTTGAGAAAAACCAAGTTGCTTTTCAGGAGATCAAAGAAAAGTTTTATGAGGAGGTAGTCTATGCCGAGAATGGACCAGGCCCGGAGGCATACCAGGAGTACTATGAAGGCATGGACCCGACAACGGCGGAGGCCCTGTATAAGCAGGTGGTTCAGGAGAACGCTGTCAACAGTAAGATGAAAGATTATGTGGCAACCTACAGCAATATGGATGCGGCAAAGGCAGCAGGCATTCTCGGGGCGATGACGGATAATCTCGATCTGGCAGCGGAGATTCTGTCAAATCTTCCGGCAGCGATTAGAGGCGCGATAATGGGTGAGATGGATCCGGCAGTGGCAGCAAGAATTACCAGGATTATGAATCCAGGAAATTAATGTTTCCAAAAACTCATGTTTTCAAAAACTAAAGTTTTCAGATAATATTACCGATATACATTATGTAACTTACAAATTAACTGAATTTTCTGACAATTCAGTTAATTTGTTCAGTTAAATACAGAGTTACTTCAAACATTTTATATCAAAATCAAAATTAAAAAAGAAAGGAGGAGTGACAAGAATGGACATGAGCTTAAAAAATGCGTTATTCTCTGCCGGTCTGGTAAATCCCGCGTCAGCTGCCATATCAAGTGTGCAGAAAACAGCGGACACGGCACAGGATTTTGGCGCAGTACTTGACAGGACTGCACAAAAGATTGAGAACACAAAGCAGCCGTCAGCGGACAACAGCGCAAGGACCGATACAAAACAGCCTGAAAAGATATCTGCCAACACAGACGCTTCTGAAAAAATGTCCGAAGGGACAAATCAGGACAAGGTCACAACAGTGGATGAGAATGTGTCGGAGACAGCGGCCGGCATTGAGGAGTCAAAAGAAGGGCTGGCTGTGGATGAAACACTTGTGGAGGAAGAACCTGTATTGGAAGAGCCATCAGGCGTACTGTCCGAAATAGACAGTCCGGTGGACGAGATGACTGCCGATGAGATTACAAAGGTATTAGAACAGATCATCGAACAGATCAAAGAAATTCTTGGCATCACCAACGAGGAGTTGCTAAATGGCATGGAGGAGCTGCAGCTTTCATCGTATGACCTGCTTGACAGTGATTATATGTCACAGCTTGTGACAGCCGTCTCCGGTGAGAAATCTGTGATCAGCCTTGTTGCGAACGAAGAACTCTACACAGCATTGCAGGATGTTACAGAGCTTGTGGATACACAGGTAAAGGACCTGCTTGACAAAACGGGGCTTACGGACCAGGAGCTTGACGCAGTATTGCAGAAGCTTCACGAAATGGAGTCAGAAGGGCCACAACTCACAGACCAGAATGTGGAGGGGCAGCCGCAGAAGACAGAAGGACTTACCTTTGAAGCCACCACAGAGCTGGCAGCAAAAAAACAGGCTGCAGATGAACCCGTTATTATCCGTGAGGACAATACCAGACCAGATGAACAGCCTGTCAAAAAGGATGAGGCACTTCCGGAAAACCAGCAGGAGGATTCAATAGAGGCCAATGCAAAACCGCAGTCACAGGGTACAGAGAAGGATGCCAGGGACAGCGGTGAAAAGGAATCGAAGCATTACGAACAGAATCACCCGTCACAGAATTTTCAGAACAGTCTCAATGAGGTGAGTGATACCACAGCAGCAGAAGGAATTGAAAAATTTACTTCACAGAACACAGAGAACATCCTGAGACAGCTTGCGGACATGGTAAAGATCGTCAGAAATGAAAATCTTACTGAGATGGAACTCCAGCTGCACCCTGCAAGTCTTGGCACGGTGAATGTATCACTGACAACAAAAGGCGGTGTAGTGACAGCGCAATTTACCACGCAGAATGAGGCAGTAAAAGCAGCAATCGAGGCACAGGCATCACAGCTGCGGGCAAACCTTGAGGAACAGGGCGTTAAGATCGAAGCGATTGAGGTGTCAGTGGAGAGTCATGAGATGGAGCGGAATCTTGACAGGAATGGACAGGAGCAGCAAAGGCAGGCACAGGAGCAGGAGATAGGACGCGTCCAGGGAATGCGCAGGGGCCGGGGCAGTATCAATCTCAATGCATTTACCGACGGGGAGGAGCTTGAAGGTGATATGCAGGGCGCAGATGATGCGACGAGGATTGCGATGGAGATAATGGCAGCAAACGGAAATACAATGGATTTATTAGCTTGATATAAAATAAGGAAAAGGAGAGAGGTGGATACATGGGAAGTTTGATAGCACCGTTTGACGAGAAGGGCATTTTGCAGACACATACTACATCAGGTGATTCCCTGACCAAGAAAAGCGGGAAGAACAAAAATTCAGTGGACAGTGATATGTTTCTGACACTTCTGGTAGCGGAGATGCAGAACCAGGATCCGCTGGAGCCAACGAGCAATACCGAGTGGGTATCACAGTATGCGACCTTCACGCAGGTCCAGAAGATGAGTGAGATGGCGGAGTCCATTGATGTGCTTAGGGCAAACAACCTGATTGGCAAGGAAGTCATCATGAAAACAACCAGCGAGAGCACAGGTGAGGTGAATTACACACAGGGTATTGTTGATTTTGTGGAAGTTGAGAACGGCAAGCCACTGCTTGTGATTGATGACAAGAAATACTCAATCAGTGATCTGGATACTATCGTCAGCAGCCAGTATTCAGCTGCATATGAGAAGTATAGCACCTTCAAGAAAATGATCGATGCACTGCCCGATGTGGCCGTTGCTAACAGATCATACGAGAATGTGATCCAGGGTGCGCTTGATTTCTACAATACGATGGATGATTACCAGAAGAACTACATGAAGATCTATGGCTCCGACCAGTTGGAGAAGTTCACAGAGTGGAAGCTCGAGTTGGAGAATATGGGTGTCAAATTCAAGGATACATCTGTTGAGGAGGAAGAAGAAGAGAAGACAACGCTCGACGACATTCTTGAAAGCTTCAATACCAAGATGAATGCGATTCTTGACAAACTCAATGCCATGTCGGAAAACAAAGTTGAGACAGACAAGTCAGATACAAATACTGGTGATAAGACAGACGAAACCACAGGGGACAAAACCAGTGGAAACAACACAGGCAATACAGAGGAGGTCACAGACAGTAAAACTGACGAAAACGGCACAGGGAAAGCAGAGGAAGCTACAGGCGACAAGACCAGCGGAAACAATACAGGCAAGACAGAAGAAGTCACAGATAATAATGCTGGCGAAAACAACACAGGCAATACAGAGCAGGTTACAGGAAGCCAGCCAGGTGCAGGGAACACAGACAGCACAGGAGAGATCACAGACAACAATACAGGTGTAGGCAGTACAGAGCAGGTCACAGGAAGCCAGCCTGACGGTGAGACTGCGGGAAACCAGCCAGAAGGTGAGTGACAATACGGGCAGCACAGAGGAAAACGCAGACAGCGCAGGGCAGGCATAACAATATCTGGAAGCAAACCAGGAGCTTTATGGTGAGGGGGAATGCAGGATGAATATTAACAACAGTCAGTTCCTTTCCATTGAACAGCTACAGGATCAATACCTGAAACAGCAGAAAGTCAGTTCTGGAAACAGGACGCCTCAGGGCATGAGCTTTGAAGAAATCCTGCATAAGCATCAGGCGCAGGGAACACAGGCCACAGAGGCCGTGCGGTTCTCAAAGCATGCTGCAAACAGGCTCAGTGACAGGAAGATTGAACTGACCAACGAACAACTGGAAAGGTTGAATGACGGCACGAAGAAGGCAGGCGCAAAAGGGATCAAGGATTCCTTAGTACTCGTGGACCAGCTTGCATTTATCGTGAACACAAAGAGTAACACAGTTATTACAGCGATGGATCAGACAGAAGCAGACGAAAATATTTATACCAATATTGACGGAGCCGTTATTATCTAATACAGGATAAACAGACAAAGCCGGACCTTTTAAGGAGGCTTACAACCCTCAGAATGACGGATGAGGAAAACAAACTGGCACATGTGCGTTTTTCGTGGCAGAAAACTGTATGAGTATGATTTCGGCAAATAAGATTTAGGAGGTCACTTAATTATGATGAGATCACTTTATTCTGGTGTATCAGGACTTAGAACACACCAGACAAGAATGGACGTTATCGGTAACAATATTGCAAACGTAAACACGACAGCATTCAAGGCAAAGCAGATGAATTTCTCTGATATGCTCTATCAGACAACACAGGCGGCAACAGGCGCAAACGCTGCAAATGGCACAGGCGGCACGAATCCTAGACAGATCGGTCTTGGCGTTAAAGGCGCAGCCATCAATACAACCATCACGACAGAGGGTGCAAACCAGTCCACAGGCAACCCGTTTGACTTAAAGATCACAGGAGAGGCATTCTTCGTGGTAAGCGACGGAACAAATACCTTCTATACCAGAGACGGTTCATTTGACGTGGACGACGCAGGAAATCTCTGTATGGCAAGCACTGGCTATATCGTGCAGGGCTGGGGAGTTGACCAGAACGGCAATATTGTGCAGGGCAATGTGGGCAGCATCAGCGTGACCTCGCTGGATACATTTGGCGCTGCGGCTACGACAGAGGCGCGCATTAGCGGTATTATCGACGCGAATGACAGTGAGCTTGAAAACACAAAAACAGGCGGCAAACAGGTTACGGTAGATGTATATGATAAGGCAGGGTATCCTTATAATCTGAAGTTTGGCATTCTCCCTGTAACAACCGATATACCATCTACAAAGAAGATTGATAATAATGAGACAGAGTATAACCTGGAGACGATACATAAAGTTGATACATCTAAGCTGACATATTCATACACAGTTGGCACCGAGACGAGGTATCTGTCTAATTCATTGAATCCTGAAATAATGGATGCTATGGAGCAGCAGATTTGGAAGGAAGTTTCGGGAGCATCAGCCCCGGCGTATGTGACTGAGGATGCAGATCATACATATGAATTGGGAAAAGAAAACTGTTCAGTAATTTTTGATTTAAAGCAATTTCTTGATGATAATTATGCAGATAAGGTACTTGAATTTGGTGGTCTGCTGAATGATATGCAAAGCCTGACAGTTACATTTTCTGGTGAGACTGGGTTTGTCAGAGAAAAGGATTTTAAAGGTTATCCACTTAGTTCGGAATTGAACCCACTTAAGGTTGACGAGGAAGCAGTTAAGAAATTGTATACGACGCAGGATAATGTGACATATACGGCTGCATCAACTTCTGTGACATCTATTCGGCAGAATTATGTGGACGATAATCAGAATTCACAGACAGATTATATTTTTAGGGTTAAGTCACAGACAGGTACTGGCACTGATGATCTTGATGTCAAGAAGGATTTACAGAGTGAGGTGGCAAGACTGCTGCAGAATCTAGGAAATCCGACAGGAAAGACAAACAGCTATGTCACACAGGAGGACAAGAGCCTTTCAAGTCCTGAGAAGGGCAGATATAGAATCAGCCTGTTAGGAATGACCGATTCAAACCAGGATGATGTTGATATCAGCAGGCTGTTAAATAACGGTACAACCACATGGGATATCGTGTATGATAAGTCTAGTGGAGAGTTTAGCTATGTAGGACAGGAGGGCAACAAAGCCTTTACCGTCAATTTAAGCGCAGTCAATGATAATGGTAATTTTGACAATGTCTCCATAGATATTTCCGACACCACAGATGGAAACAATGACAAAAAGTGCTCTGTGACAGGCAAGAAATTAGATGGCCGCCGGATTGGTACACGGTCAGGTGTAACCATTGGAACAGATGGTATTGTCACAGCATTGTACAGCAACGGTATGTCCAGAAAGCTTGGCCAGATCTGCGTTGCCACATTCCCGAATGCGATGGGACTTGAGAATGCAGGCGATAATCTTTATCAGGTAACAGCAAGTTCAGGGGATGTTGCGATCGTCGATATCAAGGCAAGCGGTACAGGTTCACTTACGACTGGTATCCTCGAGATGTCAAACGTAGACCTCTCACAGCAGTTCACAGACATGATTACGACACAGAGAGGCTTCCAGGCAAATAGCCGTATTATTACAACTTCGGACACATTGCTTGAGGAGCTCATCAATCTCAAGAGATAATAAACGAATATAAATCAAAAAAGAAACAGATAGGTGTTTTCCTATCTGTTTCTTTTGCAGCAGCAAAACAATGATTATTTCTGATTCAGTTGAGCCGTAAGCGTAGAAAAGCCGTCATACATAGACAAGGGGATAAGCGCTTCAAAAACTCTGTATCCTGATTTGCAGTTTCCTCCGTTTCAGTAATGGATTTTTATCTGTTATCTGAACGTTTTCGTACGTGGTTTGCAATGCCATAATTAGCAGGAAATGCTAAGTTTTGTGTGAATTGGAAGAAAGCTGCAAAAAATGTTGAAAAAAATAGTAATTTGTTATTGACAGATAAAGAAATGCATGGTAAGATAATTTTCGTTGTTGCGGAATAGTAGTTTAGAGTAGCTATCATATATAAAAGAAAAAATAATATATTGAAAAAAGTACTTGACAAAAGAGAAAAGTTGCGATAAACTAAATAAGCTGTCGCAAACAAGACAAGCAGTAAAAATAATTTGAACCTTGACAAATAAACAGTAATGCAACCCTGAA
>CAJUQZ010000056.1 GCA_910588755.1 uncultured Lachnospiraceae bacterium | reverse complement strand
GTGAATATCCTGGCGATGTGTCTCTTTGGCACGGTGACAGGCACCTTTTACTCTTATTTGTGCCTGCGGACAGGGAGTATTTTCCCGGCAGTGTTTGCGCACAGTGCGGTCAATGTGCTGATGTCGCAGGGGGCGCTCTTTACATTTGACGGCGGCAATTTCTTTGTGGGGCCGTCGCCCACCGGAATCCTGTCGGGACTGCCGTTTATCGCGGCTGCGGCGGTGTGTCTGTACCTCATGTACAAGAACCCTGTCCGGCCAAGTGAAGAATAACACGCGCTAAAGCAAAATATACCTCTACGAAGTAGGTCGTTTTATCAATCTTTTTGCAAACAGGGCATTAATTGCCTGGTGGTGTTGGTTTGAATGTTGTCGCTCATGTTCCTCCTTTATGGCAGAAAAATAGAGCATATAGATTTCAGTTCCTATATGCTCTAACGCTGTTGCTATATTTGTTTTTTTTGATATGATTGATTATGCCAACTGCATAATTTCTTTCCAGTCGGCTCATAAACAGTTCCTGATGAAACGGTATTTTATATAAGGGGTTAATGCATTATGTAGTTGGTATCTTCTTATCGGTATATAAAATATGGTTGATCAGCCAGCCAAGTAGAAATTCCAACAGCTCCTGCAGGTATTCTTGCGGATTTTCGTCGATCTGGTCGAGGTTGATATTTTCAAGCTTGTCAACAAACGCTTCGTGTGCACGTTTCTGTGCGACTAGCCCTTCATAGTGGATTCCTTCCATATATTCTTCCTCATCCGCAAAGTGTTCTTTCGTGTATTCCTTGAGTTCATTTAAAATCTGTATGATACTGTCATAGCCAGAGAGGTTGTCAAAGTTCTTGACCAGCTGGCTGGCCTTGTCAACGATGCGGAAAAGCTCCTTGTGTTCGGCGTCCACCAGTTCGATTCCTGTCAGATAGTCGTCCGTAAACTCGCAGGGATTTTCGCGCACCATCCATTCCTCGAGCGGTGGTAGCTTACCAATCAGTATATCGCTACTTAAAATGTGGCGGTACAGCCATTTTGCAAGAAATTTGACCAGTTCCGTGAGCACGCGTTGCTGTTCGTTCTCATTGTCAATATTGACAAATTCGTACTCGCGTATCTTGTCGCGGAAAAACGCGTGCTGTGTGCGCTGGCGGATTAGCTCTGGGTCGCGCAACTGCAGCATGTATTCCTCCTCGTGGGTAAAATGTGTCTCGGCATACTCGTCGAGTTCCTCAAGTATGTTTTTCAATTCTTGATAGTAGTCGCTGTGATAATCAGTACATGCCAGATTGTAGGCCTTTGAGAGCAGCGCGAACAGGTTGCGGTGCTCGTTATCGATTGTTTCGATTCCGGTAACGCAGTCCTGTGTAAATTCAAATGTCATTTTTATCATCCTTTCCTGATTTACTTGCTGTCCCTCATTATACCATAAATAAAGGGGATATGGTTATATTTTTTTAAATTTCCTCTCAGATCCTATCTCCCGCCGGGGAACGGAAAATGACGGACACAGTTACGCACGGATAAAAATAGCATACTGTAATCAGGAGAATTTGTACTGCATATTTCCTGCATTCTGCAGCGCATATTTTTTGGCTTCTGAAATACTCATGGAGTGGTATTTTTTGAAATCGTGGCACAGGTGCGCCTGGTCGGAATAGCCATACTGGTATACCGCGTCAGCTATATTAAAGTGTTCATGATACAAAAGCCCGTTCCACAGGTACTGATAGCGGACCATCGCAGCCAGACTTTTGGGCGATACACCGATATATTCCAGATACAGGCGTTCGAGCTGGCGGCTGCTGACCAGGACTTCCTGCTTAAGGTCTGTGATGGACAGGTTTCCTTTGGTCTCTAGTATTTTGGCGACAGACTGCAACAGGACCTGGTTTTGATGTTTTTCATGAAAATGGTGCAGCAGGATTCGTTCCACAGCAGGAATAAGCTGGTATATATTTCTGGTATCGAACAAGTAGGTTTCAACTTCTTTTTTGATCCCTGGGAAATGGCAGGCTGCATCAAAACAGGCGTTTTTCGTATCCTTCATGGATTCCTCCGCAAACATGGATGCTGTCCATGCGTAGAACCGGATTGCAAACTGAAAAGAGACGTTTTTTCCCGCGCATTCATTGTGTGAGCTATAAGCCCGTTCATCAATACCGCAAAAACTGTTCTGGATTTCATTTTTGGTAAAATCAGCATAAAATATTATGTCCATGCAGGTGTCCGGCGTGACAATACCAGTGCTGTCATCTGTGTGTTTCTCCCGCACAACGGGCGTTTCCGAACCCCAGAAACAGCGGATATAGGGTTTGAGCGCCTCGCATGGTGCAAATTCCTTATAGTCTGGCGTGCACAGGAACGGGGAGGCGGTAATCGGGTTGTAGATCTGATGCAGTTTCATATGCGGTTAGCTGTTATTTCCTTTCTGTACAGATCCCCATGCCGGATTTCATGAAACATTGTGTTCATGGTATGTCCTCCGTTTGGGTTATGTTTATTGATCGGATGGGACAGGATCACTCCCAGTCCTCCAGCGATTCTTCGTTGATAAAATCATATGCTTCGTCCATAAGCATCTGCAGGTATTCGTCAAAGCTGTCTGCCACGATGACCAGCTCATCCGGATCGTGGAGATAGCGAAGGACCTGTCCTTTTGTGCCCTTTGCGGAGGGCGAGAAGTCAATAAAGAGCTGCGAAGTACCGCCATTGTTCGTACAGTCGGAAAAATGCAGCAGACACAGTTTGTCCATGTCATCACAGATGCCCTCGTCTACGGGGATATCATCATATTCCCTGGTAATCAGATAGTCTCCCCACGAAGAAAACTGATCCTTTGTATCGATCATCTGCTGCGCGGACAGCAGGTAATAGGGGTATTCCTCCATGTCAGAGCCCAGAAAGAGCAGTGATACCGTATCCCCGCCGTATTTGCGCCAATAGGTTCCGTCCACAATTTCCAACAGCTGCAGCAAACTGTCAGGGATATCAGGGTACAGGGCTTTTAGCTTTTCCAGATCCTTTTTCTCTGCGCCATGCATGACTTTCTCAAAGTGGTCCCAAAGCTTCGCTGCGCCGTTTTCATAATAGGCTTCTTTTAGTCCCTCGACGTACTTCCGGGCAAGATTCATAGGTAGTCCTCCTTCATTTTATTAGGTGAGATACAGTTTCTTTTTTACAGTAAGTTTACCATGATTAGATTGAAGTTTCAATAGAACAAAAATTGTAATGCGAAAATATGTTTACTTTTATGTACGCGGGCACCTGCCAGATTTGGTTTTATGGTGGAAAATCCTCTTATAAGTCCGTAAATGTTAAGCGCTGTGTGAACAGTAACGATATCACAACTTGTTGCTGCTATTGAGTTGTTGCTATTGAGGACAAAAGAAGATGACATATGAAATGCATTGTGATAAAATACATATGATTTACAAGTATAATAGAAGGAGGGCACACGAATGGAAAGGAAAGATATTCCGTCGATAACGCTGCATTTTGGTGCGACAGAGGGCGCAGACCGCGAGCTGGTGCTTGTGCCGTATGACTCGGTTCTGTGGGAAACCCAGTCCGGGGCGTATGGCAGTGTTGTGCACGATGTCAAGCTTCTTATGGGAGATGCAGCCGAGCTTTCTGACTGGGATAACGCCTTGCTGGACAGGCGCATGTGCAGGACAGGCCAGCAGGAAGTTCCGGAAGATACGATGGAGATTGCGCTTGAGAATCTGATGGAGTGTGTGGCGCATCAGATGTCATTTTACCCTGCAACCCTTCTGGTAATGCCGTATCTGGTGAAGCTGCTGGAGGACAAATACAGACAGGGTGATTTTGACGGCCAGCTTCTGCTGATCACCAACATCGGAATGATACGGGCCACGGAGGCTGAAAGTAATGGGATTCTCGACACGGACAGCGAAGTTGTGGACGATTATAAGCTGAGCATTTTAAAGCTGCAGGAGCTGACCAAACGTTTTCTGGAACAGAATATGGACAGGATCAGGCATATTGAGGAGCAGTATTACAAAGAACAGCTTTTGGTATCGGTTTATGCCATTCTTGGCCAGGATACGAAACTGTCCTTTGTGTTATCCATGTCTTATGGTGAGAGCTTTTATATGGTTTGTCCGGCTTGTGAGAACTGCAATGAGGACATTGAGTTTTCAGACGAGGACGAGCTGGAGGAGGTGTGCGCGGACATTGTCCCGGCGGAGCCTGTCATTGGCAAGTGGGATGGTACATCACTATATGATACATATGTTTGGTATTCAAACCTTCTTGCGCTGGCTGGTGCGGACAAGTATGTAACGCTTTTATCGTATTATTATGGCACCTATCGGTGTCCCGAATGCGGGAAGGAAGGGAAAGTGATAGATTTCGTGAAAAATTATTACTTTGATGCGTAATGGCTGGAGATGGCTTATAAGATATTGACTATGGGCGATAAAATCACGTCTGCGAGGGGCGTTGAAGAGCGCTTGGGGATGGTTTGGAAATCGACATGTTGAGATGTATGGGTTATTTTTGAATAGTTTCTTTGTATAGTGCAGTGTTATAGTGCAGTCAGTGACAACAAGTCCTGCTGACTGCACTATACGGAATGAGAATTATTTTGCATGTGCCACTGTATGATTGGAGTATGTATCCCATGTAGGCTCATAATCCTCTGTTGCCTGATTTCCCCACATATCCCAGCCCTCCCGGACTCCTCTTGCAAAGAGTTCAATTCTCGGGCCCTGGCTGCATGCTTCGATAATAGGGATGATTTCATCTGGTTTACGGCTATGTTCACGCTTCATCGTCCGAATAATATTTACCTGTGATCTTGCCGGCTGCAATGTCCTGTTGGGTGCGCTTTTTTTCTTAATACCAAACAGTATCAGTTCTGTGACGTTTCTGAAGTAAAAGCCAACACCTCTGCCGTCAGGCCCGCCGTCCTTCCGAACCTTTTCCCAGACAATATTTCCCTTATATTCAAAGCCCCAGGCATCCATTACCTCCAAGCCGGCCGGGAGTAACGCGTTTGGAACCCACAGGTACAGGTGTGCCTTGTCTCCGGCGATCTTTGTAATCGGCAATGCTTTAATATCGGCAATCGTCATTGTCTCGTATCGGGTAAGGCGCTTATGCTCCGGAGCAACCTTGCCTGTCCTGTTTTGAAACTGCCACGGCGGATCTGCATAAATTGTATTATATTGTTTCCCGTTCGTAAGCTTCATTAAGTCCTGTACAGTACTCGTTAAATCTGCCATATTCCTCAACACATTCCTTTCTTATTCCCACTGCTAAGATGGGACAGCCCCCGTTGCGGCGAGAATCAAGCCTGTAAAGCAATTTGCCCATCCAGGTAGTACTCGCTCCGTATTTTTTCATTAATGGCTGGCCGGTATCGTCTTTTTCCCGTTTAAAGATGTCATTGAGATTTTCTGCTCTTGTCACAATGACACCCACATCGATTAAGCCGCAATCAAAATAAGTCCTCATTGCCAGCAAATCTCGATCAAATGTTTGATCCTTGCTGTTCCACTCAAGGTCAAAGGCGACTCTGTTTTTTAAAAAATCGATATTGTGGCCATCAATATATCCTTCGATTGTTTCAACTTCATAAGGCTCGTCCGCAAATCGACCCCTTCGCTGCGCTGTCTGCCGGGGATATTTTTTGACAATCAGGTCTCCGCTTATTCTGATTTCCCTCCACCCATATGGATACAATATTTCGTCAAACTTTTTCGGAATTGGGGATTCATTACCACCAGACTTTTTTATATCTGCCAAGGTGAGTTTTAGCTTTTGCAGACATTCCTGTAATTCAGCCCATTCTGTGGGAAAGGCATCATGCAGTATTTCCAGGGCATGGCCATAATTATGAAATTCCAGTCTGCCTAAAAGCTCTTTATTCACATATTTTTCTATCTCCATATTTTCTATTCCTTTTTCCGGATGTATAATCATTAGCGCATTTATTAGCGCATTAAATTCCAGACGGTGCGGGATTTTGTATATGTGCTTTCATTCTC
Source organism: uncultured Lachnospiraceae bacterium (assembly GCA_910588755.1). Taxonomy (GTDB): domain Bacteria; phylum Bacillota; class Clostridia; order Lachnospirales; family Lachnospiraceae; genus COE1. Next base: position 18,548 of record CAJUQZ010000056.1, on the reverse strand, counting down.
CCAGCCTGCCAAATATTTGTGCTTAAAGGTTATTTTACCATGCAGTTATAATTTTATCAAGTTATTCATAGAATGTGAGTCAGTCAATGGTGTTTAGGAATTGTTTGATTTTAATGGATAAGTATGGGGAGCAGGCCATTTCTCTGCCTGGTTATATCAGTTGTAATATTTCTCCGGCCAGGTATACATCGAAATGCCGCCTAGCGACACATGCTCAGTCAGCTGTGGGGCGATGGCTGCAAGGTTGTACCGTCGGGCAATCTGCGTGTCGATTGTCAGGCTGGTCAGCCGCTTCATGGTGGACAGCACTTCCAGCCCGGTGAGGTCCGGGTTTTCATACAGTTCCAGACTCCAGGCGCGGCAGAACTCCAGATCGCTGATATCCCCCAGGCCGGTGTCTGACAGGTTGAGCATTCCTAACCGCTTGCATTTGCGCAGGCAGGCCAGTGTTCCTGGTTCTAGTGGGTTGCCACGCAGGTCCAGGCGGTTGAGACTGGTCAGTCCGCGCAGGGGCTCCAAACTGGTGATCTGGTTGCCGTAGACATTTAATGCCACCAGTTTGTCCAGTCCCGCCAGAGGGGTCAGGTCTTTGATCAAGTTGCCGCGCAGCCAGAGCTCCCGCAGATTGGTGAGGGCGGCTAAGGGGGACAGGTCTTCAATGTCATTGTCCCACAAGTCAAGCTCTTTGAGCTGGACTGCGTCCCTGAGGAAGGACAGATCGCGGATTTCCATGTTGCGCGCCTCAAATCTTTTCTCATGAACCAGTTCTACCGCCATCTCAAACACCTTCTTCTCACCAGGCACCAGCAGGCATTTCCGCGCGTCTGCCGGTTCCTGGCCAGCCTCTTTGGCCTCCTGTTCTGCCTGGCGGATAAGCCTTGCCAGCTGTCCAACCCTGTTCCACTTTGCTGCGCATTTATCATTCCAGCGCCAGTCAGGGCGCTTCTGGGCACACCGCCGGGCAGTCAGGGCTTCGTTTCGCTCCTGTGGTAGCAGGCCCAGGGTAAGGTGTAGTTGTCCTCTAAGATATTCCCCCCAGTTTGGGCTGGGCCCTTCATAGACAAAACGGTTGTTCGAGAGCCAGCGCGCACATTCCTCAGCTGGTTCTGCCCCCTGTGGCCAGTGAAAAGCAGCGTCAATGACATCAGAAAGTCGCCGGGAGCGCCCCATTCGCCCGCCCTCGCCCGTGAGACAATATGTGAGATAAGCCTCCACATTATCATCCAAAACCAGCTCCAGCCACTGGGAAAATGTGCACGCGGGGGCCCGGCGGACGCCAAAGGAACCCACTGTCCAGACTTCCCCGGCACAGGGGCCGGCGGTGATAAGCGAAAAGCCCATCGCCTCGCCGCCCATGAGCAGGATCTGTCCTGGCAGCGAGGTAGCGTCTGGAAATGCTACCAGCTGTCCATCCAAACACGCTGGGTTTTCCGCTGGGGGATAGGGGACAGCCAGTGACATTTTTTGCGCACAGGGCGTTTCGTCCAGCAGGGGCATCCAACGGATATAGTGTTGCACACCAGGCACCTGGCCGCCGTTGGCCGTGTGGCTTATGATTTCACGGTAGTCTCCGGGCAGGCGGATATTCTGTTCCGCCTCAAAATTCTCTAAGCAGTACATATCTATCGGTTCTGCAGGCTTTACTAGCTTCGTCCAGCGCGCCATGCTGGCCAGTTTGTCCTGTACTCGCTTTACCTGTTGTGTATCAGAAGTGTAGTCCATAAAAAGCTCCTTTTTACTATCTAAAGTGTAGTGCATAAAGGCTCTTATTACTATCCAAAGTATAGTGCATAAAAAGTTCCTTATTGCTATCTAAACGGTCTTAAACGTGATCCTGTGTAACGATCTCCCCTGCTTCTAGCAAGGAGTCAATGATATTTAATGTTTTGGACACACTTGTGGCCACCTCTTTTTCGCTGACAGACACACATAGCGCGACATCTTCCATGATGGCATGCGCCAGTCCGGTGCTTAAATTAGCCAAAATTTTTTTCCGGGTGTCCTGTTGTAGCACATAGATGCAGACTGCCAACTCCCTGTTGTCCATTTCCCGCAGCACGCGCTGGATACATCGGTTATGCAAGCTGTTCACCATTTTTTCCAGATCGTGAATGGAGTCCCATAGGCTGGTATCCTGAAAAGCCGGGTGAATGGAAAACAGCTTTTCTACATCGTCTTCCTGCTGAAGTACTTTCATCTGCGCGAGGTATTGCTGATGCAGCCTGTCCGGCATCAGACTCATAAGGAGACCCTCAAGCACCCTAGGGTTGTCCCCGTTTTGTATCGCGAGCATACCTCGCAGGTACATATAATCAACCATCGCGTCTGCGCCATCTGGCGATTTTGTCCAGTAAGTGTTTGTCCCGATCTCAGCAATGATGTCCGGAAAGTTGCCATCTACGACAAGGAGAACAAGAGTTCTCAAAAATTCGGACGCTGTTGTCTCTGTCATTTTCTCGAGCGCAAGCAGTCCTTCCCTGCGCGCACGGTCAGCAAGTTTCATTAGATTCTTTGCTGCATCAATGACCTTGGTTTGTTGCTCCATGATCTCCAGATCTGTGCTTTTCAGTTTACTGATAGCGTCGAGTCGAACAGGATCTAACAGAGTGTTTTGTATGCTTTCCATTTCATTTTCCCTCCATATGGCGTATCGTTTTTTTCATCATAGCACAATCGCAATATTATCTCAATGTCTGAAAACAGGATCAGGTGCGAAAACGCCTTGTGTCTTGATGCGCAGCGAGTAGAGAATGCTTTCTTGATTGATATGCGCAGAGGCGAAAAAAATTTTGATAAAAAATGAACCTTTTACAAAAATATGACGAATATAGTGTGAAAGACAAGATTTCCCCATGATGATTTGAATGGCTGCTAAAGCAGGCAGATGGGAGTTCATGTATTCATGTTAAAAAAAGAATTTTCCACGATGATTTGAATGGCTGCTAAAGAAGGCAGATGGGAGTTCGTGTGAAATCAGAGATTTCCCAATTTTGAATTAAGCTCTCTTAAAGGCGGGCAAATATAATATGATCGGGAATCCGCGAAAGCGCACCTTAGGGCAAACAGACCAGAGAGGGAGGTGAGGAAGTGAACGCAGGAGAGATAGAAAAATGCATTGATGACTTTGGTACGGACATCTATCGGTTTTGCCTGAAGCTCTGTGCGGACAGGATGAATGCCGAGGATCTGTACCAGCAAACTTTCTTGAAGGCATTAGAAACCGAATGGACGCTTGACTGGGAGAAAAACCCGAGGGCGCTGTTTTTCTCCCTGGCTTACAATCTCTGGAAAAGCGACAGACGAAAACAGGCACGCCGGGACATGATTGCCCCCTGCAGCAATCTAGATGAGAAGAAAGAGATGGTACTGTATGCGAAAGAGAATATTGAAGAAGGTTATCTTCAAAAAGAACTGGCAGAAAATATCCGCCAGATTATAGATACCCTTCCGGATAAATTTCAAGTACCACTCATATTATTTTACCTGTCCGACTGTTCCATAGAGCAGATTGCGATGATTATAAAGAAACCGCCGGGGACTGTAAAAAGCCGGCTGTTCAAGGGAAGAAACCTGATTAAAAAGAGATTGGAGGATGCTGGTTATGAGAGATGACCAATTAAACATGGAAATAGAAGAAGCAATTCAGGCTTCTATGAAAATGACAGATGTCCCAGCCCCGGAGCTGAACCGGAAGCTCAAGGCGGCCCTGTACCGGCAGGAAGCAGCCCTGCAAAAGCAGCCTGCCGCGCATAAAATACCGCTTTGGTATCTGCCGATGGTTTTGAATCTGGTAACTTTTTCACTGTTGGCCCTTCTGGCGATGATAGCCATTGAAAATATATATGTATCCTGCTTTGTGGCGGGAATCTGCCTGTATGCCGATGCGGCGGGCATCCTGCTTACCATAGTGGGCGTAAAAAGGGCAAACATAAAGGAGGACATCACAGTCCGTATTGAGAAAAGAGGTGTGTTGGCATGAAACAGACGAAAAAGACAAGTCTTCTGGTAAGCCTTGGTATTCTTGCCGTTCTGGTGCTGGTCTTCTTGCGGTTAGGCCTGTTTTTTATCAAAAGTGACGGTTTCAGCGGCCTTTCCATGCTGCTTCCCGTCCTGCTGATTGGCTTTATCCTGTCCGCGCTGTGTACCTCCGCTTTATTTGCAGCATGGGTATACCAGGACTGCAAAAAGCGGGGCGGAGATCCGGTTTTATGGGCGGTGATCGTTTTTGCCGTAACGCCCTTTATCGGATTGCTGGTGTATTTTCTAAGCCGTTCGGAAATAAGGACTGCATGTCCAGCCTGCGGGCACCGGATTTCAGTGAGGGCGAAATATTGCGAGGAATGTGGTACACATATTGAGAAGGAGGAACATAGTATTATGGTAAAAAAAGAAACGAACAACGTGAATCTGGTGATTGCGAATATTGTGTGCATGGTGCTGATGCTCGTATGCATCGTAGGGTTTATCATTCATGTGGCGGCCGGAAAGGGCTTTAACACAGACGTTGCTTCCAATGAACAGGTGTGGAACTTAGGCATGATCAGCATGGATCACAGTGCTTTTAAGGATAATGTCTGGGATTTCGGATTTAAAAGCGCCAGCGAAGGCTTTGTGAAAGAACAGCGCATGACAATTGCGGACGCGGACGCGCAGCTCCTTTACGCCGATATTTCGTGCGGCACAGTACCCGATGGGGCGACGCTTGTCCTGTGGCTGGTACAGGGCGATGTTGTAAAAACGATTGATGTCACCAATCTCTCTGAAACGCTCGAATATCCGCTGAATGAATTTGAGAACGGAAAAATCCGCGTGCGGCTGCAGATCAATGGGGTGAAAGATACGGTTTCTGAAATTGAGATTCGGTAAGTCATAAAAGTATCCAGGGCGTGTTTGACGTGCAGATGGCAGGAATGATTTTCTAAACACGCCCTTGGCATAATCGGGTCAACCCTGGCATACATTTAACTATTAATATATAGTTCAATATATGCCGGGGAGGTCTTTTTATATGGAGCTGTTAAAGAAAAATATCCATACAGAGCGGATAAAGTCAAAGGCGCTTTTGCAGATACCCTTAGAAGCGGACATCAACGTGTCTGACGCAAAGCCGGATGTGGCGAAGGTGATCTATGACAATGGCACGATCAAGGTCGATGAAATCAAGACAGGCATGAACAAAATCTGGGTGAAGGGAAAGCTGTGTTATCAGGTCCTGTACCAGACAGAGGGCACAATGGCTGGCGATAAGGAGGATAAAACGCTTGCGGGTATGGACGGTGATATCCCGTTTATGGAGGAAATCTATCTCGACAAGCTCGAGGGAACAGACCGCGTGGTTTGCAAAACCAGTCTGGATGACATGCGGATTCACATTATCAATTCGAGGAAGCTTAGTATCCAGTCCGTGATCACATTAGAGCCAAGGGTTGAGGAGAGCATCTCGGAGGAGTTGTGCATCGAGCTTGATAGCACTAAGGATGCAGACCAGAAGCTCGAGTATCGCAAGAAAGGGCTCGATTATCTTGAGACTGTCGTAAAAAAGAGGGATCTGCTGCGCATCCACGAGGAGACGCGCCTGCCCGCTGGGATGCCGGATATCGGCACAGCCCTTTGGAAAAACGCGGTGATCAGCAGCATCAGTTTTCGGCCAATGGACGAAAAGCTAGGTATTACGGGAGAGCTGAACGTATTTATCGTCTATCGGGAGGACACCTCTGACAGAATCAACTGGTATGAGACTGTGATACCCTTTAATGGAAGTGTGGAGTGCCAGAACAGCCGTGAGGGCATGATTGCTGATGTGATGTACGAGGTCGGGCATGAGGAAATTACAATCCGCGAAGACTCTGACGGTGAGCTGCGCATAATCGGTGTGGAGACAACCGTCGAACTTGAGATCAAGTTGTACGAAAAGGAGAGCACGTCGATTGTGGCAGATGTGTATGGTGTGAGCTGTGAGGTGCAGGCTGGCGTGGACAGCAAACAGTTCCGTGATCTGTGCACAGAGCTCAATATCGAGGAAAAGCTCACCCGCAGCATCAAGCTTGAGGATGCGGATCCCAAGATCTTGCAGGTATGCCATAGCGACGCCAGAGTAAAAATAGCCGAGACTGCATTGAAGGACGGACAGTTCAGGCTAAATGGCGAGATTGAGCTCCAGGTGCTCTATGCGTCTAACGAAAATGGCGGTGGACTGTATCCGGTGCGAAACACGATACCGTTTGAGATTGTGCGGGATATGCCAGACATTGACGAGAAACAGCTTGAGCAGTATTCCCTGTCTGTGTGGATTCCGCAGCAGGCCGTGAGCATCAAGGACAGCGCACAGCTCGAGTGGAGGGGCACCATTCAAGTGGCCGTGCTGGTATATAAAATCAAGACCGAGGATATCCTGACAGAACTGGCGATCGAACCAATTAATGCAGATGTTCTGGAAAAGCTTCCAGGCTTTGCAATCTACTATGTGAAACCAGGCGATTCGCTCTGGCAAATTGGGAAAAAATACTATGTCAGTGTAGGACGTATTAAAGAGATGAACAACTTGACAGAAGATGAGATAAAGGTCGGTGACAAAATTCTTATTGTAAAATAGGTCAGCATACGCTGACCTATTTTTATGACTTTATTCTATTATTTTGCAACAACTGTGCCGTCCTCTGTCGTGGTGACAGTGTCTTTTTCAGGCGCCTTGTCCTCTGTCTTTGGATTCATCAGCTTATCAAATTTCTCAAGAACTGCATCGTATGTTTTCTTGGAAATCTCAGGAAGCTTGCCGCCCCATGTTTTCTCAGCTTTCTCATATCCCTTTAGGAAAGCGTCGCGCATCTTCTCAAGCTGTTTGGAATCATTTCCAGCAAGCGACGTCGCAAAGGATACGATGCGGTCAGAGGTCTGCTTCACGCCCCAGTAGCCATCCTCTGAGATCGCTTCCTGTGCCTTTTTCTGTGTCTCAGCGTCAACTGTATATTCGCCCTTTGCCAGGAACTGCCAAATATTGTTTGCCTGGCCAAATGTGTTGGTCTGTGTGTTGAGCATATTATGAACGAGGTCGGTCAGCTGTGACTGGCGCTTCTCCTGGTCAGCCTTAAGCTGTGCCACGATTGCCTTTCTGTCGTCGGCAGACAATTCCCTCTTGTCATAGACAGCGGCGCTGTTTTCGTTTTTGTTCTCATTTTTTACGGTTTCTTCCGCCTTCGATGTGTCATTTTTGGAAGCGGCGTTCTCTTTCTTCTCCGCCTCGAGTGTGTACAGGTCTGTTACACTGCTATTACCTATTCCTGATAAACTCATATGGTATCCCTTCCCTTCTTTAACATAATGAAATGATTTGGTTCCCTCCATGACTCGGCCAGTATTTTCTAAAATGCACAGGACATAAAAATACTGGTTTTAAAAATATATCGTCAATATAGATCAGAAACTTTAGGAAGAATTGAAACTTTAGGAAGTTTTTATGTTTTTTTATCTAACACAGTTTTTTGTAGCAGTAGTACCGCCTCCGGAAACTTTTCCACCGGAACTTCGCAGCAAGAGAGGGCAATATGTGCATAACTTTCATTTTTTTTGCCGGTCTTGTGGATAGGGAACACCAAAATCCCGTTTTCGGCGGCCCGCCCGCACAGCTCGTCGCTGGTCAGGGCGCATTTGAGCCTCAGATGCACCAGAAAAACAGATTCGCCCATATACACCTGCGCCTGTGCGCCAAAGGTTTCTTCAAGCAGTGTGGATAACGTTTTTGCCTTGCTGGCGTACAGGCGTTTGAGCTTGCGGATCTGGCTGTCGAGGTGCCCGTCGCGCAGAAACTGGCACAGCGCAAGCTGCTCTGACTTCGAGGCGGTCTGGTTGTAGAGCGCCTTTTTCTGTTCATACAGGGGCAGCAGCGAGTCGGGCAGAATCATGAAGCTTAGGCGGATTGAGGGCAGCAGGAGTTTTGAGAAGGTGCTTAAGTAGACCACGTTCTCACCGCCCGCAAGCCCCTGCAGACAGGGAATCGGCTTGCTGAAATACCGGAATTCATTGTCGTAATCGTCCTCTATAATCAGCCGGTCGTGTACCGCGCATTCTTTTAAGAGCGCAAGTCGTTTCTCCACGCTCATCACATCGCCCAGTGACGTCATGTGGGACGGCGTCATGTAGAGCACACTTGCGTTCTCTTTTTCTCTTTCCACATCAAACCCGTAATCTTCAAAGATGACCATGCCCTGCGCAAAGCGCGTGTCGCGGAAACACACAGTTTTGCGCTCTTTGATCAGGGGGCACAAAATATTTAACAGCGCCTGCGAGCCTGCGCCGATCACAATGTTTTCCGGGCGGCAGACTGCGTTGCGCTTGCTTGTCACATAGCGGCAGATCACCTCGCGCAGTTCGTACTCGCCCTGTGGTTCGCCGTAGGTCAGCATACGCCCGTCCTGGCGCAGTGTGCTTTTGATATAGCGCCGCCACAGGTTGAAATCAAAGCTGTCCGCGTCCACGTTATTGGAGGTGAAATTATATAATATTTTCGTCTGGGGAGCTACGGCTGTTCTGTGTTCTGCGGTCTTGGGGGCGGAAGTGACTGTCCTGTCCGTGACGTAGTAGCCGCTCTGTGGTCTGGAGATGATATATCCGTCGGCGGCAAGGCACAGGTAGGCGGTCTCGATCGTAGTGCGGCTCAGCCCTAATTGCACGGCGCAGCGGCGGATTGAGGGCATCTTTGTCCCCGGCATCAGGCGCCCGGCTGTGATGAGGTCTTTATAGTAGTCATAAACCTGTAGATAGCGCGTGGATTGTGTCGAATTGAAATCAAGATTCATGGGTTGTCCAGCCCCCTTCTTTATGATATGATAAATATTGTTACAGAGCAGCTTTGCCGAACTGTAATTAAATATTATCATGACAGAGCAGCTTTGCCGAACTGTAATTAAATATTATCATGACAGAGCAGCTTGCCGAACTGTAACTAAATATTATCATGACAGCACAGACGATGCAAGACGGACTGTGCGATTCACGCATTGAAGCTGCGGCTGGGGCAATGTTTGACCACATATAGTTTGAAAAATATGTAATAAATTTCATTTGTCATAGATATAGCAGTTGAAGAAAGGGATTCAGTAGATTTCATTTGTCGTGAATAGAGCAGATGAAGAAAAGAATGCGACAGATTTCATTTATTGCGAATATAGCAATTGAAGAAAAGAATGCAATAAATTTCATCTGTCATAAATAGAGCAGATGAAGAAAAGAATGCAACAGATTTCATTTGTCGTGAATAGAGCAGATGAAGAAAAGAATGCAACAGATTTCATTTGTCGTAAATATTGCAAAAGAGAAAATTGATACGACGAGGAATATCATGGCAGAAAAATTGAAGGAACTGCCGGCTGTATTTGGCGAACTTTTAAAGACAGGCGACATTTTGGAATTAAAGAAACAATTTTCACAATGCGATCCCAACGCAGTAGGAATTTTTAAATCTAACATTTTTTCGTTCGTACCCATGCCTCGGGAGTTTGCGTTTTGGGCGAAGGAACAGGGTGCGGATATCAATTTCAGGGATCAGTATGGAAAGACACCGATTTTCGAGGTTGCCAGAAGGGACGGGGATATACTGCTCATGGTTGAGTTGGGAGCAGATATCAATGCAGCAGCATTTGATGGCCGTACACCGCTTCATGTAGCAGCAGCGCGTGGAAATAGCAAGGCAGTGCGGGCGCTTTTGAAGGCTGGTGCGGATATTGAGGCGCAGACAAGGGATTATAGTGGATATGGGCACTTTACACCTTTGGAAAAAACGCTATATGAATATGATATGGGCTGTACGAAAAAATATGATATCTGCAAAATATTATTAAAACATGGCGCGCATAAGACAGAGCGCTGCCGTCAGTTTGCGTCCGCTTTGTCGGAAACCTTTTACCGGCATACCCTGGGCAAAAAGCCTTCTAAATTTCTGCACAATCAGGAAGCAGCGGTTAAAAAATTATGTGAAATGTTTGATGCTAAGGTGCTTCGGGAGACATCGTTTCATGATGGCGTGTCCCCAATTATCCTGACAGTTGTAGGAGGCTTCAAGGACAATTTTAAGGAGCTCTGGAATTTTCTGGTCCCTCCGACAGGGCGGGCACAGACGGCCCAGGGAGAGGTGATACGCATTGCGGGGAGTGTCAAGAATGAGCTTTGGCGTAATGGTGGATTGAACTGGGATGACGATTATCGGAAAATGCTGGATACATTTTATGAATACCTTCACCTTGCAAATCCCATAGGAGAGCCGGATCAGTATGTCAGGGAGATTATCGATGCGCTAAGAGATGGGGATTTGAATGACAGAATGCTTTGGAGGCTTCATTACTGTGCACTGGGCTGGGTAGAGAATAATCCGGAGGTTGTACCGCCGCTGGAAGCGGAAATTCAATGGGGTTTGCTAAATGAAAGTAAGTAATTATTTATCTGGTGCGGTAAGGCAATTTTCGTATTGGTTTGTACATGGGACATTAGGTTATCCTATTTTGGAAGGGATTGACTATTTGAGTGAATTGGATGAAGACAGCAGCTGCATGGAACAGGCATTTTCGATCTTTATGAATAACATTGAATTAGATCATGAAGGCAATGTTTTGAACTATAAATATTGTGAAAATAGAGCTGCGGAGTATATCCGAATGTATTTCCAACCTGATTATTGTCCTGACAAGCCGTTTGAGGACTGGGAATTAGCATTGCATCCGGTAAGTAAAGAAGCGTATAATCAATAATTCAGCTGTTGCCATTTTATGCATTGAAACACTTTTCGAGAAGGGAAAAACAAGGAATTTTAGGAGGAGATCAGCATGAACGCACAGCAAAGGGGTACGATCTTAGTCCTGTTGAAAACAGACGAAATCAACAAATCCTATCAGACGCGATACTGGTTTTCCTATAAAGATTATCTTGACCCGGAAGATTCCTTTACAGATTTTGCATATGCAAATGTTGACGGGAAGCAGGAATATATTAATCTCATAGAAAGTCTGTTCCACCTTGACGCTGCTGCAAGGGTATATGTGGAAGTTTATGGACTTGAAGAGATTGACGGCGATCCATTAATCTATGCGGAAACATTGATCATTATGAGCAGACTGCCGTTAGATGATATCAAACGGGTTTTTAATGCGCCCGATGACATCTTTCCGAGCGATATCGGGGAAGAAACGAATCTTTCACAGCCGTTATTTCCAGAAATTGTGGAAAAACGGTTCCTGATTGGCAGTCATGGGGAGCTGATTTCTGGCAGGAATCTGATTCGAGAGAACGAGTCTGTTTACTATTGCTGGTGGGATTAGAAATTTCAATTTGTGCCTAAATGGACATTAGGAACTGACGATTGGGGAAACCAGATGTATAAAAAAGAGGAGAAAAAATTAAACTTCTTACTGGACAAACTGCTGCTGCCGTATGGAGCCCCAGAAAATATCATACAAATCCTACCCACGGCACACGACTGGGTCTTATTTTTGTGGTGTGATGAGGAGCGCAGATATAAATATACGAAAAGTAGTTGTCTGTGATCTTTCGGGAATTGCATAGATTTTGGTGCACAGTGGGATAAATTACAGAGGAGAGGATACATATGGGACTAAAGAAGATATTTTCCAAAAGGGAAGAGACAGACACGCAGAAAGCTGAAGTACAAAGTAACAGAACACAAAATACAGGCACGCAGAATGCGGACGCCCAAAGCGCAAGCACGCTTGAGGAGGACATTCCCAAGGCAGCGGAGTGGGTAGTCAACGCGCTGAATGGATCAGGCTATAAAGCGGACTACACACTAGAAAGCATGAAGGAAGTCGATCGCTTCTTTGATGAGCAGAGCGGCCCGGATGGAATCCTTGCAAAAGGCAACAGGGGTTCAATTCTGTTTTCATTAGGTTCTTATGTTGGACAGACTGTCATACGGCTGCATGGCGGGCGATGGATTACAGACGACAGCGACCCGCAGGGGGAGATCAATATTGCTGTTGAAACGGCGCATGGCGTGACCATATGGCCAGTCATAAGATGTATGAAGCGTTACAGAAACGGGGCGGAGGACAGCGTATATGCGCTTGTGTCTTTGCTGGAACACAAAGATTTTGATGCTATATGACAAGAGTGCTTTGCGGTTGGATTGTAGATATTTTACAGAAGAAAGAGGGGTAGAAATGATTGAGGTCAAATATGAGGGTGGCAAATTCCTTGCGAAAGGAACATTTTCGGTAGGGATTGCGGGCGTGTATGAAAATAAGGACTTTGATGGGGACGACATAACAATTGACATCGAACTTGATGAGCTTCTTGCAGATCTGCGGAAAGAAAAGCCCTTTTTATATGAGCCGCTGAAACCGTATCTGAAAGATAGGGGAGAGGACGGCGCCGCGATTGCAAAGGGGCTGGCGGATTATTATAATCATAAAGAACAGGAGATTAGGAAAAATATAAAACAGATCAACGACTGTATCCTCTATCACATTTTCTGTGATCTTGAAATGTGTGGGTTTCCGTTTTGGGAAATTGAGGAGGCAATAGTCCCTGGCTGGTTTGACGACGATGATGACGAGGAGGAGGAAATCTACCCTTCGGGGGAAGACGGCATTTATTATTGGGGAGAAGCCTTTAGTGATCAGCCAAATAATGGAACGGTTGAAAAACCAGATGTGGAGGGAAGGCTGCGGAAACAGTATCCGATGTTTAATTTCGATGCATTATATGAGTCCATGATACCCGAAGGGATTTGCCTGAATGGGAGTTCGATCGGTTTTCAGTTTTCCGATGGCTGGGACTGGTGTATGATTGAGTGCGGGTATCTTGTATTGGATGAAAATTTTGCCCCGCGCGACTGGCATAACCATTAGGCACTTAAAAGTGAAATTTTCGTTCTGGCCTGTCAGAAAAGTATGAATGTTATTAGAAAGGGGAAACTTTCATGAAAAGTCTGCTAAAGTACATCAAAGACTATAAGAAGGAAAGCATTCTGGCGCCGCTGTTCAAGATGCTGGAGGCGTCCTTCGAGCTGATGGTGCCGCTTGTGATGGCGTCCATCATCGACCGCGGCATCGCGAATCGTGACACGCAACAGATTATTAAAATGGGACTGGTACTTGTGCTGCTGGCGGCAGTGGGGCTTGTCAGCGCGGTGACGGCGCAGTATTTCAGCGCAAAGGCGGCTGTCGGGTTTGCCACAAAGCTGCGTGCGGCGCTGTTTGCGCATATTCAGAGCCTGTCTTACACGGAGCTGGATACCATCGGTACTAGTACATTGATCACGCGCATGACCAGCGACGTGAACCAGCTGCAAAACGGTGTCAATCTCACGCTGCGTCTGCTGCTGCGCTCGCCGTTTATCGTGTTTGGCGCGATGATTATGGCATTTACCGTTGACGTGAAAGCGGCGCTGATATTCGTGGTGGCAATCCCGCTGCTCTCCATCGTCGTGTTTGGCATCATGATCGCCAGTATCCCGCTCTACAAGAAGGTGCAGGCGGCACTCGACAAGATTCTTGGCAGGACACGCGAAAATCTCGCGGGGGCGCGCGTGATCCGCGCCTTTTGCAATGAGGAGTCGGAAACTGCTGATTTTGAAAAGGAGAATGAGCTGCTGCTCAATACACAGGTTTTTGTGGGGAAAATCTCCGCGGCGATGAATCCGGTGACATATATTATTATCAATATTGCGCTTGTTGTGTTGTTGTGGACAGGGGCTGTCCGTGTGGACAACGGCATGATCACCCAGGGCGCTGTGGTCGCGCTGGTCAACTATATGTCGCAGATTCTGGTGGAGCTTGTCAAGCTGGCGAATCTCATCATACAGCTCACGAAAGCGCTTGCCTGTGCAAAGCGTGTTGAGGGCATCTTTGCCATGACCTCTAGTATGGAGGAGGGCAGACTGACGAAAAATGACATTTGTGTCATAAATGGAAAGGACGCCGGCAGCAGTCCGGCGATCGAGTACGATCATGTCTGCCTCACCTACAGCGGGGGCGGCGATGAGTCCCTCACGGACATCCATTTCAAAGTCAATAAGGGCGAGACAGTCGGCATTATCGGCGGAACCGGTTCTGGAAAGACCTCCGTCGTCAATCTGATTCCGCGCTTTTATGACGCGACAAAAGGCACTGTGCGGATCAACGGCAGGGATATTACAGAGTATGGGCTTGAGACGCTGCGGGATATGATCGGTGTCGTTCCGCAGAAGGCAGTATTGTTCAAAGGGACGATTCGCGACAATCTTTTGTGGGGAAATGAAAATGCCTCCAATGAGGACATTGAGGAAGCACTGCGCATCTCACAGGCAAAAGAGTTTGTGGATTCAAAGGATGGCAGGCTGGACTTTATGGTTGCGCAGGGCGGCAAAAACCTGTCGGGTGGTCAGAAACAGAGGCTGACCATCGCGCGTGCGATCGTGCGCAGACCGCAGATATTGATTCTTGACGACAGCGCGTCGGCGCTGGACTTTGCGACGGACGCTAAACTCCGCGCTGCGATTAAGGGCATGGAAAATGACATGACTGTCATAATTGTGTCGCAGCGCGCCGCTTCGATACAGTATGCCGATAAGATTGTCGTGATGGACGACGGCGCGGTGGCAGGAATTGGGACGCATGATGAACTGCTTGCAGGCAATGAAATTTATCAGGAGATTTACTATTCCCAGTTTCCTGACAAAAAGGCTGCAAATTAAAGTTACAGTTCCTTAGCTTTGCCGAATGTGACAAATGAAATGAATTTGCATAGCCCAATATCGGACTGTTTTGTTTGGAGGTTCTATAGATATGAAGGATAAGAAAAAGGCGACAGATCACAGATCAAATAAAGACATTCTCAAAAAGGTGCTTCACCACATTGGAAAATATAAAATATTTTTGCTTCTCTCCATTGTACTTGCGGCAATTTCGGTAATACTGACTCTGTATATACCGATTTTGACGGGGCAGGCGGTAGACTGCATTCTTGGCCCCGGCGCGGTAGATTTTGACGGAATCTGGGCAATACTAAAAAAGATGGCCGTCATCATCGTGATCACGGCCGCGGTGCAGTGGCTGATGAACACCTGTAACAACAAGATCGCCTATCAGGTTGTGCGTGATGTGCGTGACGAGGCATTTAAAAAGTTGCAGATCCTTCCGCTCAAATACATTGATGGACATTCACATGGAGATATTGTGAGCCGTATCATAGCAGATGTAGACCAGTTTTCAGACGGTCTGCTCTTAGGGTTTACACAGCTTTTTACGGGTGTGGTGACAATCATCGGCACGCTGATTTTTATGTTTTCCATCAATGTGTCCACCACAGTTGTCGTTGTGATACTGACACCACTGTCATTTTTTATCGCGGGATTTATCGCGAAGCGGACATTCAGCATGTCTAAGCTGCAGTCGGAGACGAGAGGCGAGCAGACTGCGCTGATCGACGAGATGATCGGGAATGAGAAGGTTGTCAAAGCGTTTAGCCATGAGCCGCAGGTGATGGAACGGTTTGAGGAGATTAACGGCAGGCTTGAGAAAGCGAGCGTGAAAGCGATTTTCTTCTCATCGCTGACCAACCCCTGCACGCGGTTTGTCAACAGCCTTGTCTATGCAGGCGTGGGAATCCTTGGGGCATTTCTCGCGATCAAAGGGCGCATCAGTGTAGGACAGCTCACCAGCTTTTTGAGTTACGCCAACCAGTATACGAAACCTTTTAATGAGATTTCCGGCGTGGTGACAGAGCTGCAGACAGCACTTGCCTGCGCCGGCAGGGTGTTTGAGTTTATCGAGGAGGAGCCGCAGATTCCGGAGGCGCCCGACGCTGCGGTTCTGACAGCGCCAAAAGGAAATATTACGATGCAGAACGTCAGTTTCTCCTACAATCCTGAACAGAAACTCATACAGGATTTTAACCTCGAAGTGAAGTCCGGCCAGCGCGTGGCGATCGTGGGGCCAACCGGCTGCGGAAAAACAACTGTCATAAATTTGCTGATGCGGTTCTATGATGTTAATAGTGGAAGTATTTGTATTGACGGGGTGGATATTAGGGACATGACGCGCAAAAGCCTGCGGGACAGCTTTGGAATGGTGCTGCAGGAGACCTGGCTGCACGCGGGCACGATACGGGAAAATATCGTGATGGGCAAGCCGGACGCGACGGATGAGGAAGTTGTCGCAGCCGCGAAGGCGGCGCATGCGCACAGTTTTATTAAGCGTCTGCCGATGGGATATGACACCGTGATCACGGAGGACGGCGGAAGTCTCTCGCAGGGACAGAAACAGCTGTTGTGCATCACGCGCGTGATGCTCTGTCTGCCGCCGATGCTGATTCTCGACGAGGCGACTTCCTCGATTGATACGCGCACGGAGATCAAGATTTCACAGGCGTTTAATACGATGATGAAGGGCAGAACGAGCTTTATCGTGGCACACAGGCTCTCGACAATCCGGGAGGCGGACATTATCCTCGCGATGAAGGACGGAAATATTATCGAGCAGGGCGACCATGAGACCCTCTTACAGAAGGAAAACGGATTTTATGCAAAATTATATAACAGTCAGTTTGAGATGGCCGGATAACAAGGAGCTGTCGCGACAGCTCCATAGCGCGGAAAAGGAGATATGAGTATATGATAAATAATTTTCTGGACGTATCACAGTATGCATTTTTAGGCTTTTTGGGTGTGGCTTTTGCATATCTCATGACCAGCCTTTTGCTGGCGGTCGGAATGAACAAACTTCCGAGAGACCACGGGCGGGAGTTTGCGCATGACGGCGGCCTCTCCGCAGGGAAACCGCGCGGTGCGGGTTTTGTCTTTATACTGGTGTTTGTGCTGTCGGTGCTGATCTTTGGAAACATGGACAGGGAGATAACAATTTATCTGATTCTGACCGTAGCTGCCATGATGACGGGATATCTCGACGACTGCGCGAAGGTGTCCTGGGGAGAGCTGCGCAAAGGGCTTCTCGACCTTGTGATTGCGGTTATGACGGCGGTGACGATTGTGAATTTCAACGGAAGCGATGTGACAATCGCGCTGACAGGGCAGGTTATCTCTTTTCATCCACTGGTGTACGGCGCGCTTGCGGTGGTCCTTGTGTGGGGCTCGATCAATGTGACAAACTGTGCGGACGGGGTGGACGGTCTGTCGGGAACGCTGACGAGCATCACGCTGTTTACGATCTATATGATCATGAACAGGGTGGGGACAGGGCAGGGGTTTTCCTATACAATCCTGCTGTTTATCGCCTGTATCCTGGGCTACCTGTGGTTTAACGCCACGCCGAGCCTGCTGCTGATGGGCGATGCCGGATCGCGGGCGATGGGGTTGTTTATCGCCATCTCGATCATGAAGGCCGGATGCCCGTTTTTGTACCTGCTGGTGGCATTTGTGCTGATGGTGGACGGCGGTATCGGGCTTTTCAAGGTGTCACTGCTGCGTTTCCTGCACATCAGGATCCTCACGAAGATCCGCACGCCGCTGCACGACCATGTGCGCAAGAACATGGGGTGGTCCAACGCGCAGACGGTATTTAAGTTCGCGATCATACAGATCCTGATATCGACAGCGGTCTTGTGGCTGACGGCGTTTTGAGGAACTGTAGGAAAATGAGTGATTAGATTGCGCAGGTTCGTTCTAAGAGGTTCGTGGGGGATTTATGAAAAAGGAATTATGGAAGCCGCATAAAATATGGCTGGAAGATTCCGAGAGTTTATAGCGGTATTACGGAGGAAAAATGCAAGAGATACAGACAGAGAGACTCACAATTGTTCCATTTGATTTAAAATATCTGAATGACTATTATTACGGATTTGATGAGGAAATTACAAAGTACCAGTATCCGGATCCGTTTGACAGCGTAGAGGCAGCCGAGACGCTTCTTCGAGAATTTATGGATGAGATGAACCGCGGGGAAATGCTATTTCTTGCCATACTTGACACAAAAGGCGAATTTGCCGGTAGCCTGGAGGTGCACGGGCTTGCAGAAGAATATCCTGAGCTGGGAATCTGGCTGAAAAAGGATTTTCAGGGAAAAGGGTATGCGTATGAAGCGCTAAGCTGCATTCTGGAATATCTGAATCAGACGGGCCGGAAAGAGTGGTATGTATACGAGGCAGATATCCGCAACAAATCCAGTATCGGACTTGTTGCGAAATTTTCTTATCGCACAGAAGGACTTGATGAATTTACGACGGAATCCGGAAAAGTGTTAAAACTTCAAAAATATTTAATCAATATGAAAGGATAAGCGTCTGCTTATCCTTTCATATTGATTTCGGAAAAGTTGATTTCCAGATTTTCATAGATACCGGATTTTACGCTATCTGTGAATTTGTATTCTTCAAAAGTGTCACGTTCAAAATTGTAGACGGTAATGCGCACATTCATGGGATCGACGATCCAGTATTCCCTCACGCCTGCGGTGCGGTATTTGAACAGTTTCTTGTTGTAGTCCATCGGGCGGCTGGAGGGCGAAACAATCTCAATGATCCAGTCCGGCGCGCCCTTGCACCCTTCATCCGTAAGTTTGCTTTTATCACAGATGACTGAAATATCAGGTTCGAGATAAATTTCGTTGTCA